>CAYQKH010000084.1:0-6629 GCA_964417945.1 uncultured Opitutales bacterium
GCCTAATCCGTCGCGGTTTGGATACCTGCGAGCCACCCACCACGTCCTCGCTCGGGGAAACGGCCGCTCATGAGGAACCTTCCTCGGTCGATATCAAACTCGGCTCAAAAGAATGGGAAAACCAAAATCATCAGGTTGAAAGAGAGTCATGAAGGGGGGTCGCAAAAGGGGTCAATACATGCCTTTTGATTCTTGAGGCGTTTCGATGTATCGGCCAATAAGCCTAATCCGTCGCGGTTTGGATACCTGCGAGCCACCCACCACGTCCTCGCTCGGGGAAACGGCCGCTCATGAGGAACCTTCCTCGGTCGATATCAAACTCGGCTCAAAAGAATGGGAAAACCAAAATCATCAGGTTGAAAGGGGGTCATGAAGGGTCAGCCCGCCGTGTTTTCCTCGCTTTTCCGCTTCCGGAGACTGACCCTCCCCTGTTTTCCATGCTCGCCCTCCTCTCCACCGAGCAAATTTTCGGCATCATCCTCGCCATCCTCGCGATGGGGCTCGCCCTCCTTATTGTTCACGCCCCGGAAGGGGTCTACACCCTCTTCAGTTGGATTCCCGGCAACCGTGTCGGTGGGTTCAAGATCCACTGGCTCCCCTCTGTCGGGCTCAATTTTGTTTTCATGGTCGTGTTGATGCTCTTCCTCAGCAAGGTCCTGCCCGCCCGAAAACAATCCGCCCTCCTTCCTCCCTCCGGCCGTTCGCGAGGGCTGTTGGGCCCTCGCCAAACCCGCTGCCGCTACCCCAGTCACCCTCGTCTTTACCCTCTATCCATCCCCGTATCAGCTGGGTGCTTGAATCGCGCGATTTTTTCACCTTACTCCTCCTCATGCGCCACCTACTGCCCCTGCTTGTCTGTTTTCCCATCGTCCTTCAGGCCCAATACGGCGTCGGCACCGGCCCCGCGAACCGGCTTTACCAGATGTCTTGCGCCTCCTGCCATGGGGAGGAGATGGACGGAGGACTTGGCGGCTCCCTTGTCGACGACGTCTGGAAGTATGGCAGCTCCGACGACGACATCGCCCGCGTTATCCGGGAAGGCATCCCCGATATGGGCATGCAAGCCTATGGCGAGGTCTTTTCCGAAAAACAGATCCGCTCCCTCGTCATCCTCATCCGGGAGCGCGGCCGGATCGCCCGCGAAGGCGAAATCGGGCGACAAGCCCTTCCTCAAGAGGGGCGATTCTCTTCCAAGCTCCATGATTTCCAGCTGGAAGAAGTTGCCGAACAATCGGGGATCCTCTGGGGTATCGACGCCCTCCCCGATGGTCGATTCCTCGTCACCGAGAAGAGCGGATCCCTCTGGATGCTCGATGGTCGCCAGTGGCGGGGACCGGTCAAGGGGACCCCCAAAGTCTGGGATCGCGGACAGGGCGGCTTGATGGAGGTCGCCGTCCATCCCCGCTACACCGAAAATGGCTGGATTTACCTCGCCTTCAGAGAAAAGGGCCGGGGTGGCGGCATGACCGCAATCGTCCGAGGACGACTGAATGGCCTTCGCTGGACTGCCGAGGAAGAAATTTTCCGGGTTCCCCCGGAGATGAACCTGAACACCGGTTTTCACTTCGGCACCCGGATCGTCTTCCGGGACGGATACCTCTTTTTCAGCATTGGGGATCGCGGCCGGCAGGAACTTGCGCAGGAACTGGACAACCCCTGCGGAAAGGTCCACCGCATCCATGAGGACGGGCGGATCCCCGACGATAACCCCTTTGTGGACACCCCGGGCGCGTTCCCCACCATCTGGTCATACGGGAACCGCAATCCGCAGGGCCTCGCGTCCCATCCCGAAACCGGGGATCTCTGGGAGAGCGAACACGGACCCCGCGGGGGCGATGAAATCAACCGTATCCTTCCCGGGCGCAATTACGGCTGGCCCGTCATCACCCACGGGATGAATTACAACGGAACCCCTATTACCTCCTTTACCGCAAAGGAGGGCATGGAACAACCCGCCCATTTCTGGACGCCCTCCATCGCCGTCTGCGGTATCGCCTTTTACACCGGTTCCGCCTTTCCCCAATGGTTCGGCGACCTCTTTGCAGGCGGCCTCGTCACCGAGCAGCTCCACCGCCTCCGCCTTCGGGAAAACCGTGTAGTCGAAGACGAGATTATCATGATCGATCAGGGGCGGGTCCGCGATATCTTCAACGCACCGGATGGCCGTCTCTACCTTCTCCTCGAAAACCAGTCCTCCGCGCGTGCCGGAGTCTATCGCCTGAATCTCGTTTCAAGCCCCCAATAGGGCCTCGATCCCCTCCTCCGCTAACCGGATGTTTCGCGAAGCCAAGATGTGATGAGCTGCACGTGTCGGCCATAGCCCGGAGGGCGAAGGCGCTTGGGCGCGCACTCAAGTGCGTAACCAGACGACGGTGCCTGCGATGTTGAATTTTCCGAAATCTTTCAGGCCTGCCCGCGGCGCTGGGTCCCGTTGCCTGCCCAGAGAGGTTCATAAACACCAGGTTTTGAACCTCTCCTTCGTCGCCTTATGATACCTATAATGCGCGCTCGAGTAGATCGTTGATCCAATTGTTAAGGCTTTTCTTTTCCTTCTTGGATCGAACGTAAAGTCGCCGATGAAGTTCCGGATTTAGTCGTAAGGTCAGTTTCCCTGAAAATGGCCTCTCTGGTTCTTCGTTTCGATTGCGGCAAAATTCTAGATAATCATCAACTGATTCTTGGAACTCTCGCTTCAATCCCTCCACAGAGTCTGACTGAAACGTGACCACATCTTTTAGATTTATGACTTCTCCGTGGAAAACCTCTGCCTCCTCATCGAACTGCACTGTCCCAATGTATCCTTTGTATTCCATAGTTATTCCTCTGCTGCTTTCAAAAACCGTTTCACTGACTTAACCGCACCTTTGTCAGTTTCTTTTTGAGGATGCGATCGATGAAAAACCGCCCGCGTTCCATTAAGATAGACGCGCACCCGAGAACTGCTTCCCTCGCTGATTTCAGCTCCCAATGCCAGAAACAGCGCCTCAATGTCTTTCCATGGGATGTCGGACCTTTCCGGTCGGGATTTGATTTTTTCCAGTGTGCCAAGGTGATTTTGGTTCACTAGTCACAATGGTGGCATAAAATGATACCAAGTCAACTTAGGTTGTCGCCCCGCTCTTGCTGCAATGGCGAATCCGATACCCAGATGTAGGCCAACCCACCAAGTCGCAACGACACCCCAGAACAGCCCAAAGACTGTTGGCAAATCCGAATCGATCTGGCAGCCGCCAACTGCTCCCTTAACGGCTTGAGGATCCATTCCTCCCTCTTGAAAAGCCCGTCGGAACGGTTCGTCTAGGTCTGGCGCGGCGCGTTAGCGACGTTGTCCAGCACCGCCTGGTTGGCCTTCTCTTTTGGACTCACGCAAAAACCCAAAGACCCCAAGATTCTCATCGTCGAGTCCGTTGACCATCCTTTTGATTCCATTTTTCATCAAGGAGGCTCCAAAGTTCAAGAGATAGCCGAGTTTGAGTTCCTTCAACTTAAGATAGGCGAAGAGCTGCTTGTGATGGACTTTACTCATCTGCTCGACTGACTTTAGTTAAAGGATCACTATTTCTTCAATGATGAGGTCCGCCCGAAAGCCCTCATCGAACTTCATGCCTTCGAATTCGATACGCACCGCAACCTAGCTGGGCGACCAATAAGCCTCTTCGCTCTAATTCTTTCGCAAGCACCGCTTCGTATACCGATTCAAGCAAACCCGGCCCAAGTGCTGAGTAAACCTTTACTGCAGCATCCACAATAATCTTTCCTATCTCATTTTCTTCCATCTTGGGGTCTTCGGGTCTTGAGCGTAGCGGGCGTGAGATTCATTCTTTCCTTACCAACAGTGTATCATATGAAAGGATTAATTGAGCGGATTTTCATCACCCCCGCCCATCAATACAAGGGCTACTACGGCAGGCCTCCGGGGGACTCCCCGATGCTGGAGCAGAGCGAGATCCGCTGTCTCGCCGGTCGCGGTATCGAAGGCGACCGGTTCCTCAACTATAAGGAGGATTTTAAAGGCCAGATCACCTTTTTTTCCGGGGAGGTCTTTGAGGCCGTTCTCGACGAACTGGGACTCGATCGGCAGTGCCATTGCCCCTCGCTCGTCCGGCGCAATGTCATCACCCGGGGAGTCGACCTCAATCAACTGATCGGCCAGCGGTTTCAGCTGCAAGGGATCGAATTCGAAGGTAGCGAGGAATGTGCCCCCTGTGAATGGATGAACCACGCCCTGACCGACGGAGCCTATGAAATCCTCAAGGGCCGGGGAGGGCTTCGGGCCCGGATCCGCACGGACGGAACCCTCCGGACCGGTCCTCTTTGATGCCGACGTCGAGTCAGGCCGGCGCGCTTTTCGCCGGGGGGGCTTCCCGAAGAATGGGAACCGATAAAGCCCTGCTCCTCTTTCGGGGCCGACCCTTCTGGGAAATCCAAACTTCTCTCCTCCGCAGCCTCGAACGCTCTCCTCTGCTCGTCGTCGCCGGGACCCCTCCTCCCTGGATGCCACCCGACTTTGAATTCGTGGAGGACGCTCCGGATTTCCCGGGATGCGGTCCCCTTTCCGGATTTGCCGCTCTCGGCGAGCGGCTTTCCTCAGGAAACTGCCTCACCCTTGGGATTGATTACCCCCTCCTTCCTGAAAACTGGATCCGCGAACAACTGGCCCGGTTCCCCACCGACTGCGGGTGGATCCCGGATGTATCCGGCCGCCTCCTCCCCTTCGTCGCCTCCTATCCCGCCACCCTTCTCCGCGAAGCCACCACTAGACTGGAACAGGGTCAAAACCGCGTGCTTTCCTGGATTGAGCCCGGCGTTCAATCCCATAAGGTAGCCACCATAAAAATCCCCCCCGATGCCGCGGAAGCATTTGCAAATGTGAACCAACCGGAAGATTTTCAACGCCTCCAGTACTACCATGAATCCTCCTCCTGATCCTCATCGCGTCACCGAATCCCCCGACGAAAAATGGAAGAAGTGGGTCCCCTTCGGCCTCGCCTCCCGCAAGCCCCGGCATTTTCTTGATATGGGCAAAATTATTTGGGAAAATAAATCCAACCTCGGCTACAGTTGGCAGGTCTTGAGCAAAGGCGTTTGCGACGGGTGTGCTCTCGGGGTCGCCGGGTTCAAGGACTGGACCCTTTCCGGGACCCACCTTTGCATGACCCGCCTCAACCTCCTCCGTCTGAACACCATGGGGCCGCTCGACCCCGCTCTTCTCGCGGACGTGTCGGGACTGGAATCCAAGTCGAATAAGGAACTCCGGGACCTCGGGCGCCTCCCCTACCCGATGATCCGTCGAGCGGGTGAAAAGGGGTTTTCCCGTCTCTCCTGGGAGGAAGCTTACGCCTTTCTCGGCGAGCGCATCCGCGGGCTCTCCGACCGCAACCGCTTCGCCATGTTCGTCACCTCAAGAGGGGTCACCAACGAAATCTACTACATGGCCCAAAAAGTCGCCCGCTTTCTCGGAACCAACAACGTGGACAATGCCGCCCGGATTTGCCACTCCCCTTCCACCGCCGCGATGAAGGCCACCCTCGGCGTCGCTGCCACCACCTGTAGCTATACGGATTGGTATGGCACCGATCTTGTCGTCTTCTTCGGCTCCAATCCCGCCAACGACCAGCCGGTTACCACCAAGTATCTCCACGAGGCCAAAAAACTCGGAACCAAGGTCGTCATCGTCAACCCTTACCTCGAACCCGGTCTCAAGCGTTACTGGGTCCCCTCCACCGCCTCCAGCGCTGTTTTCGGCACCCCGATCGCCGATTACTGGTATCCCGTCGCTCAGGGCGGTGACCTTGCCTTCCTCGTCGGCGTCGCCCGCATCCTCATCGACCGGGACGCTCTCGACCACGCCTTTATTCGCGACCACGTCGAGAACTTCGACGACTTCAAATCCTGGCTAAATCAATCCGACTGGGGGGCCCTTGAGCAGGAAGCGGGCCTCGACCGCGCCTCCATCGAGGCCTTTGCTGACTTGCTCGCGAAGGCGAAAAACGCCGTTCTCGTCTGGTCCATGGGCATCACCCAACACGCCCACGGTGCGGAGAACGTTCAGATGATCCTCAATATCGGCCTCCTCCGGGGCTACCTCGGCCGGGATAAAAACGGACTCATGCCCATCCGTGGGCACAGCTCCGTCCAGGGCGGCGCCGAGATGGGGGCCTACGCCACCGTCTTCCCCGGAGGCAAGCCGATCACTCCCGAAAACGCACGGGAGCTCGAGGCCCTCTACGGTTTCCCTATCCCCGACCGTCCGGGCCTCACCACCACTGAAATGGTCGAGGAAGGCTACCGTGGCAACCTCGACGTGCTTTACGCTCTCGGCGGCAATTTTCTCCGCGTCCTCCCCGACCCCAACCACGTCCGCGAAGCCCTCTCCCGCGTTCCCGTCCGCGTCCATCAGGACATCATCCTCACCGACCAGATGTTTATCCCCGCCCGGGAGGCCGTCCTCCTCCTTCCCGCCACCACCCGTTATGAGCAGGAAGGCGGCGGAACTGAAACCACCACCGAGCGCCGTGTCATCTTTAGCCCCGAGCTGCCTCGCCAGGTCGGCGAGGCCCGGTCCGAGTGGCGCATCCTTCGCGACCTCGCCGTCGCCGTCGACTCCGCCGCCGATTCCCTTCTCGGCT
>CAYQKH010000084.1:6639-12491 GCA_964417945.1 uncultured Opitutales bacterium
GGCTCGGTGACCGGGCCGGCGGTGTGGCTGGCAATGCACTGGTACTCCACGCCGTTGTGGCGGACCTGGGTGCCGATGTTGCCGGACGCCACGTAGGCGGCGCCGTCGACCCAGCCGCCGATTCCATTCTCGGCTGTGATTCCGGCCCCGCTATCCGCGAGGAGATCCCCAAGGCCGTCCCCCTTTATGATGGCATCCAGAACCTCCAGAAATCCGGCGATCAGTTCCAATACGGCGGCCCCCACCTCTGTCCCGGCGGGGTCTGCCCCACCGAGTCCGGGAAGGCCCGCCTCAGCCCGGTCCAGCTCCCCTCCCGCGGAGAAAAAGCCAACGACGAATTTCCCTTCAAAGTCAGCACCCGCCGCGGCAAACAGTTCAATACCCTCATCTATGCCGAAATCGACCCCATTACCGGCGCCGGCCGGGACGCCGTCTTCATGAATGCCGAGGATGCCGCGGAACTTCGCCTCGTTCAGGGCGACTCCGTCCACCTCGTCAATGAGATCGGGACCCTTCCCTGCCGGGTCTTCCTCGCCCCCATCTCCCGCCGTAACCTGCAAGTCCACTGGCCCGAGGGTAATGCCATCATCCGCAAGGGCGTCGTGGACTCCGGCGGCCTCGTCCCGGATTACAACGCCTGTGTCCGTATCGAAAAAGTAAATACGGGCGAGTTGGCGGCCGTCTGAGGATGCCCGACCCGACTCCCAGCCCCGGAGAAAGCGGCCTTGCCGTTGGCAATGTCCTCAAGCGCTCCGCGGGCGGCCGGTTTTCGATCGTCGAAGACCGGGTCTCCATCGAGGAGCCCCTTGAAATACAGCTGCAGGGCCGGCCCCTCGCCGTCACCATGCGAACCCCCGGGCACGACCCCGAGCTGGCCGCCGGATTCTGTTTCACCGAAGGCCTCGCCCGCCACCGCTCCGAGCTCAACCCGGCGGCCATCCGGTCACCCGAGCCCAACCGGATTGACCTCTTCCTCGCTTCCGGAGAGGGCCCCGAACCGGAACCGCTTCGGCGCTACGGCACCATTCAGGCTTCCTGCGGGATCTGCGGGACCACCTCCATCGAAGATGTCCTCAAACGACATCCTCCCATCTCTTCGGACGGCACTTTCCGGGTCCGGGAAGCCGTCCTCCTCCAGCTTCCCGAGGCCATGCACCGAGCCCAGCGACAGTTCGAGCACTCCGGCGGCCTCCACGCCTCCGCCCTCTTTACCGCAGAAGGGGACTTGCTTGTCGTCCGCGAGGATATCGGTCGCCACAACGCCCTCGATAAGCTCGCAGGCTGGGCCCTCTTCAAGGATCGCCTCCCCGCCAACCGGTCCATCGTCCTCGTCAGTGGCCGCACCTCCTTCGAGCTGGTCCAGAAAACTCTCGCGATCGGCGCACCCCTCCTTGCCGGGGTTTCCGCCCCCTCCTCCCTCGCCGTCAATTTCGCCCGCGACTGCGGCATCACCCTCGTCGGCTTCCTCCGGGAGGACCGCTACAATGTCTACACCCACCCCCAACGCCTTGACCGGTGAGGCGGCCCCACTCACCTCCACCCATGACGCAACCGGAGCTTCAGTTCTCGCCCTCGTCGTAGGCGACCACTTTTATTTCACCATGTAGATTGTAGACAGGGAGCCCAGCTTTAGCCCAGGTCCTGAAGCCGCCATCCAGGTCGTAAACGTTCCGGTAGCCGATCGATTCCAGCGCGAGAGCGCTCAGGGATCCGCGCCCGCCGGTCCGACAATAGACAACAATCAGTCGATCGGGATCCATCGTCTTTTTCTGGATCGCGAATTCCAGTGTCCCGCGGGGTATCAAGACCGCTCCCTCAAGATGGTCGGCCTCGTATTCCCCTTTCGTCCGCACATCAATCAGGAGGAGGTCCGGGTGGTCCTCCCGCATCTTTAAAAAGGCTTCCGCGGTAAGGTGCGAAGCTTTTCCCTTTGCTTGGGCTGTAATGGTTTCCGGGTCCTTGATCTCTCCAAAGCTGAATAAGGAAAGGCACAGGAGAAACAGGCTGCTCATCATAATGAATTTCATACTCTCATCATAAAAGGGCTGGCAGAAGATTCAACCACGCTTGCACTGAATGTGTCCCGTAGCCTTTCGCGTAGGCGGGAAGCCAACCACCACCGATTACCTTCGCGCGGGAAACGGATAATCCAGCACGTCGTCAATTTTCCCGAGGACCACCGGGCCCAGCTGAAGTAACTCCTCACTCGGTGGCAAGAGATCGGGAACCTGAACCACGGTCGCTCCCGAGGCAAGGGCGGCCCGTGTTCCCCGCTCTGAATCCTCGAAAGCGAGGCAGTCCCGTGGGTCGCAGTCCAGCGCCCGCGCCGCTTTCAGGTAAATCTCCGGATGGGGTTTTCCCTCCCGGACCTCATCCCCACCGATGACCCTTTGGAAATAGCCGAGGATTCCCGACCGGGACAATTTATTCACCGCACTCGCATGCCGGGTCGAGGTCGCCACCGCCATCGGTCGCCCTTCCCTGCTCAGAATATCAAGTAGCTTCGAAACTCCGGGTTTCAGCGGAACGGGTTTATCTGACGTGTTGCGATGGTAATCCGCATCCCAGTAATCGCTAAAGGCCGAAGCATCCACCTCCGCAGATAAAGCGTCATGGAGGATTTCCACCGCCCTCTCCCACTTGATCCCGATCAACCGGTGAAAGAGTGCTTCCCGATTCCCGATCCCGAAGTATCGGCACGAACGCGCAAATCCTTCCTTGGCAATCCGCTCGGAATCGAGAAGCAGGCCGTCCATATCAAAAAGAAATCCGCTGAACGCGAGAACTCCATCCCCCTGCCTGCTCTCTCTTGAAGAAGCCATCGTCATGCCGCCTCCCGCACACGCCCCATATTCCGGTCGAGGTTCTCAGATATCGTATGGAACATCGCGAAGCCACCGTGTTCGTCAGAAAAATTGTGGAGAATTTGGGGCAACTCAGGCATTTCGGTTTCGCCCAACTAAGGGCCTCCTCTCTTTGCCCACAATAAGAAAATCCCCTCGAAACCACCCCCAATTTGGGAACAATACGATTGGTTGACGCAGCAGCCAATCACAACGTAAGATAAAACAGTTGTTTCCCGGATGTCCCATCCTCTCCCCAAGATTTTTTTCCTTCTCTCCCTCCTCTGCTTGAATGGTGGATCCATGAATCTTCCCGCCTCCGCCGATGAACCCCTTCCCGGTTACAGGATTGAGGTCGACTACCGGATCACCGAAAGCGGACCCCTTCAGGGTTCCCTCTTTTTCCCGAAAGGCATTCCCCGCCGCGGGAATTGGCCGGTCGTCCTCTTTGTCCACGGCGGGGGGTGGATCGGAAACGACCGCTCCGCTGCGCTGGACTGGCGTCACCGGGAGGTACACCGCTTAATCCTCGACTCCAGGGTCGCCGTCTTCGCCATTGACTACCGGAAACACCCCGTCGCCCGCAACGTCGGCGACCCGCTCTCCGACGTCCTCGCCGCTCTTCGGTGGATCGCCGAGAAGGGGCCCGCCAATCGTCTCGATGCCGGCCGGATCGCCATTTGGGGAAGCTCCGCCGGCGGCCACCTTGCTCTCATGGCGGTGATCGAGGCCAACCGCAGCCCCGGCTCCGGCACCCCTGTTCCCCGCCGGATCGCTGCTTGGTATCCGGCGACGCGGTTGGACTGGATCCTCGAAGACTCGCCGGGAGATGCCTCCAAGCGGAGCCGCGGTCTCGGGTTCAACCCAAAGCGGGACGAACAGATGAATCGCGCCTACAGCCCCCTCGAACACGCGGACTGGCTCCAAATGCCCACCCTTTTCATCCACGGCGAAAATGACCCCCTCTTTTTTCCCCGCCATAGTGAAGCCCTCCATTGGGAGCTGCAAAAACGCTCCCGGGCCAGCTCACTCATCATTGTCAAAAACGGCGTCCACGGATTTGTTTCCTCACCCGGTGATGAAGGCATCCGCCCGGACCTGCAAATCATCTGGCAGCAGACCGCCGACTTCCTCTCCCTCGTTGCCGACGATTAATTCCCGGGGACACCAGTGCATCCGGTACTTCGGGTTCCCTTGCTTTTTTCAACATCGGTCTGACCTATTTCAAAAGGTCTTGCACCGCCTCCACGATCTGATTTCGCCCGTAGCCCGCATTCACTGTCCACACTCCGCCGGAGGTCGCATCCCGAGCCGATCTTCAGAGTCGAGAAAATCCCCCTAGGTGAAAGCCTCTTCCGACCAAGGGTTTCGCAGTTCTAATAGACCCGCATTTCCACAACCCGGGCGTGGTCGATGCCGTTGGTCGCCGCCACGAGAACCCGGACTGCGAGCGTCCGTTGCAAGTCAAAACGGTGCACCCGTAGCCGCTGGTAGTTGCCTTTCTCATCAACCAGGTTCAGCCAGTGGCCGTCATCGGTCGCAATCTGAATCCGGTAATCCCGAACGGTTTCCGGTTGCGGGCGACCCCATTCCATCTTCTCCGTGTAACCATCCGCCATCGAGAGGGTGAGCAGCCGGTGTAATCCCGTATCGAACGTCAGCTGGACCTCCTCAATCCATCGCGGCTCCTCCCACTCCAATTGCAGCCAGGCTGGGAATCCCTCACTCGGTTCGCTCATCCACCGGTGGGTCGAGGCCACCACCCGTCCGGGAGCGGCACAAATCGCGCCATCCTTCTCCTCCCCATTCAGCGGTCCGCCGTGCGTCGATCGGGTTACTCCGGAGAGAACCCGCTCTGCCGGTCCTACCTCCTGTTCACTTGAGGCGCTCGCCCGGGCGTGGAGCGCCAGATCTTCCGGGTCCTCATTTCGCCGCCCCAGAAGGAAGGCGTCCTGCCGCAGCAACCGCTGCTGGATCCAGTGCATCGACGCCGGATCCTCCACCAGGTCCGCCGGCTTCTTTTCCTCGCGCACCCCACAGGCCGCCGCTACTCCCACTCCCTGCCCCAACGTCATGCAGGTCGCCATCACCCGGGTGCTCGCAAAAGCCACGTGGGTCGCCCCGATATTCCGCCCCGCAAAATAAAGGTTCTTCACATCCCTCGAAATGCAGCACGACAACGGGATGTCGTAAAGATACGGTAGCAACACTTGGTCGCAGGGCGGCTCGTCGGGAGCGTCCACTCCCGCTGGCGGGTGCTGGTCAATTGGCCAACCCCCGTAGGCGATTGCATCCGGGAATTCTCGGGATTGCAGTAAATCACTTTCCTTCAACCGCGTCAGGCAATGGAACCGCCGACTCTCCCGTTTTCCGGGAATAAATCCGAACCACTCCAGCGCCCAATGCTCCGCATCCACCTCCGATTCATTTTTGATGAAATCCCATACCCCGAGCAGAATCGCCAGCAGCTCATCCCGGATTTCCTCATTGTCCTTGATCGTGTCGAGGGTCCCTCCCCATTCCACCCACCAGAACCCGAATTCCAGGTTCAAGTCCATTCTGCTTACCCCATAGGGTCGCAGCTTCAAGTCCTCTTTCTTAAATTTCCGCGCCCACGGCGGAGCTTTGAACGGCATCGGCCGGTCGTGCCTCCGCGCTTGGTAGAGCAGCGTCGACCCCAGCGTCTGCCGGTCCCCCATCGCCACCGCCAGTTTCTCGTCGTATTCACCGGAACCCTCGCGCCCGTGCTGGAAGGTCGCGCCCGCTTCCAATCCCAAGCGACCGTCCCCCGTTGCATCAATAAAGACCGCCGCTTCGATCCAGAAGGAATCCTCCGTGCTCTGGCGCTCTGCTTTCACCCGCTGAATCACTCCGTCTTTCACTTCCGCCTCCACCAGTGTCGTGTTCAACAGAAGCTCCAGGTTCGGCTCCGCCCGGCATTTGTCATATAAAACCAGATCCAGCATCGACGGCGATCGCTGCGGATTCTGCACGCAGACCTCAAGCCGC
>CAYQKH010000085.1:0-12459 GCA_964417945.1 uncultured Opitutales bacterium
TGCGGTGCCTATCGAATACGAAGGCATAAAGTTCGATGAGGGCTTTCGGGCGGGGACCGGACGGGGGGCGTTGCTGGTGGAGGCGGGATCGACCGCTGGTGCGGATTGAAGGACCCGCGGACCGGCTCCCGCAGTGGGAGAGTGACACCAAAATGAACGAGTTCCGGGTCTTTCCGATGGAAAGTAGCCGGTTTGAGGATAAGAGCCTACTCGACGTTTTCCCTAAGAATCCTTTCCTCCGAAGGGCCAGAGATCGGCATGCCACCAAGGCTTGCGGCGATCGTCGTCGGTGGGGATAGGCTGGTTTTGGATTTCCTCTTGGATTTCCTGGTAGACGCGGAGGCGGAGGGTGGCATCCTCCATCATCCGGCGGAAGCGGTCCATCTTGGCAGGTTCATCGGGCACGACAGGATAGATGCGGCTGGGGGTGCCGTCAAAAGGTTGGCCGGGAGCAAAGATCTGGTAGGTGAAGCTGAGATAGTGGGGCTTGAGAATGGCCCGATGCCCATCATCCCAATAGATATAGAGGGCATCGGAAGCGGAACGCCAATCGCCCTTCATTTTGGTTTTCTTGATACGGGTTCCGCCGAAGCGGCCGACATCGATTTCCTGAACGGGTTCGCCTTGGTCGAGGATGACCCAGTCCCCACGGAAGAAATTGTTGGCGTCCTTCCGGGTGCGGAATGGGTTGGCGCGTGCGAAGACCTCCTCGGACTGATAGATTTCGAGCCAGCCGGGAGTAGGGATCTCGGGAACTCGAAAGGTGGGAACAGTAGCGTTGGGAACGGAGAGTTCGTCAGCAGGTTCCCAGAGTTCGGTCACATAATCATTCGGACGCTCCCGGATGATCTGGTAATGGCCGGTATCCCAATTGATGTGGAGCTCGGAACCCTGGCGACGCCAGTAACCGCGGAGGCCGACCTGATCCTTTCGGGACCGTGGATAGGAGCTGGCGGCGGTTCGATCGTCATTGACCCTGATGTAATAGGTAAAGCCCTTGGGATCCTGAATTTCCCAATTACCAAAGAAACCGACAACGTCTTCCTCTGCGGTGGAGCGGGCCTCCAGTTCATCCGGGGGAATGGTCCAGGTGCCGACTTCATTTTCGGGCACTTCTCGGGCGACGCCTTCATCTTCGGGGGATTCTTCACCGGTGTAGCCCGATTCGAAAAGGGCGATGCGGAAGTTTCGGGCATCGATCTGGCGCATGACCCAGGTATGGCCGTTTTTCCATTCGAGGAAAAGGGCGTCTCCGAAAATCTCCCAAGAGCCCAAGTAGATGGTGTTGTCATCGATCCCACCGTAAAAGAAGGAAGCGAGGTTGCGCTCCTTAACGTTCAGATAAAGCTCGGATCCGCCCTCGGTCTGGATATTCCAGTGCCCGATGAAGGCGTCTTCGGGCTTGGGTTCGGGCCGGGGGAGTCGGAACTGACCATAGCTGATTCCGGCAACCGTGCAGAAGGCGACGAGGAGAAAAAGAATGAATCTCGGGAAAGGGAATACCATAGGACCTAATGATCGGACAGTAGACGGGGCATCGGGTTCAATGTAGGGAAAAATCGTGAAAAATCATCCGATTGATGGCGGGAATGTCAAAGCAGCTCGGGCGCCGAGCCGATAGCAGAAAAATTGAGAAGCGAGTAGGCGATTTTGCCGGACATGAGGACGGCGTAATCGGTATCCTCGCGGTTATCGAGAATTTCCCCTTTAGCGTAGGTGAACCCGAATTGTCCATCGGGATGTTTCTCGAAAAGGGAGCCGAGCTTCATGGGGGCGGGCCTCACGGAGCACATCTCAGTGTGCATATCCGAATTGAAGGGGAAGTTTAGATTATGGACGAGCATGTCGGTCGGCTGGTCTCCGACGAGTTTCTGGGCAAAGGCGGCGGTGCGGCGGCCATCGCAGGCAACAGATTGGAGGACTTCCTCTGCGGCGGGTTCGCCGTTGCGGAAGACCTCGAAGACGGGACGGGGAAGCCACTTGGAGGCGGCAACGGCGGGGATCCGCCAAACAGCGCCCTCCATTGCACCGGCAACGGTACCCGAGCTGAAGACAAGGGTTTCGGTTGCGTTGTAGCCGATATTAATACCTGAGGCGACAAGGTCTGGGGGCCGGGGCAGGAGGTGCCCAATGCCGATGTTAACGCAATCGCTGGGGGTGCCGCCGATGGCCCAGGCATCGCAGTCGAAACGATCGGAGGACTCGACGGGAACCTTGCCCCGCCGGGTCATTCCGCGGCTGACCCAGCTCTGTTCGGAGCTGGGTGCCACGACGGCGACGTCGAAATGCTCCTGGAATCCCCGGACCATGGCCATGAGAAACGGAGAGTGGATCCCGTCATCGTTGGTGAGGAGGGCAAGGGGACGGGCCATAAAGGATAATGGGGCGGTCCGCCCGGATCAGGAATTGGAATCCTCGGATTCGCCATTCTCGCCTTTCTCCGTGGCTTCTTCCATGGCTTGTTTGCGACTAAGCTTGACCCGTCCCTTGTCGTCGATGCCGATACATTTGACGAGGATCTCATCCCCGAGGCGGCAGATGTCCTCGGTTTTCTTGACGCGGAAATCGGCGAGTTCGGAGATATGAACAAGGCCTTCCTTGCCGGGCAAGCATTCGACGAAGGCACCAAATTCCTTAACTCCGCGGACGACGCCGCGATAGGTTTTGCCCACCTCGATGTCGGCGGCGATGAGTTCGATCTCCTCGAGAGCGCGCCGCATGGACTCGCCGTTGGTAGCGAAAACGGCGACGCGGCCGGAGTCGTCATCGTCGATGTCGATTTGGGCGCCGGTCACGTCGACGATACGGCGGATATTTTTCCCGCCGGGGCCGATGAGGGCGCCGATCTTCTCGGGATCAATCATGACCGAGGTGATGCGTGGGGCATGCTCCCGGAGTTCACTGCGGGCCTGGGGCATTTCCTCATCCATGATATCGAGGATCTTATGGCGAGCCTCGGTGGCTTGCTTGACGGCTTCGCGCGCGATGGAGAAGGGAATGCCGTGGATCTTGAGGTCGAGCTGAAAGCCGGTGATCCCATCGCGGGTGCCGGCGATTTTAAAGTCCATGTCGCCGAAGTGGTCCTCCGCACCGAGGATATCGGTCAGGAGGCGGTAGTCGGTGACATTGCCCTCGTCGTCCATCTCGCTGACCATCCCGGCGGAAATGCCCGCGACGGGTGCAATAAGCGGCACACCGGCGTCGAGGAGGCTGAGGACGCCGCCGCAGATGGAGGCCATGGAGGTGGAGCCGTTGGAGCTCATGACCTCGGAGACGAGGCGGATGGAGTAAGGAAAATCCTCCTCGGAGGGAATGACGGGGAGGATGGAGCGCTCGGCGAGAGCTCCGTGGCCGATCTCACGGCGACCGGTAAAGCCGAAGCGACCGGCTTCCCCGGTGCTGAAGGGCGGGAAGTTATAATGGAGGATAAAGGATTTTTCTTTGGCGCCGCCGGTGAGGCCATCCATTTCCTGTGAGTCCTTGCTGGTACCGAGGGTGGTAATGACGAGGGCCTGGGTTTCGCCCCGCTTGAAGAGGGCGGAACCGTGCACCCGGGGAAGGCAGCCCGTCTCGCAAGTGATTTCACGAAGTTCGGCGATCCCGCGACCGTCTACGCGCTTTTCCTCCTTGAGGATGCGTTCGCGATAGAGGCGTTCCTGGAGGACTTCAAAGGCCATGCCGACCTGGTTTTCATCGAATGCGTCCTCGCCGATGGCCTCGATAACGGCCTCCTTGGCGTCATCGGCGATAACCTGAACCTGCTTTTTCCGCTCGGGGTAATTGTCGATGGTGACGGCTTCGAGGAGTTTCCCCTTGTAAAACTTTTCGCAGATTTCGAGAACCCTGGGATCGAGTTGGACGACCGGGAACTCTCCTTTGGGTTTCCCGCATTTGGCGACGAGTTCCTTCTGGGCCTGGATGAGAGGCTGGATGGCCTGGTGGGCGAATTCAAGGGCATCGCAGAAGCGGTCCTCAGGGATCTGGTCGGCGGATCCCTCGATCATCATCATTTCCTTCTCGTTTCCGACGTAGATGAGATCGAGGGTTGAATCAAACTGTTGCTCGTGGATGGGGTTGACGACGAACTCGCCATCGATCTCGGCGAGGCGGATAGCGGCGACGGGACCATTCCACGGAATGTCGCTGATCATGAGGGCGGCGGAGGCAGCGTTGATCATGAGGATATCCGGCTCGTGCACCTGGTCGGAGCTGAGGAGGAGCCCGATGACCTGAACTTCGTTGAGAAAACCCTTGGGAAAGAGGGGGCGCAGAGGCCGGTCGCAGAGGCGGGAGGTGAGGATTTCTTTTTCGTTGGGGCGGCCTTCACGCTTGAAATAACCCCCGGGGAACCGTCCGGCGGCGGAGAACTTTTCCCGGTAATCGACGGTCAGGGGGAAGAAGTCCTGGCCTTCGCGAACGTCTGCGGCAGCGCAGGCGCTCACAAATAATGTGGTTTCACCAAGGGTGATGGTGACGGCGCCATTAGCGAGGTTGGCGACGGAGCCGGTAGCGATCTCGATACCCATTCCTTCTACTTGGACGGAGAATTCCTGTTTCATATTTTTCTTTTGATTCTAGGGTTGGGACCTGCCCGCGGACCAGGATCGAAGGGCGACCTTAATCAAAAACTCAACCCTCGGTAAGATAGAGGGCTAGGGTTTGGATTAAGGGTCCGCCACGAGCGCCTGAAAACGAGCCGGTCGGATGTCGGATTAATTTGTTGGATAAATTGGTGGCCGGGGTAACGGAGATTGCGGGATTCACGCAGCGCAGGTCTCCTGGCTGGGGTAGAGGCAAGCCTTTGATCCTGCCGGACCGGGAGGCCCGGCCGGGATAAAGGGGAAAAACAAAAATGGGACAATCCCATGCCAGCGATCACCGGCGCAGATTCAGTTTCTGAATAATCTCGGTATATTTATCGAGATTATGCCGCTTGAGGTAATCAAGGAGCTTTCGGCGCCGGCTGGTCATCTTGATCAGTCCGCGGCGCGAGTGGTAGTCCTTCCGGTTATCCCGAAGATGCTCGGTAAGGTGATTGATCCGCGCCGTGAGAAGGGCGATCTGGACCTCACAAGAACCGGTATCGCTCTCGTGCGTCTTATAATCTTTAATGATGGATTGTTTATCTACTACTTCAGACATGGGTATTTTCGAAATCGCACAGTTTGTTGGATCCTGCTTGAACAGGACCGAAAGTCCAGCGCCTCGCCGGACTCACCGCTAACCGGATCGAATGACCCGGAAACTGAGGAGATACCCTTTTGAGGACCTCTAGCACAAAGGGAGTAAAATCATGATTGAGGAGGCCTGCGGCAAGTAAAAAAATCACCTTTGGGCGAGGAGAGAATTTTCGGATTTTTGTCCCCGGTCAATCCACCAGAGGGTGAGGAGGCAGGCAAGGGTCGCCTCAATAATAAAGAAGCTGTATTCTTCGAAGGGGATCCAGCCGAGCCAAGTGAGACCTTCGGGATTGTCGGGTCTGCGGGCGAGGTCGGCGAACGGGTAGCCGAGGGAGACGCCCTCCCCAAAGCCCCAGACTCCAAGAAACACGGCGTAATTATCCCAGGGAGTAGTGAACCCGAACACGATGAGGCAGACCATCCCCCACCAGAGCACATGAGCCCGGCGAATCCGGTGGCGAAGAAGGAAGGCGAGGATCACAATCCAGGGTAGGGTGAAGATCAGGTGGTAGCCCCAGTAGGTCATATCGAATAGAGTAGGTCGTCTGTCTGCAGATACAAATTCCGGTTTGGGTTTGGTTAAGGGTATCCGGATGGGCCGAGATTGAGGGCATTGGAAAAGGGGGCCACAGATGGAGACGATGAAAGAAGACGAAAGAAAGCAGGGTCAGCCGGAGATAAAGCGGATTTCACGGATGATGTTGCCGCCGGTAAGTTTTCGGATTTCGCGGAGGAAGTAGGGTTTCTGGAAGAGGAGTTCCTGTCGGAAGGTGGCATTGGGTGCAGCGATGATGAGGACGCCGGAGTCGGCGACGCGGACAGGGCTGCAGCGATGGGCATTACCGGGGCCGACGATGGACTTCCAGTGTTCCATGAGGACTTGGTGGAAGTTGGGCTGGTTGATGCGGTGTTCTTCGAAGACGATATTGAAGAGGTCGTCGAGGGCAGCGGCGGGGCGCTGTATGGCGCGAGAGCGGTTGGGCGGGAGCCCCCGGAAATGGGCGATAACGTTCTGGGCTTGCCTGCTGAAGGGATCCATAGCGATGAAAAAGTTTTTCAGGGGCGGGGAGGAAAATCAATCCGGATCGTGAAGGAGAGCGTTCCAACCGGGGAGGGGAGGCTCAGGTTCGCCGGGGAGAGCGGCACCCGGGGCGAGGCGGGCGTGCCAACCGGCGCGGCGGGCGGGGTGGATGTCTCGGCTGAAGCTGTCGCCGATGTGGAGGAGGTCCGGCGGCTGCACGGCAAGGGCGTCGGTAACGTGCCGGAAGGCCCGGGGATCTGGCTTATGGTGGCCGATCTCGGCGGAGATGAAGACGGCTTCAAAAAAATCGTAAAGGTTGTGACCGCGGAGAAGATTGCGGAGGCGGCTGTCGTTGTTGGAAAAGACGACAAGGCGGAGGCCGGCCTCTCGAAGGGCGGCGAGGGTTTCGGGGAATCCGGGGGCGACCCGCCAGGCGTCGGGTTGAGCAAAGGCCTGGTAGGCGGTCTGGAAGGCGGCCTCCCGCGTTGCGGGGTCGATGGGGAGGTCTCCGATGACTTCAAAGACGATGGCGCGCCAAAAAGCCACGCTGAAAGGTGGGAGCTTGGCGGGATCCCCGGCGAGGGCGTTATTAAAAGCGGGAGGGAAGGCGCGGTCGAGGACGCGCGGGTCGAGCTGGATGTGGTGTGCGGCAAAAGCGCGGGCGTAAACGTCCCCGACGGAGGGATGGGGGAAGAAAAAGGTTCCCCCGGCATCGAAGGAGAGCACCTTGGGGGTCATCAGCGAATAAGTTGGTTCTCGTAAAGTTTCTTAAAGACGGGCTCCTCCATGAGGGCCTCGAGACGGCCGTCGGCGGCAATTCTTCCCTGATTGAAGAGGAGGATGCGATCGGCGGACTTGATGGTGCTGAAGCGGTGGGCGACGATAAAGACGGTTTTGTCGGCGATGAGGGAATCGAGGGCGGCCTGGATCTGCTGCTCACTTTCGGAGTCAAGAGAGGAGGTGGCCTCGTCGAGAATGAGGATGGGGGCCTGGCGAAGGAAGGCACGGGCGAGGGCGATGCGCTGGCGCTGGCCTCCGCTGAGCTGTGAGCCACGCTCACCGGCAAGGGTCTGGTAGCCGTTGGGGAGGGACTCGATAAAGTCGTGGATGTGCGCCTGGCGGGCGGCCTCGCGGATTTCTTCGGGAAAGGCGTCTTGGCGGCCGAGCCGGATGTTATTCTCGAGGGTGTCGCCGAAAAGGAAGGAGTCCTGTGGGACGACGGCGATATTGCGGCGCAACTCCTCGAGGGCGACCTCGTGGATGGGGACCCCGTCAAACCGGATGGTCCCGGAGCTGGGGTCGTAGAAGCGGGGAAGGAGGCTGACGAAGGTGGATTTGCCGGCGCCGCTGGGTCCGACGATGGCGACGGTGGTGCGGGCGGGGATATCGAGGGAGAGGTTTCGGAGGACGGGCTCGGACCCGTATTGAAAGGAGACGTCCTCGAAGGTAACGCGACCTTTGATGCGCCCGAGGGCGCGGGGCTGATCCGGTTCGCGCACGGTGACGGGCTCGTTAAAGATTTCCTCAAGACGGCTGAAGGCACCGGTCCCGGCCTGGATATGGTTGTGGATATTCCCGATCTTCTTGATCGCATCGTAGCTGAAGTAGAGGACGGGCATGATGGTGACGAAGGACTCGAGAGAGACGCCGGTCTGGTAGGCAAAGACAAAGGCGAGAGCGACGCCGAAGGAGGTCACGACCTCGATGGAAGGGGCGACGGAAAAAGTGTATTTGACGACTTTGAGCTGAAGGCGGAGGAGTTGGTCGATTTTTCGCCGGAACTTGGACTGCTGCTGTTCCTCGAGGGAAAAGGCGCGGACCTCGAGGGCGCCGGAGAGGTTTTCCGCCATGATCCCGGTGAGGTTGCCGAGCTGGTCCTGCTGCTCGCGTGCGCGCTTGAGAAGGCGTCGGCCGAGGTAGCGGACAGGGAGGACGCAAATGGGGACGACGGCGAGGGCGGCCATGACAAAGAGCATCTCCTGGTTGCGGATGGAGGAGTAGATCAGGAAGCCGAGGGCGAAGACAAGAACGGCGGGCTGCTTGACTATATCATTGGCCACCGTGGTAAGCACCTGCTGAACCATCTGGGTGTCGGCGCTGAGTCGGCTGAGGAGTTCGCCGGTGGGGCGGTTGCGGAAATAGGCGAGTTGGAGGCGCTGGAGCTGGCGAAAGAGGTCGGAGCGCATGTCGCGCAGGACATGGAGCCCGACGTAGTTGATAAGAAAGGTGTTGAAAAAGCCGGAAAGGCCCCGGATGAGGAAGGCGAGGGGGATGAGGGAGGCGATAAGGAGGAGGGGGACGGTGCCAAGGCGCTCGGTATCCTCGGCAAAGAGCTTGGGAAGGGAGCGCTCGAGGACGAAGGAGATGCCAAAGCCTGAGGAGAGGCCGTAAATAACGGCACAAGCCATGGCGAGGTAGAATGCGGACAGGTAGGGCCGGAAGTAGCGGAAATAGGGCTTGAAGCGGTTCATCCGTTGGACTCCTACGCTTCCTTTAACCCGAAATGGCGTCCGAAAGTCAACAGGCGTTCCTCGAAGGGGAGATCGCGCCAGACTGCGGGATCGTCGATTGGGTAGCGGGCGGTGAGGTGCCGTCGGGGCTTATCGGGGAACTCCCAGCCGATGCGGACGGGGATATTGATCCAGCGTGCGCGTCGCTCGGTTTCGGGGTCGTCGGAAAGGGTGAGGAAGGTGTCGGGGTAATCGGTGCGAAAGGCGCGAAAAAAGGCGCGATCGGGGGTTGGGGGAAGGGTGACCTGTTCCTCGGAGAAGGAACGTAAGCAGGTGTGGTCGGCGGGGATCTCGGCGTGTGGGATGAGGAGGGTGACGTGGGCATCGGGCCGGGATTTCCGGAAGCGTGTGAGAAAGGTGAGAAGGGCCTCCTCGTCTTCGATCGTTTCGGGGAGGGCGATCCAGAAGCGTTTCCGGCGGGGAAGGATATCGGGAAGGTAGCTTTTCTTGAAATCGACACCGAGGCACTGATGGACATCCCACTGGAATTTCCAGCGGTTATGGATCCACATCCAATCGGCAACGAATTGCTCATCCTGGGTCTCCCGAAGGGTATGGCTCAACCAGTCGTTGGACGAGAGGGTGACGTCCCGCGGGGTGTGGGCGGTCTCGAGGGGGACGAGGTCCATCTCCATTTCCCAGCCTTTGATGCGACGGATAAAAAAGATAAAGATCTCGGTCTGGAACTTTCTGGCGAAGGTGCCGGCGAGGTCGGTGGCGGAGCAGAGCTGGTCGAGGAAAAGGATGCCGGCTCCGGGCGGCCCGGCGTTCTGGTCGAAAAGAATGGCAAGGTTCCCCTTTTCGCGAAGAAAGCCCATGGCGCGGGCGAGACCCTCCTTTTTGGAGAGCATGGTGATGCCAGTCTTGGCACGGGACCAGGCGAGGAAGTCGGCGAAGCCCTGCTGGTTGGGGGGGCGGAAAAGAACGCCCATCTCGGGAACCTTCAGGCCGCGACAGGACCAGATCATCGATTCGAAGAGGGCGAAGTGCGGGACGAGGAAGAGAGCGGAACGGGGATTCTCCAATTGGGAGGCAAAAAAGGCGCGCATTCTCGGAGAATGGCGGAAGTGCTTCCGGAGCCAGGAAAGCGGAAGGAAAGGGGCGCAGATCCCGATCAGGCCCATTTCGATGACACCGGAGCAGGAGCGTCGGCCGATGCGGCGGCGTTTTTTCTCGGGCCAATTGGGGAAGGCATGATAGAGGTTGGCGAGGAGAATGCGTCGACGCTTGGGAAAAGCATGATAAAGGAAACCTCCGAGGACCCAGGCGATGGCGAAGCGGCCGACCTGCGGCATGCGTGCGAGGCACCAGGCCGCCGGCATGAGGAGAAACCGGACGGGGAGGGGCAGGTCCGAAGCCTTCGGGGTCATGACGGGGAGCCGGACCTGATTTCTTCAACCGGCATACGGCCCCGCGTCGGGTGGTTGGGCGCATACTCACTCAACATCTGGCCGGTAGCGCGCCAGTTCTTATAATGGGCTTTGAGGCGCCGGTGGATGAATTTCTTCAGCTCGATTTTCTTGACTGAGCGTGCGGTGAGAAGGGAGAGGATTTCGAAGAGGGGAAGGCCGAGATGCGTCTGGAGGCGGATGAGGGTACGGAGGAAATCACCCGAGGCATTGGGCTCATGCTTGGTGAGGTAGATGAGTTTCGAAATAATGGTTTCGCTTTTATAAATGGCGGTTTCCTGGACGGTTCCCCGTGTCGAGACGGCGTGGGCATGGATAAAGCGCGGAGGGGTATAATAGCCGACGTGCATACCCTTTTCGTGAGCGCGCCGACAGAGGTCCTCGTCCTCGCAATAGAGCCAGAGATCCTCGTCCCAGCCGCCGAGGCGATCGAACGCCTCGCGGCGGATCAAGACGAGGGAACCGCTGACCCATTCAACGGGGAGCATCTCCGGAAGCTCTTCGGGCGGGGTTCGGGGATCGAGATGACGGCCGGGTTGGAAGCGCCGTTGGAACCAGCGGAGGAAGCTAAAATGATTGCCAATGCGGGTGAAGGGGGCGAAGGACCGCTGGAGGCGACCCCGGCGGTCGTCCTGTGGGGCGGAGAGGATGGCGTAGTCGGGGTGGTCCCGGAGGCCCTTAAGGAGGATATCGAGCTGGGGCCCTTCCATCTTGAGGTCGGAGCCGCCGAAGAGGTAGGCATCGCCGTTCGCGACTTCGGCCCCGCGGTTGCAGGAGTAGCCGTAGCCGCGGTCCCCGAAGGCCTGAAGGATCCGGACATGGGGAAACTTACCCTTAAAGGCGACGGCACCGTCGCGGTCTTCATCGGCGTCGTTGTTGACGACGATGATTTCCCACGGGGTGGGGTCGTCCCGTCCCAGCCCGGAGGACTGGAGAAGGTGGTCGATATTTTCCTCAAGGAGTTCCCAGGAGCGGTAGGTGACAAGGATGATGGAAAGCATGGATGAAGGTGCGGAGAAAAGATCAGGGCGATTTCAAGAGAGATCGATATTGTTCAAGGAGTTGGCGGGCTTCCCGCTCGGCGGTAAACTCCTCCTCAATTCTCCGGCGGGCATGAACCCCCATTTCTTGAAGGCCTTGTGGGTTTTGCAACAAGGAATCGAGGGCGTTGACGAGCGCCCGGGAGTCCGCACAGGGGATGAGACGGCCGTCGATACCGTCGCGGATGATCCTTTCGAAGCCGCCGGTCCGGGTCGCCACGACGGGGACAGCGGAAGCCATGGCCTCGAGGCAGGTGAGCCCGAAGCCTTCGTTGTGAGGCACGGCGGCGACGAGGCTGAGGCGGCGAAACCATGCCGGCAAATCCCCGAAAGGAAGGCTTCCGAGAAAGCAGACCCGGGACTCGAGGCCGTGCTTGGCGACCTCCGCGCGCAGGTCGCCCTCAAAGGTCTGATATTTCGGGGTGGTCTGACCGATGATGACGGCGGTAAAATCGGGATAACGCGGGAGGACCTCGCAAAGGGCGGAGACGAATTCGCGGTGGCCCTTGTTGGGGCGGACGCGCCCGAAGATTCCGATTCCGAATTTCCCGGGAAGGTCGCTTTCGCGCCAGGCGGCCTGGCGGTCGACGGCGGGGTGGTAACGCCGAATATCCGTGCCGTGAGGGATGATGGCCTCCGGGGTACGGACGAGGTAAGATGCGGAGCGTTCGGAGGTGGAGAGGAGCCGGTCCACCCGGCGATAAAGGAAGCGGGTGAAGCGGGTGTGTCGCCGTTGGGCGACCGAGGTGAAAACGATCCGGAAGTTGCGTCGGAGCAGGTCGCGGAAGATGAGACCCCAGACCATATCGATATTCCGGCGGGCGTGGAAAATAACCGTCGTCCGACCGGGTGCCGCCAGGGCGAAGAGTTCGCGCCAGGAGAGGGGCCTTCGTGGGTTTTCGGGAAGCGGGTGGCCGAAGATTTCCACCCGGCACTCCTTTTCAAGCATCGGCAAGACCTGGAGGATGGTGGAAGTGATCCCGGAAAACCGCTTCTTCAGATTGGGGATAACGAGGATCGGCTTGGAAGGGGGCATAGTCGGGAGTCGGGGGTCGGGAGTCGGGGTTTCCCGCCTTCTTTCCAATACGGCGTGGCGCTCTTCTCGTCAACCAGGCGGAGCCTGGGACGAGAAGGCGGGGGACCACTGTTGGATCCAGGCGGCCTGGCCGGCGATGGATCCGTCGGGATCGCGGATCGTCCAGACGACGGCCTTTTCGATGCGGAAGCGGCTGCCGGTGCTGGAGACGCGAACGCCGTGGTAATCCTCGATATAGCCATGGCGGGCGACCTGTTGAAAGA
>CAYQKH010000086.1:0-12352 GCA_964417945.1 uncultured Opitutales bacterium
GCTGGTGCCGGATGCGGAAGTGGAAGCGGTCGCGGCGGAAGCGCTGGCAGGCTGTGGGGGGACCTTTTTTCGGATTCCCTACGGTGATATCTGGCTGCGGGACACCGGACCGATTTTTCGGGAAGTATCGGGGAAGCTGGAGGCGGCCTGCTTCGGGTTCAATGGATGGGGTGGGAAGTATCGGCTGCCTCATGATGCCGATGTGGCAGGGCGGGTTGCGGCCTCCATTCAGGGAGTGTCCGCTTATGCGACGGACTGGATCCTCGAGGGTGGGGCGATCGATGGCGATGGAGCGGGGACAATTCTGACGACGCGGCAATGCCTGCTCCACCCGAACCGGAATCCACGTCTCGACGCCTCCGGGGTCGAGAACAACCTGCGCAGGGATTTGGGGGCGGATCGGATCCTCTGGCTCACGGAGGGTCTGGCAGCGGATCACACGGACGGGCATGTGGACAATATCGCCCGGTTTATCGGACCCGGACGGGTGGTGTGCATGGAGCCGGTAGGGGCGGATGATTCTAATCGGGAGGTCCTGGACCGGATCCGGAGGGAGTTGGAAGCGTTCCGGGACGTTGAGGGAAACCCGATGGAGATCGTGACGGTTCCCTCGGCGGGACGGGTGCTCGACGCGGAGGGAGCATTGATGGCGGCAAGCCATCTGAATTTCTACATCGGGAATCGCACGGTGGTAGTACCACTCTACCCGGGGAGCGACCCGGATGCGCTTTTGCCGGTATTGGAAGCCGCATTCCCAGGTCGTCGGGTGGTGGGGCTTCCCGCCTGGCACCTGCTGCACGGAGGTGGATCCTTTCATTGCATCACGCAGCAGGTGCCCGTGGTCCTGGCCTTGCCAGGTGATACGGATTGATCCATTGTAGCAGTTTCGATGATGACGGACGGACGCCAGCTTACGGTGGGAGTCATCCAGGATGCCTATGGGGCGAATCTGGAGGAAAACCTGCACCGGACGCAGGAGCGGGTGCGCGAAGCGGCAGAGGAAGGGGCGCAGGTCGTCCTCCCGCCGGAGCTGTTCCAGGGACCTTACTTCTGCAAGGCGGAGCGGGCTTCGGCCTTCAAAAACGCTTACCCCGCGGCGGCCCACCCGGCGATTGAGGCGATGCAGGAAGTGGCGAAGGCGGAAGGGGTGGTGATCCCGACGTCCTTTTTTGAGCGTGACGGGCCGCACTACTACAACAGCCTGGCTCTGGTCCGGGAAGATGGTCGGGTGGAGGGCGTCTACCGGAAAAGCCATATTCCGGACGGTCCCGGCTATGAGGAGAAGTTTTATTTTCGCCAGGGAAACACCGGATTCCGGGTCTGGGAGACGCCGTTCGGGCGCCTCGGGGTGGGGATCTGCTGGGACCAGTGGTTTCCGGAGTGCGCGCGGGCGATGGTCCTGATGGGGGCGGAGGTGTTGCTTTACCCGACCGCAATTGGGTCGGAGCCGGAGGAGCCGGAACTGGATACCCGGCGCCTGTGGCAGCGGGCGATGGTCGGGCATGCGGTGTCCAATGTGGTGCCAGTGCTGGCCGCGAACCGGATCGGGGATGAGGAAGGGCAGGTTTTTTACGGGAGCAGCTTTATTGCGAACCACCGCGGAGACTTCCTGAAGGAGGCACCGACCGATGCCCCGGCGGTGCTGATCGCGGGGTTCGACCTTGCGCGCGTGGCCGAAGACCGAGCGGCCTTCGGTTTTTTCCGTGATCGGCGTCCGGAGCTCTACGGAAAGTTGACGGAGCTCTGAGGCGGTTTCAGCTGTAAAAGCGGGTCCGGAAACGCCGGTGGTTCTGGGTCGGTCTTGAGGGGGTGCCCTCGGATGCCCGGAATTGCCGCGGAGATTCCCCGTAAACCTTTTTAAAGGTGCGGCTGAAATGGGCGGGGTCGTCGATCCCGACCCGGTAGCCGACCTCTGCCACGCTGAGCTCGGGGGTCATGAGCAGGGTGGCGGCGTGGCGCATTTTGCGATTTCGGATCTCTGCCGTGACCGTGGTTCCGAGGCGTTCGCGGAAGATGCGGCGCAAGTGACGGGTGGAGAGATGGCAATGGCGGGCCAGATCGCATACTTCGAGGGGGGTGTTGATCCCCGCATCGATGGCGGACAAAACGGATTCGAGGATGCCGCCGCGCCCGTAAGGCTTTTGTTCGGGGAGTTCTCCCGGCGTGAGTTCCCGGAGGAGCTGGAGGAGGAGGATTTCGAGCAATCGGGTTCGGACAAAGGGTAGGCTGGACGGGCTGGAGGTGTCCCGGAGGGCTTGAATGGCCTCAAACTGGGGTTCGTATTTCTCGCAGTCGGCCTGGTGGGGGTAATGGTTTCCGAGGAACCGGTGAAGGATAAGGTGCTCCGGGGAGCTTTTCGCGGCTCGGGTAAGGTCGATCTCGAAGGCGATGAAGAACAGCTCCAAATCGCGGGTCTCAAGGGACGAGATCTCATGAACCTTTTCGGGGCCGGAGACGAAGAGGTCGCCCCGTTGCAGGGGGTAGGATTGCCCTTCCTGTTCAAAACGGCCAGATCCGGCGGTGACAAGGCAGCATTCCCAAAAGGCATGGGCGTGCTGACGATTCCGCGGGACCGTCTGAAAACCAACGAATTGAGTATCGTTGAGGAAGATAACGGGCAGGTCCATGGAGAGGGAGGAATGATGAGTGGAGCAACTTGCGGCCGAAATTGTCAAGTTTTTGGCCGATGGGGATATTCCCGGCCTCGACCGGCTGTGGTAAAATCCCGCCAATCTTTGTCAGACCCCGTCAACCCCTTTATCGACATGCTTACGGAAAAACAGAAAACCGAATTTTGGGAGCGCGGCTTCCTCCGCGTCCCGAACGTTTACAATAAGGAAGAAACGGAGGAACTCTCGGATGAGATGAACCGGCTGATGGCGGAATGGGCGAATGAAAGCGCGGGCTGGTCTGGCGATTGGCGCAAGGTCTACATGGATAAGGAGACGGAGGCGAAGTCCAAGCTGGTGGCGATGCATGACCTCTATTTTTACAGCGGGGCGTGGGCGCGGGCAGTGACCCATCCGACGGTGGTGGCGGTGATGGCCGACCTGCTCGGGCCGGATGTAGAGCTGCACCATTCGACGATGCACGTGAAGATGCCGTCCACCGGGACGCCGTTCCCGATGCACCAGGACCAGCCGTTTTACGCGCACAGCGACAACCGTTATATCGATGCACTGGTTCACCTCGACGACACCTCCCCTGAAAACGGGGAGATCCGTTTCCTCGAGGGCTCGCACAAGGAAGGGCCGCTGGAGCATGTGCTGAAAGACTCGACGGGGAAGGCCTGTTCGCCGCACCTCTCACCGGATCAATACCGTTTGGAGGATACCGTGCCGGTCCCGGCAATGGCGGGGGACCTCGTGCTCTTCAATATTTTCACCATCCACGGGTCCTACCTGAATCGGACGGAGCGGCCCCGCCGGATGGTGCGGGTGGGGTTCCGTCATCCCGATAACTCCCAGATCGGCGGCCAGAGCCTTGGTCGGCCGGGACTGATGATCAGCGGGCAGCGGCGGCGGAAGGAAGGGCAGGAACTGTTTTCCAACCTCGGTCCGGCGGCGGCCTGAGGGGGAGAGGGAGGTTGCGTTGCGGGTTGTGGGTTGTGGGTTGCGCGTCTCGGGTTTTGGGTGGCGCGACGGGGAAACCCTCTTCTGCAGGGGGTTGGATGGCTTTTTGGTCGAGGGGTAAACCCTCTCCTACAAGGGTGTCTGGTTGCGATGAAGGTCGAGGGGTAAACCCTCTCCTACAGGGGGGTAGCGCACTAGGAATTTTCCCAGTCGACGAGGTCGCGGCAGAGGAATTTGCCGCGTTCGGACAGGGCCTCCCAGTCCTTACGGGGGAGGAGGGTTTCGAAGGAACGGCGTTTGAACCACGGGGCGTAGTAGGCGGCGCTGGTCATGATGCGGGGGCCATCGGAGCGATTGGCGGTGCCGCCGTGCCAGGTGCGGACGTCGCGGATGATGGCGGTTCCGGCGGGGGCGCAGATGATGGCGTTTTTCCAGTGGTCGGGCTCATCCTCAAGAGCGGGCGGGCGGACGCGGGTGCGCTGGGTGCCGGGGACGAAGCGGGTGGCTCCGGTGACCTCGTTAAAATCGGTCATGAGGAAGTTGATGACAATAAAGGGAGCAGGAAGATCATAGACGGTGATCTGGCCGAGCGGATCGTTAAGCATGTCCTGCATGTCGGAGTGAAGGAACTGGATTTCGGCTCCGGGGTGGGAGTAGTCGCCTCCACCGCCGGAAGAGGTGAATTTATCGGATCCGGTGATGGCCTCGAGGATCGGTAGGGTGGTGGGAAGGTCGACGAGCATCTGCCACTCGGGTTCGTGGATCTGCTGGCCGAAGGAATAGCGGGCAAAGCCGCGGTTGGCCTCCTCGAAGGCGGTCTCCTCGACCTGTTGCCGGACGACGCGGTCGGCGCCGGCCTGCATGCGGGTGAGCTGATCGGGAGTCAAAGTCCCGGAAAGGGCGACAAAGCCATCCCGGTTAAAGATCGAGAGGGCGCGTTCGACTTTAATACAGGGGACGATTTCAACATCAAGCATGCCGTCAGCTTATAGGATCGGAACGCGGGTGAAAACCCGGAAAGCGGGACACTTTGCCTTTAATGGCACCCCTTGGACCAAGGAGGGAGTGGGCAGGGGTTCAAAAGGGTCATTCCACGCATGCTAACTTTTTAAGTTTATTTCATGGGCAGGCCCGACTTTGTTTTCCGCCATGGGGGGCACTGCCCCGGCAGCTGACCACCGGTTTGATATCCCACTCCGCTAGTTTCCGCGGTTAATCACGTGACCCTACGCCCCATGGTATCCAAATCCTGCTTTCCGCGCCAAAATCGAGTCTTCATCACCCCTTCACCCAGATTCCAACCAAATTTGTGTATTTGCGTGGACTGACCCCTTTGCTTACGGCGGTCGCGACCAACGGGAGCTGGTGAGCGATAATTTGAAGACGTTGGGCCGACCGAGCGGGGGCTGGGTCTGCGGTTGGATCATGGAAAGGAACATCGGGACGGGCGACAGCCGGGATAACGGAACTGCACAACGTGCGGTGGAGGGATCCCTTCCCCGAGCGAAGGCGGCTGCCGAGCGATGGGGGTAGTTAGGTTTACTCATTTTATGCTAAATTCCTTACACCAATAACAATTCAAACAAGCCTAGCGGCACGAGAAAAAGGATCCAAATAAAGGGGCTAATGCAGGAGTAACTATAATTAGTCAGAATTAAGAAAAAACATTTTTTGAATCTAAACCTTAAAATAGTTATAAATATTTCTTTCATAAAATTTGGGTAACCTTTTATTTTGTATTCTTTTGGTTCTTTCTCTCTTAGCACTGGCCAAAATATAGCATTAAAAATGGGACCAAAAATTAGAATTAAGACCCATATAGAAAATATTGAAATCCAAATAAAAAGAAAAAGATTGATTACAACATTCATGCATTAGTCTCCCTTACGCCTTCCTAAAAGCGTCCTGATTGATATAGCTATCTCTTTCGACCTTGCTATGTCGCCCCTTCCTAAGGTTCCTGCGGTGTATAAAGCTCCACCTTGGTTGACACGACCTTTTATCCCACTGCCAACCCCAAGCGATCCATCACCAATGTCAACAGCAATTGATCCAGTTGGGAATGGTTTGATTGGTGCAGTGGCCCCTGTTTCAAAGCGTTCAAATTCACTGACCACTAAGATAAGTTCATCAGGCAGTTCTTTAGAACTGCTAATTCCAAAGCCTTGACCAAAAATAGCAGCAACCCCTTGTCCCCCAGTCATTCTAGAGGCATCTCCTTTAATAAAGATTTGGCCTTCTAAAAGGGCCCCAATAATACCCTGACGCCTGAGTGTTTCAGTATCTATCCGAAAGCCTATGCCAACGTTGCTACTAGCAAATAGGACGTTATTTCCTGCTCCAGCCCCAATAGTCCCACCGACTCCATACTGAACGCCAATGACTGGGTTTTCTCTTAAATAACTATCAATTTTATTTATTACTTGGCCTACCAATCCCTCCCCCCCTTGGGCCAAAGCAGCACCCCGACGTGCAATCGTAGCGGCAGCGCTGCTTTCCCCGGCGCGATCAAGGACTTGCGTCACCGGATCCGGGGCGCGGGCATCGGGCCGGCCAAAAAAATCCGGGGCGCGGTTTTGAGGTTCAACCGCTCCTGGCTTCGGCGCAAACTGTTCGACGAAAGCGACCATTTTTCGGCACAGATTCTAGCGGCTATTTGCGGCTAAAGAGAAGAAGATTATCAGGCTTCGCTCACTTCTCGCTTTTCAGATCCGATCTATCCAGTAGCCGGGCTTGCGGTGTCCGTGAGCAATTGCAACAACGCGGATGTGTTCAATTTCTATCCGGTAGTGCACAAGGAAGGGGAAGCGGGCAATGAGGTAGCGCCTCATTCCACGGGCTTTTTCTGGCCACATCTGAGGTGCCCGCTGAATCAATTGAAGGCCGGTGCGCACTTCCCGGATAAACTCCATCCCGAGGCCGGGTTGCTGTCGTTCGTAGTAGAGGGCCGCTTCCCAAAGCTCGGTTTCAGCTTCGTGGATGAGCTTAACGGGCTTCACGCAGACGGGCTTCGAGCTGGTCGAGCGCGGCAAAGGCGTCACGCTCGGTGGATTTCCCGGCTTCTACTGCGTCGAGCCGATGGTGGATTTCCTGCTCCCAAGCCGCTTCCACTCCTTCATCGACCGTTTCATCCAGGCTTTGGATGAGCGCGTGAACCAAGGCCGCCCGTTCCTTGCGCGGGAGTGAGAACGCAGCTTCGGAAACCTTGTCGAGAAGGGATGACATATAAGACATCCTATGAATCGGGTCGTTTTAGTCAACTCTGGCCTATTGCGCCAATCTGTGGGCGAAGAGGGAAGGGAGCATTCCCCGAGCGAGGCAGGCGCCGAGCGATGGGTTCACTAGCTATACAATCTCAGATATTAAATTCCAGCGCTTGCAATAACCATCGTGAGAAACGAACGCCAATCTATTTTTGGGTTCAGAAAGAACATAAAAGTCCCAAAAAAAATATACTCCTAATGCAATTAAGTTCACGAGGTGATGGCTTTCCTCTGCCAAAATTAAGGTGCCAGGATGAGATTCTATCGTAATGGGATTAGAAAGACCACCTCTATAAGCTTCAAAGATTCCAGGGAGTTCCAAATTTGGAAAAATAGAGTAATCATAAACCCAAAGGAGGCACTCCTTGTTCGGCCCAAACCAATCTGCTAAATCTCTCGAAAAGACAGTTCTTTTTCCAACATCATCAGGAATGTTTTCACTAGTTCCACTTATTGGAAAAAGGTGGTCTAAATGGTCTTCTTGGAACTTTGAAACAGGAATCTGGAGCCGATCTAAATATGTGTCCAAGTGCTCTTGTTTTACAGCTTCCATTTTTTATCCACCAGGTTTGGGTTCTACGGGTAATACGGGTGCGGGAAAATCAGGACTGCCAATATAGCCATCCCCATCAAGATCGACTCCCATTTGGATTTCAATGTGAGAAGGAGGCAACGAAAAGATGTAAGGAACTCTTCCCAGTGCTCCTATTGCTCTTTTCCACCACGGTGCTACCGGCGGAGGTTTTCGGCCTGGTCGATGTGCCTCATGCGGGGGTAATCTCCGACCATTCCGATCAAACCGGTCTCGATTTCCTCGATCATCATCTACGTCCCAATGATCGTGTACCTTGTCGTAACTGGAACTCGGCTGACTGCCCCTTGGATTTCCCTTTACTGGTTTTTCTGGCACCCATTTTACTGGTCTGTTCTTTGTTCCAGGTACTGGTTTCCATGGAGTATCTGGGTTACCTGGGACTGGAACTGGGGGAGGAGTATTCCAGCCAGGAGGGGGTATAAATCCGGCCTCAACCTCTTCAAGATCCAACTCCCCCCCTTGGGCCAAGGAGGGAGTGAGCAAAACCATCGTAGACATAATTGAGAGCCCTTCGACCATGATTATTTCGTGATTTCGACGAGGAAATTTCCCTGTTTCAAGAGTTCGATGGCATCGGGAAGTGCTTTCAGAACGGAGGAAATCAGCACCTTGTTTTTACAATTTCCAAGCCGAAGCCAAATCAATCCTGGGGTCTTGTCGTCCTGCTTTCGATTCCTGGCAAAATCTTCATCCTTCGTAATACGGGTGTATTTTTGGTCCTTAGCGAAATTCCAAATGACGTCATCGGAGGCGTCCAGCAAATCCAAATCAGCCAGGTGAAAGGCATCGAAGCCCTCGCGCCGCAGGACCCGAACTAAAACCGGGGGAAGTTGGGCATCGATGAGAAACTTCATTGCTACCCGACTCGTAGCACCGGATGATCCGATAGAAGCGCCGCATATTCCAGAACGCCTCGTATATCCTCAGGCTCCAGATAGTCGTAGTCGGCCAGGATTTCAGCCTCGGTCATCCCTCCCGCCAGCATTTCAAGCACATCTTTCACTCGAATCCGTAACCCGCGGATGCAGGGCTTCCCGCCGCATTTACCGGCTTCAAAGGTGATGCGATCTAAATGACTCATCGCAGAATCGTAGCCAATTGGGAATAAATCACCATCCCAAAATTGCATTTGCGGGACAGCGACTCAGCCAGTCCCGACGAAGCCAAAATTGGTGAAGCAGGGAGCTTGTCGAAGGACGAAAAAGGCGGGGCCCCTTTGCTTACGATAGTAAACTTAGGGCAGGCTTTTGGGGACTTCGCGGTAGTCGGCGAGGTTGAAGTCGTAGAAATAGCGGGAGGTATCGTTGGCCTGGGCGAAGTAGAGGAAGGATTGAAGGGAGAAGGAATAGAGGTAGGGGTAGAGGTCGTCAGTGGTCCAGAGCCAGCCGAGGGAGAGGTCGTAGAGAAAGAGGGAGTCGCGGTCGGCGCCGTTGAGGTACCACCAGCCGTGATCGGGGGAGAAGACCCAGGGGAAGCGGGCGGTGTAGAGGAGGCTGAGGACGGGGTCGTTGACCCAGTCTTCTCCGAGGTCGGCGGCGTTGGCGAAGTAGGTGCGGGAGCGGCGGACCATACCGGCCTCGTCGGAGAAGGCGCTCTGGAGGTTGCCGGGGGCGAGTGCGCTGATGCGGTAGCGGAAATCGCGGTCGTAGGAGCGGAGGGGATCGGAGTAGGCGGTGGAATCGGCGGGCAGTTCGGCAAGGGTTTCCCAGGAATACCGACCGGCGAGGCGGCGTTCAACGCGGTAGGCGGATTCATTGTCGGCGTTATCGACCCAGTTGAGCGCCTGGATAAAGGAATCGCCGGCGTTGATCTGGAACGCGGTGGGTGCGGGTGGCAGGGTGAGCGGGGTGACGCCGGTGAGGTTTCCGGCGTCGTCGTGGGTGTAGGCGACACCCTTGCCGTCGGGGAAGCGGATTTCAATAAGACGACCGGCGTCGTCGTATTCGTAGGTCTGGGCGCCGACGAGGCTAAAACCGAGAAGAAGGAGGAGAGCGATTCGGTGGAGCATGGAATCAGAAACTGGTAGGCGCATGATTGGGGGAGTTGGGCCGGGGCTTTCCCGAGGATTGAAGGGCACCGACCCACTCGCGGTAGTGGATGAACTCGCCGTAGATGTCCCGGGGGGCATTGCGAAGGGAGCGGAGGCTCTGGACCTGGACCTGTGCCTGGGTTTCGCTGCCATCGGGTGCTTGCCCGAGGGAGGTGTTCCCGCCGAGGTTGATGCCGCTCATGATGGGATCGACGGCATAGAAGGAAAAGACGGCGCCTGCCGCTCCCTTGAGCGAGCGTTCGGCGGTCTGGACGCCGAGTTCCCGTCGGGAAAGGTAGAAGACGGGGTTATTGGTGAGTTGAAAGGTCTGGGCTTTGGGTCGGGTGGACTGGATGGTGCGCCCGAGGATGGACTTGGAAAATTTCCGGTAAGCGGTGGAGTTGCCGATGCGCTGAAGGCCGGCGTTGCCGGCCTTGCCGACCCGGGCGCCGATGCTTCCGGAGAGGCCGCCGATAACGGTGTTGGTGGCAAGTGAAGCGAAATCCAAGCCGTCCTGTTTGCCGGTCAGGTTGTTGAGGCCCTGGGTGGTGAGGTTGCCGACCGCGGCCCCGGCCGCGCCGGCGATGGAGGGTGGAACCCCGTTGACGAGGAGGCCTCCGGTGACCGCACCCCCGATGGCGGAGCCGGCATATTGCTCGAAGCTGGACAACTCGCCGCTGAGGAGGTCGCCGACCCCCTGGACGACGACTCCGCCGACAAACCCGGCGGCGGCCCCGATAGCGGTCTGGATGAATTGTCCGTTGGGATCGATAAAGGTGACCGGGTTCCCATGAGCGAAGGCAAAGCGGTTGAGGGATTCGATCTGGCTGAGAGAGCCGAGGTGGGCGTCTTCGGAGAGGAAGCGGCGCAGCTCAGGAGAGTACCAGCGGAACCGCATAAAGTTGAGGCCGTTCTGGAGGGTAAGGACGCCGTAGAGGCCGTGAAACTTGAAGGGGGTAGTGGTCTGGCCGGCCTCGGAAAGGATTTTACCGTAGGGGGAGTATTCGATTTCGCCGACGACGGATCCGTCGGAGCCACTGAGGGCGACGGTGCTGCCGAGGTGGTCGTAGTGATAGACGCGGAGATCGTCACCCTGGACCTCGTAGGCGAGGCCGACTCCGTAGACGTAGTAAGTGGGTTCCTCTCCCTGAGGACTCTTAACGAGAAGCTGGTTAAGCGGGTGGTGGGGGGAGATGGCAAAGTAGGTGATTTGATTGTTTTCAAAGGAGAAGCGGAGGCGGTCCTCCATATCATAGCCGTAATTGTCGTTCCCGGCCTGGTTGAACCTGCCGAAGCGGTCATACCCGAAGGTGGTCTGCTCTCCGTTGAGGGGGCCCTGGATGAGTTGCCCGCGTTCATTATATTGAACGGAGGCACCATTGACGGTGAGGAGCCGGTTGCGTTCGTCGTAAGCGAAAGACTCGTTATTGGGGGTGAAGGAGGGAAGGTCATCGCTCTCGACGGTGCGGAGTTGGCCGGCGGGATCGTAAATATAACGGAACTCGCGGATGAGGGAGCCATCGGCGGCGATTTCGCGGCGGAGGGTGGGGGAGCCCCGGGCGTCGTAGCGGATAGTGCGGCGGGAACCATTGGGAAAGTCGATGGCCTCGATCTGTCCGCGGGCGTCGTAGTGGTAACGGGTTTCACGGTCGGCCCAATCGACGATGGCGATCAATTGGTCGTCGCCGTCGAATTCGTAGTCGACGGTTTTCCCATCAGGGTAGACGAGACGTGAGATAAGCCCCGCGGAATTGTAGACATATTCAAAGGTATTCCCTTCGGCATCGGTGTAGCGGGTCATGCGCCCGAGGGCGTCGTATTCACGGGTGAGCTCGGAATTGCCACCGGAGACGGTAAGGAGGTTGCCGCGCGAGTCATAGGTGTAGTTGCGGTCGGAGATGCTGCTGCCGTTGTTGCGGACTTCTTGGCGGGTGAGGCGGCCGCCGCCGTCATATTCGAAGTGTTCGCTGAAATTGCCGGGGAAATCGATTTCCACGGGGAGGTCGCGGAAGTTATAGAGATAGGTGGTGGCTTCGCCATCCGGGGTGCGGACGGCGGCGAGGCGATTGGCGGCGTCATACTCGTATTCGGTGGTGTGTCCCCGGGCGTTGGTAGTGGAAAGGAGGACATCCTCGGAGTCGTAGGTATTTTCGACGAGGCGCCCGAGGGGATCGATGACGCGCTCTGGGCGGCTGAGGGCGTCGTATCCGAACTGGGTGGTTCGGTTAAGAGCGTCGGTAGAGCGGATCACCCGGCCGAGGACGTCGAACTCCTGGGACTGCGTGTAGTCGAGGGCATCTTTGCGGGAGGCGACCTGGCCCATGGCGTCGTATTCGCGTTCTTCGACGATGGTTCCGTCGGGTGCGGTAATGCGGATGGTTTCGCCAACGGCGTTGTAGGCGTAGCGGGTGACGCGTCCGGTCGGGGTGGTGGTGGTGAGGCGCCTGCCGAGCGGGTCGTAGGTGTAGCGGGTCGTGCGTCCGGCGGGATCGGTTTGTGCGATTAGGCGGTCTTCGAAATCGAAGGCATACGTGAGGGTATTGCCGAGCGCATTGGTGACGGAGACGAGGTTATCGTTCCCGTCGTAAGCGAAGGTGGTGATAAACCCGCCGGGGTCCTCTTCTTCGATGAGGCGCCCGCGAGCGTCGTAGGTGTAGCGGGTAATATTGCCCAAGGGGTCCTCCTCCTCAACGAGGTTATCAGAGGCATCGTAGGCGAAATCGGTTCGGAAGCCGTCGGCGTCGGTGCGGGAGATGACGCGTCCGGTATGGTCGTAGTTGATGCGGGTACGATTCTGGGTGGAGGCGGGGTGGAGGGCGGTGGCGACGACCCCGTCGGAGTAACCGAACTCGACGAAGCGGGCGTTGAGCTGTTCGTTGGCGGCGTAGAGGCG
>CAYQKH010000087.1:0-12285 GCA_964417945.1 uncultured Opitutales bacterium
AAATCGAAGGAATCCCGGTCACCCTCGCCGGCATGGCCAAGGGCGCCGGGATGATCCAACCCGATATGGCCACCATGCTCGCCTACGTCGCCACCGATGCCGCCATCGCCCCGGACCTCCTCCACGCCCTTCTCCGCGAGGTCAACCAGACCACCTTCAACGCCATTACCGTCGATGGCGATATGAGTACGAATGATACCGTCGTCTGCCTCGCCAACGGGCGTTCGGGGCTGGAAATAACCGAACGCGACTCTGCGGCTGCCGCTGCCTTCTCCCGCGCCCTCCATACCGTCTGCAATCACCTCGCCGAAGCTATTGTCGGGGACGGGGAGAAGATCTCCCATGTCGTCGAGATAAAAATCGAGGGGGCTCCCAATGCGGAGGCCGCCGATCGCGTCGCGCGCTCGATCGCGAATTCGCTTCTCGTTAAATCCTCCTGGTACGGAGCCGACCCCAATTGGGGTCGCATCCTCGATGCCGCAGGATACGCTCGCGTTGGGCTCCGCGAGGATTTACTCGAATTGTACTACGAAGACTGCCCCGTCTTCCTTCAGGGCCGTGAGCAATCCGCCCATCTTGAAGACTGGAAATCCATTGTATGCCGCCGCCGTTTTACCATCCGCTTGAACCTCAACCTCGGGTCGGGCCGTGCCCGCCTCCTCTCCACCGACCTGACCGAAGCCTATGTCAACTTCAACAAAAGTGAGTAGCCCGCCCCAACTCGACAATATTGACATCACGACGAAGGCCAAGGTCCTCCTCGAAGCCCTCCCCTACATTCAGCGCTTCCAAGGGTCCATCTTTGTCATCAAGTATGGTGGCAGCTTTATGGATGACCCGGATCCCCTCCTGCGCCGACGCGTCGTCACCGATATCGCCTTCCTCGCCGCCGTCGGTATCGAGGTCGTCGTCGTCCACGGAGGGGGAAAAGCTATTTCCCGGGCCATGGACCAGAGCGGCCTCCAAACCGAATTCATCCAAGGCCTCCGCGTCACCAGCCCCGATGCGGTCGCCATTGTCGACCAGGTTCTCAATGACGAGGTCAACCTCGATATCTGCAATCGGCTCCAGGTCTGTGGCGGTGCCCCCAAGTCCGTCCCCGGGAATGACGTCCTCCATTGCGAAAAACGCCTCGAGGAAGTGAATGGGGAAACCCTCGATCTCGGGCGGGTCGGACGCATCCGCTCCGTCCGTGTCCAGCCCATTCACAAGGCGCTCGGGGAAGGCTACACCCCCGTCATTTCACCCCTTGCCCGCGATGCTTCCGGCGACCTTTACAACATCAACGCCGACGAGGCCGCCGGTCATGTGGCGGCCGCCCTCGGCGCACGGCGCCTTGTTTACCTCAGCGACGTCCCCGGGCTCCTCCGCGACCCCTCCGATCCCGCATCCCTCATTCCAACCCTCTCCGTCGACCAGGTCGATTCTTTGAAGCGGGAAGGAATAATTTCCAAGGGTATGCTGCCCAAGGTCGAGAGCGGCGTCCGCGCGCTCCACCGCGGCGTCCACCGCGTCCACTTTATCGATGGTCGCCTCCCCCATTCCATTCTCCTCGAAATCTTTACCGACAAGGGGATTGGCACCGAAATCGTTCACAATGCCTGAAACCAATTCAACTTCACCCACCCCGTCCGCCGAAGCCTTGCGCGAAGGCGGACCCCATCCCATGTCCACCCGATCCCAATACGAAAAGTTCATTCTCCCGAATTACGATCCGCCCCAGATCGCGATCGCCCGTGGCAAGGGCTCCTGGGTTTGGGATGAAAAAGACAAGCCCTACCTCGATTTCACATCCGGCATCGCCGTCACCGGCTTGGGCCACTGCCACCCCGGCTGGGTGAAGCGTGTCCGCAAACAGGCCGCCTCCCTCGTCCACATCAGCAACCTTTACGCCAACCGCAACCAGTCCGAGCTCGCCAGGAAGATCTGCCGCCAGGCCGGAAAAGGCAAAGTATTCTTCTCGAACAGCGGAGCCGAAACCAACGAGACCCTCATCAAACTAGCCCGCCTTTTCGGCCGGCAGAAGGCCGGTGGCGAGGAGGGAAAAATCACTAAGGTGATCTGTGCCGAAAATGCCTTCCATGGCCGCACCATGGCTGGCCTCAGCGCCACCCCGCAGGCCAAGGTCCAGAAAGGCTTTGCCCCGCTCCTCCCCGGCTTCGCCTTCGCCCGCTTCAACGACCTCGATAGCTTCCGCGCGGCCATCGATGACGACACCGCCGCCGTCATGATCGAGACCATCCAGGGCGAGGGCGGCATCCACCCCGCGAATGAAGACTTTTTGCAAGGGCTGCGCGCACTCTGCACCGAACGGGAGATCCTTCTCCTCATTGATGAAGTCCAATGCGGCATCGGCCGTACCGGCTCCTTTTTCGCCTTTCAGCAGGCCGGCATCCAACCGGATGCGATCGGAATGGCGAAAGGCCTTGGCAGCGGCTTCCCCATCGGAGCGGTCTGGGTGGCCGAACCGCATGCCACGCTCTTCACTCCCGGCACCCACGGGTCGACTTTTGGCGGGAATCCCCTCGCTTGCGCCGCCGGTCTCGCCACCCTCGAAGTCATGGAGGACCAAAAACTTGTCGAGAAGGTGGCCAAACGCTCCATCCGCATCCACCGCAAGCTCAACCAGCTGCGCGAGGCCTTCCCCCGACACATCCTCGAGGTCCGCGGCCGTGGCTACATGATCGGGCTGCCCCTCGCCGTCCCCGTCGCGCCGATTATCGAGGCCTGCCGCAAACGCGGACTCCTCGTCCTCCGTGCCGGGGAACAGGTCCTCCGCCTCCTCCCGCCCCTCACCCTCAAGCCTTCCGAATTCGATCAGGCCCTCGATATCCTCCAGTCCGTCTTTAAAAATACCGCCCCTCCCGAGGAAACTTCCTGATCCCTTCCTTCCCATGCGACACTTTATCCTCGAAACCGATTTCGATCCGTCCGAATTGCCCGAGCTCTTCAGCCTCGCTTACGAGTTCAAGCGCAAACGCGGACGCCACATCCCACCCACTCTGGAGGGACAATCCTGGGCCCTTGTCTTCTACAAAAGCAGCACCCGGACCCGCCTCAGCTTCGAGGTCGGCATCCGGGAACTCGGCGGCCATCCGATTATTCTCGACATCAACCGCTCCCAGCTCGGGCGCGGCGAATCCCCCGCCGACACCGCACGCATCTTTTCCGGATACCTCCACGGCGTCATCATCCGCTGCTTCGAACACGAATTACTGCACGCCTTCCGCGACCACGGATCCATCCCCGTCGTCAACGCCCTCACCGATTTCAATCACCCCTGCCAGATTTACACCGATTGCTTTACCCTCGCCGAATCCTGGTCCGGCAAGGGTGCCCCCACGCTTGAGTCCCTGCGCGGGAAACGATTGGTCTTTTTCGGCGACACCAACTGCAACATGGCCCACTCCTGGATGCTCGCCGCCGGGGTCTTCGGCATCGAAGTCGTCCTCTGCGGTCCCGAGGCCTACTACCCCGACGAAGCCTCCCGGAAGCTCGTCGCCGAGGCCGGCTTCGCCGACTCCTGGTCCTTCCAGCCCGATCCCGCCAAAGCCGTCGAAGGCGCAGATGCCCTCTACACCGACGTCTGGACCAGCATGGGCATGGAAGAGGAAAAAGTCGAGCGCCTGAAGGCCTTTGGCCCCTATACCGTCACCAGCGGGCTCCTCAATGCCGCCAACCCCGGCGCGCTCTTCCTCCACTGCCTCCCCGCCTACCCCGGCCTCGAAGTCGAACAGGTCGTCCTCGACTCGCCCGCCAGCGTCATCTGGCGCCAAGCCGAAAACCGCCTCCATGTCCAAAAAGCCATCTTAAGCGTCTTGCGCTAATGCATCCCTTTTCATAACCCTGACTCTTGCCTTGCCGCGCCGATTCCTCACACCGTATTGCATAGAGGACGGAAGCCTTGTGCGAAGGCGAGTCCCCTGCCCTGCCGCGCCGACATGTCACGCCGTATCAACGAAAAGGCGTAAGCCTTGTGCGAAGGCGGGTCCCCTGATACCTGATCCCTGATTCCCGATTCCCGATTTATGAAAATCATCCTCGCCTACTCCGGTGGTCTCGATACCACCGTCCTCGTAAAATGGCTCGTCGAAGAATTGAATGCCGAGGTCATCACCTTTTCCGCCGATATTGGCCAGGAAGAGGAATTGGCCGACCTCGATGAAAAAGCCAAAGCCACCGGGGCCTCCGCCCATTACACCCTCGATCTCGTCGATACCTTCGCTGAGGACTACATCTATCCGATGCTTCGCGGAGCCGCCGTCTACGAAGGCCACTACCTCCTCGGTACTTCCATCGCCCGCCCGCTCATCGCCAAGGCCCAGATCGATATCGCCCGCCGCGAAAAAGCCACCGCGGTCGGCCACGGTGCCACCGGGAAGGGGAATGACCAGGTCCGTTTCGAACTGACCTACCAGGCGCTCGCCCCCGACCTCCAGATCGTCGCGCCCTGGCGCATGGAATCCTTCCGTAAGCAGTTCCCAGGCCGCTCCGAAATGATCCAATGGTGCCGGGACCAGGGGGTCGCCGTCGAGGCCTCCGCCGAAAAACCCTACTCCATGGATCGCAACCTCCTCCATATCTCCTACGAAGCCGGTATCCTCGAAGATCCCGCTTACGACGCCACGACCGAAAAAGATAAGGGCATCTACAAACTCACCACCGACCCCGTCGACGCCCCCGACCAGCCCGAATATGTTACCTTGACCTTTGAGAAGGGGGATTGTGTCGCCGTCAACGGAACCGCCATGAAACCCGCCGAGATCATGCGCACCCTCAACGCTCTCGCGGGCAAACACGGCATCGGCCGCATCGATCTTGTCGAGAACCGCTTTGTCGGGATGAAAAGCCGCGGCATCTACGAGACACCATCCGGCACTCTCCTCACCGTCGCCCACCGGCAGATGGAATCCCTTACCATGGACCGCGAACTCATGCACCTGCGCGACTCCCTCATCCCCCGTTACGCCGAGCTGATCTACTACGGCTTCTGGTTCGCTCCCGAACGCGAAGCCCTCCAGGCCTTTATCGATAAATCACAGGAAACCGTCTCCGGAGAAATCAAGCTCAAGCTCTACAAGGGCAACATCATGACCGCCGGTCGCTCCTCCCCCCTCTCCCTCTACGACGAAAATGTCGCCTCCATGGAAGGCGGAATCAGCGATTACCAACCCGATGACGCCGGCGGCTTCATCCGCCTCCAGGGCCTCCGCCTCCGCCAGCGCTTTAAAAACCAGCGCTCCACCCTACCCAAGGATTAAAAAGCACTGGGACCGCCGAGCCCCAGCTCGGCCACTGAAAACGGACCTCTGAACACTTCAGCCCGCCGCCGCCCTTCGGGCTGTGGCGCGGCACCTCCTTCTACACGAAAATGACGCTGTCGCGACCTCGCTCCTGCCTGCCCCCCCGAAACCCCGAGTCTGTCGAAGGGGCGAAGGACGGGGCGAACCCAAGGGTTTCCCCGCCACGCCTTAGCTTCAGCAAAGGCGGGTCGTCCCTCTGGGATCTGGTCTCTGCAATCTGATGTCTCCATCCCGCCGCAGCCCCTGCGGAGGCGGATGGTACCTGGGGAGGGACTGGGCCTCGCCAAGGCGAGTTCGCTCCGCGACACCCTGCGGGTGCCCCCTCTCCGCTCGTGAATACCGCTGGCGCGGTCTCGCTCCGTCGAACCCGAGGGTTTTCGTCCCTCCCCCTTCACACTTTCCCACCTTCCACTTTCTACCCCATCCGCCAGTGCCTCAGCACACGCGGATGGTACCTGGGGAGGGACTCGAACCCTCACGCACTCGCGTGCAGCAGATTTTGAGTCTGCCGTGTCTGCCAATTCCACCACCCAGGCAAATCGACAAGCCCCTGATCGTGCACCTTTCCACCGTCGTTGCAACCGGAAATCTGCAACTCAGGGGAGAAGGACTGGGCTAATGGAATTCCAATAAAATGGGGGACAAGACTGACCAGGATCAGGAGCCAAGCTGCCCTATTCCGCAGCCTCGGGTCGCTCAATGGAGACTGCTTCTAAAACGCCATCCAGGGCGTAGCGAAGGATCCAGGCTCGTTCTGCCTCATTATCGGATTCCCGCATCGATAGGAGGGCCTGGGAGAGATCCCTTTTCGAGGTTTCGGGGAGGTCCGGAAGAAGTAAAAGCGCCTCGCAGGTGAGCTCGTAGACCGCCCGGCAAGCCGCCGGATTTCCTTCGTTAAAAAGAGGGACCCCTCTTTCGATGGCCAGAATAATGAGGGCGGCGGGCGACCGGGTGAGCGTCGGGTCAGGAGAATCACGCATCACCGCTTGGATCGATTCAATCTCCAGCGCGAACGGGCCTTCCCGGTAATCCGAAAGGGTGAACCCGACGGATCGGATTTCCTTTGGGTTCAAGGGACGACCCGCGATCGTCCGACCAAAGCGGGAAAGACGAAAGTCCGAAATCGGAACGAAAATGTCCTCAAATCCCTCCCTCCCCGTCGTCGGTAATGGAGCCCGGTAGGAACCCGCGCTTCCCTCCCGCGAAGTACGCAGATCCAACCAGTAACCCCGCCCGTCTCCCCGAACCCTTACGAGGATGCCTCCAAGCGACCGCGATAAACCGGTGGGGATACGGCTGCGTATGGATGCAAATCCGCCATTGTTTTCCAGAGAGAGCCTCCCGGAAAAGAGAAGGGTTCCGCTGCCGGTGAAGGAATAGGTCCCTTCCGATATTCCTCCCATCACGCCATCGTTCACCGAGATCCACTCTCCCGTGGCGTTCGCTTCAAAATCGGAAAAGGAAAAAATCTCAACCACCTCGCTCCCTGAGAGTACAAGCACTACCAAGAAAATAGCCGGCAGGCGGAATAAAAACCGAAACATCCATCATTGATGCGATAAGGGAGAAGCTTTTCAACACGAGCGGTGTTTTTCGGAAGGCGTCACCCATAACCAAAAAGTTACCAATAAACTGATAACTGAAAACTCAGAACTGAAAACTTCCAAACCCGCCCCGCTAACGTCGAGGCCACGGACCGCGATTAGCGGTTCCGTGCGCCGAATGGTTCTCCTTTTTTGAAACCGCTAATCCACGCGGATCTCACGCTTATCCTTTCTCTCGATCAGCGCCGATCAGCGGAAATCCGCGGTTTTCGTTTCATGGCCTTTTTCACTTTTCCTTCCGACCCTCCAAAGTTTGAACCCCTCCTTCCATCTGCTCCATCTGCTTCATCTGTGGCCCGGTCATTCTTTTCGGGGAAAACAGATAGTGGCGTAGCCACGCGTAGCTCCTAGAGCGAAGCGTGGTGCTCAGGGCGGGATTGGGTCTCGCTTTGGCGAGATCGCTTCGCGACATCATTCGATGCCCCTTTTTCGCTCGAGTTTGCCGCTATCGCGGCCTCGCTGCATCGAACCCGGGTTCTCATCCCGCCCCGCTAACAGAAAATGGCGTGCCATCCGAAGCCTTGGCGAAGGATGGTGCTCAGGGCGGGATTCGAACCCGCACACCACTAGGGCACTGCCCCCTCAAGACAGCGTGTCTACCGATTCCACCACCTGAGCGTTAGGGAAAACGGAAATGTATGAAGGCCGACCGACAGGTTGTCAACGGTTTGCCTACCCGATTCCTCAGGAAACTGAGGGGTTCTCGTGGGTCGATTCCCCCGTATACCCGAACTCATTCAGCAGGTCATCGGTTGTTGCCACGAGGTCCGCCCGAAAGGCTTGCCGACTGGCATATTCGGCACAGCAGCTGACGAATTCCAGATAAGAGTCAAAGCTTCCCGACGCCCCGTTTTCCTCTGCCTCCTCTTGCACCTTTCGCATGGAACGCAACCAGGCCGCGAAACTGAACGAAAAATCACTCATCCGTTCACGAAGATCCTTCAGCGGATGGGGGTGCTCCGGGTGCCTTCCGGGCGCACGGGTCAGCAGTGGCAGGAATTTAGCCAGTTCCGAGGGTGCCTCCAAGGCTTCCGCAAGGGCAATTAAATCCTCCCGGCTCAGCCGGGCGTTGCGGATCGCGACCTTATGCTCTTGCAAGACCCGCTCCCAAGAAGAGGCCGGATGCGCGGTCTTGGCCGCAAAAGCCTTCGCCAGCTCGGTCAGGGGTGCTTCGCTCATATGGCCACGGCCTCCTTCTCTGCTACCGCCTTTTTCCCACCGGGATCGTAGGCCAGGTTGGGAGCCAGCCAGCGTTCCGCCTCGCGCAGGCTGATGCCCTTCCGCCGGGCGTAGTGCTCTACCTGGTCCGGCAAAATCCGACCTACACCAAAATATCGGGATTCGGGGTGGGCGAAATACAGCCCGGAGACCGAACTGGGTGGATTCATCGCGTAGCTCTCCGTCAGGGAGATGCCGGTCGCTTCCTCCACCTGCAGCAACTTCCACAGCGTTCCTTTCTCCGTGTGGTCGGGGCAAGCCGGATAGCCTGCCGCCGGTCGAACCCCGCGGTATTTTTCCTGGATTATCTCCGTGACCCCGAGATCCTCATCCTTTCCGTAATGCCAGAGTTCGCGCACATGCTTGTGCATCCACTCGGCAAAGGCCTCCGCGAGGCGGTCGGCCAGAACCTGAACCATGATCGCGGTGTAATCGTCCCCCGCTTCCTTGAAACGCTGGGCGTAGGCCTCAACCTCCGGGCCGCAGGTCACCGCAAATCCACCTAGGCAATCGACCAGCCCGGATTCGCGCGGGGCGATAAAGTCCGCCAGGGAGAGGTTCGCCTGCCCCTCGTCATCACTCGACCCCTGCTGCCGCAAAAACTCGAAGCGCGCCGCTTCCTCCATGCATTCGGGGTCCCGGTAGCAAATGACCGTGTCGCCGTCCCGCTGCGCCGGCCAACTGCCAATCACCGCACGGGGTCGGATTCCCGATTCCTCAATCAAGCAGTCGAGGATTTCCTGTCCTTCGTCAAACAGCCGTTTCGCTTCCTCACCGTATTTTCGGTGGGAGAAAATTTTCGGGTACTTCCCTTTCATATCCCAGGCCCAGAAGAACGGGCTCCAGTCGATGAAGTCGCGCAGTTTCTTCACATCAAACGGATTATGCACTTCGCGCTCGAAGGGTTCAACCAGCTCTCCCGCAAGAGCGTCCCAGTCCGAATCATGCCCGTTCTCCAAGGCTTCCTCATACGAGATTTGAGTATTCTCGCCACTGCTCTCCCGTTCGTGCCGGGTGCGAATCCGCTGGTAAGCCGTCTCCAATTCCTCCATGTAGCCCTGCTTCGTCTCCGGATTTAGGAGGGAACTGCACACATTCGTAACCCGGCTCGCGTCGATGACGTGGACCGTCGGCCCCGCCTCATACTGCGGGGCGATCTTGATCGCGGTGTGCGCGCGGCTCGTCGTGGCACCCCCGATCAACAGGGGCAGGTCAATGCCCAGCCGCTGCATTTCCCGGCCAGCGTGCATCATTTCGTCCAGGGAGGGGGTAATTAACCCACTCAAACCGATGATGTCCGCTTCCTCTTTTTTCGCCGTTTCGAGGATCTTCTCGCACGGCACCATTACCCCGAGGTCCACCACATCGTAGTTGTTACAGGCGAGGACCACACCTACGATGTTTTTCCCGATGTCGTGGACGTCCCCTTTTACCGTAGCCATGATGATCTTCCCCTGCTTCCGTGGCAGCTCGCCCCGCTCTTTCATCTCCTCTTTTTCTTTCTCCATGTAAGGGATGAGGTAGGCCACCGCCTTTTTCATCACGCGGGCACTCTTCACCACCTGAGGCAGGAACATCTTCCCGGCACCAAAAAGATCACCGACCACCTTCATCCCGTCCATCAGCGGTCCTTCGATCACCTCCAGAGGTCGGCCCACCTTTTGCCGGACTTCCTCTGTGTCCGTCTCCACAAAGTCACCGATCCCGTGGATGAGCGCGTGCTTCAACCGTTCTTCCACCGGCTTCTCGCGCCATTGGTTTTTCTCCGTGTCGCTTTTCTTGCCCGCCTGGTTCTTCACCGTCTCCGCGAATTCAAGCATGCGGTCCGTCGCATCGGATCGGCGGTTGAGGAGCACGTCTTCAACATGTTCCAGCAGCTCCGGCTCGATGTCCTCGTAAACCGCCAGCATCCCCGCGTTCACGATCGCCATATCCAATCCCGCCTTCCGGGCATGATAGAGAAATGCCGAGTGCATTGCCTCCCGAACCGCGTTGTTTCCCCGAAAGGAAAACGAGATGTTGCTCACCCCACCGCTGATCAGGGCTCCCGGGCATTGCTTTTTGATCTCTCGGCAGGATTCGAGGAAAGCCACCGCGTAGTCGTCATGTTCCTCCATCCCCGTCGCCACCGTGAGGATGTTTGGGTCGAAGATGATGTCATGCGGTGCCATCCCCGCCTCCTCCGTCAGCAGGTCGTAGGCGCGCTTACAGATCCGGACCTTGTCGTCTTTCGTCGCCGCCTGGCCCTTCTCGTCGAAGGCCATCACGACCGCCGCCGCTCCATAGCGCTTCAGCAGACGCGCCTGTTTCAAAAAGGGCTCCTCCCCCTCTTTCAGGCTGATCGAGTTGACGATGCACTTCCCTTGGGCGCACTTCAGCCCCGCCTCGATGACCGACCATTTGGAGCTGTCCAACATCAACGGCACCCGCGCAATGTCCGGTTCCGCACCCAGCAGGTTCAAAAAGCGGGTCATGCAGGCCTCCCCGTCGAGGAGCGCCTCGTCGAAATTGATATCGATCACGTTTGCACCATTCGCTACCTGCTGCCGGGCAACCTCCAACCCGGCTTCGAAGTCGTCGTTCTTGATCAACTTTTTGAATCGGGGCGAACCGGTCACGTTCGTTCGCTCCCCCACCATCACAAAGGGCGATTCATCAGGGTTCAGGCGCAAGGGTTCCAGCCCGCTGTAAGTCTGCATCGGCTGGATCTCCGGCAGCGCGCGCGGTGGATAATCCGATAGCCGCTCCACAATCGCTTTGATGTGCGCCGGGGTCGTTCCGCAACACCCGCCGACGATGTTCAACAGTCCGTCCCGGGCAAAGCCTTCCAGTTGGTCCGCCGTATCCTCCGGGCCCTCCGGAAAACCGGTCGGACTCAGCGGGTCCGGCAACCCCGCATTCGGGTAACAGCTCACGAAACAGGGGACCCGCTTCGATAACTCTTCGATATAAGGCCGCATCAATTCAGCTCCCAGCGCGCAGTTCATCCCCACGCTGAGCGGCTTCGCATGTTGGATCGAGATCCAGAAGGCCTCCGTCGTCTGGCCGCTCAAGGTCCGCCCTGACTGGTCCGTAATCGTCCCCGAAATCATCACCGGCAACCGCTTTCCAATTTCCTCGAACAGTTCCTCAAGGGCAAACAACGCCGCTTTCAAGTTCAGCGTGTCAAAGACCGTTTCCGGAAGGAAGAGGTCCACCCCCCCTTTATAAAGTGCCCGCGCCTGCTCCAGATAGGCCGCCTTCACCTCAACAAAGGTTACGTCCCGGGCCCCCGGGTCTTCCACGTCCCGTGACATCGATAAGGTCTTGTTCGTCGGCCCGATCGCCCCCGCCACATACGCTCGCTTCCCCGTCTTTTCAAAATGGGCGTCGACCGCTTCACGCGCCAGCTTCGCCGCCGCCAGATTCAATTCTTCCACGATCTCCTCCAGCCCGTAATCCGCCTGGGCAATCCGCGTCCCCGAAAATGTGTTCGTCTCCACGATGTCTGATCCCGCTTCCAGGAACGACGTGTGAATCCCACGGATCAAGTCTGGCTTCGTTAACACCAGCAGGTCGTTGTTCCCTTTCAAATCTTGTTTCGCATCCAGGAATCGGTCCCCACGGAACGATGCCTCGTCCAAGGGCTCCTGCTGGATCATCGTCCCCATCGCCCCATCCAAATATACAATCCGTTCCTCTAACAGGCTCAGCAGTTCTTCCGCCGCCACCGTGAACGGCAGGTCTGTCGGTAATAGTGGTGTTCGGTATTTCTCTTTTATCATATTAAAGTATAATGATATGTTGATTCGTCTTTCGCAGGAGGGCAAGCCCCTTTCCGCTCCGCAGTTGAGGGATTGCGTCCGAAAGCGTTTTGGCAAGCATGGTGCCGTGAAGTGGTGGAACCCTATGCTTTTGCTCCTTGGAGCCGCGCTGGCCGGTTGTGGTGCCCCCGACGCGGAAACCGCTTTGTCGCTCCCGGCGGACGACCGGGGCCGAATACCGGCCTTGGAGGGAGCGCCCAAGCGGATGGTGGTGCTCTCCCCTTCGATAACGGAAATGGTTTTTGCCCTCGGCGCGGGAGACCGCATCATTGCCGTATCCCGCTATTGCCTTTGGCCGGATGCGGCCCGTGAAATCCCCTCCGCAGGTGGGGCGATGGATCCCTCCACCGAGAAATT
>CAYQKH010000088.1:0-12267 GCA_964417945.1 uncultured Opitutales bacterium
CGGCCGAACGCGAGGCTCATTCCAACATCAGCCGGATGATGCGCATCACCCGGGCTCCTTTCGAATCGACCGCCGGTGCAGCCGGAAGCGGCTCGAATATCCGCGCCGATGACCTCGCCGCCCTCGAAGAGTCCCTCAGGCATTACAAGAAGGAGCTCAACGAGAAGGAGCGGGCTCTCGAATCCATGGAATTGAAATTGGCCGAAAAGGAGCGGGACCTCTGGGAAAACGAAGCCCTTCTGCGGGCCCGCGAGAAAATCGTCCTCGCACAGCAAAAAGAGCAGCAGCAGGAACGAGGCGGAGCCCTTTCAGAGGAGGAAAAGAAGGCACTGGAGCAACTCAAGGCTGAGCTCGATGAGCAGGAACAACGCATCGAGTCCGCTCGCGGCGAGATCGAGGAGCGCGAACAATTTCTCGAACAGAGCGAGGAAATGCTCATGCAGAAGGTCCAAGACCAGCAGGAACGCTCGATGGAACTCGATCAGCGCGAAGAAAACCTCCGCGCACGGGAGGAAAAAGCTGGCATCGAGCCACCCGAGCCACGGGACGCCGATCCCAATAATCTTGAGGAAGACGAGGACTGGGGCTGATTCGCCCCTCGTCATCGCACGGGCGGGGACCCACCACTGAAAACACCGCAGGGCTTAGCGGTTACCAAGGGAAAAATTCACCCTCGCCAGATCCCCTTCCTTCGGATTCCCTGCCGAATTCACGAGGTAAAGGCGGTCTTCCGGGATTCCTCTGATTTCCACGAGGTAGTTGCGCACCGCACGCTCCCTGCGGGCTTCCAGGCCCGCCAACGCGGAATCCTCCAGCTCCATTCGGGAAAGAATCTGCTCTTCCAGAATTTCCAGGGGAGGTAGTTCTTCGGGAAACTCCATCGATACCGGATCGGGCTGCCTTGGCGGCGCTCCGCTCTCAACCGCAGGCGAATCGGTAGGCGTCTTGCCCGAGACCCGTATTGTCTGTGGAGAATCGGTTCGATTCTGACCCCCCAACCCGAAGAGTCCCGTGAATCCGCCCCCGGCCCGGCGGACTTCGGCGATCTCCAGTTCAAGTTCCACGTCCGTTTCCTCCTCCAAAGTCTCCGCCACTCCCGCCTCGCTGAGGACGACCTCGTCGGAGAATTCCCCGCCTGACGCACCGGTTTCCGCCCTCGGTCCTTTCTCCGACGCGACAGAATCGCTCCAGTCGGGGTAAACTGTCACGGTGTCCTCCATCACAGTGATCGCGTAGGCTAGAAGCTCACGGTAGCGTGTGTCCGATCCGGAGAACTCGCCTCCCGGAGCGGAACGATCCCTCTCCTGCAGGTCCCTCAGGATGGTTTCCAGTTCGGCCTCCTTGATGGCCCGCCGATCCAAGTTCGAATCCGTCGACCCCGCATATTCCAAGGTCAGGTTCGGGCGTTGGAGCAGGGCCTTTCCGAGGGCATCCAGCCGTTCCCGGCTCTCCTCACCAAGCTCCGCCTCCCCGGGACCAAATTGTAGGTAGGATAACTCGCGGTTGGTGCCGGCCAGCGAAGCCAATAGCGTAAAGGGCGCGGTCGCGGCCTTGCTCAATAAATTGAGGATTGCCTTCGTCAAAACACCACCGAGCCGGAAGGTGGGATCGTCCAACCGCCCCGCAATATTCACGTTGAGGTCCATCACCCCGTTCGGATCTTGCAGTGCCGCCAACGCCAGCCCGAGGGGGAACTCGATGACCTTGTCCTCCGTCGGAACGGCTTCGCCAAGCTGAAGCTGGTCGATAACGATCCGGTTCGCCCCGCTTAACTCAAAGGACTCCAGACGATAATCGAGCTCGAGGGAGAGCTTTCCGCGATCAATCCTCCGCCCGAGATACTTCTCACTGTAGCTGTTCAGCAAGGTCAAACTCGAAGGCTCGAGTTCGAAGTCGAACGCGAGGTCCTCCCTGTAATTCAGGAGCGTTCCACCTCCCGTCACATTCCACTTTCCCAGATCATTCAGGTCCCCGCTGAGTTCAAAGCGCGTCTCCTCGCCCTCCAGGTTCGTCAGGTTTTCAATCTTTCCGCTAAGCCCGTTTAAAATACCGCGAAAAGCAGGGTTCACCGACCGATCAATAAAATTCAGCTCCCCTTGCTCCAACACCACCATCTCCACCGAAACGTCGGGGAGGCCTCCGGCGGTGGCGGCCGTCGGTTCTTCTTCTGATGCTGCCGTCTTCGTCGCGGGCTCCTCCCGCGTTTCCCGAAAAGGGGAGAGCCAGCGACCGTCGCTGAAACGGAAATAGGTCGCCCTTAACCCCGTTAGCGCGACTTCCCCCGCCGAGAAACGCGGACCCTCGCTGTGGAAGTGGAATTCACTGAGTCCCATGCGCGTCATCCGCAAGCGCCCTTCCGGGAACGCTTCATGAAGAGTCTCTAAATCGTCGATGAAACCATTTCCTCCCACCCGGATCCGCCAATCGTCCTCCTCCCGGGAAACCTCAACCTCACCCTCATAGGCCACCCTGCCGCCTTCGATATCAATCGTCAGCACGCGATCCAGGTAGGGCTCGACCAGGCTCACAGGCACCTCCGACCCCATCACCGCAAGGCGGACGGCGACCGGTTGAGGCGCCCCCGATCCCTCCAGCGTGATGCGCCCCGACTCGCCGATCTGGAACCGGCCGTCAATCCGTGTCTCGGCCCCGGCATCGCTGCTGATCTCCCTGAGCAGGAACGACTCCGCCAGCAGCTCGTAGCGCGCCGGGGAGGTCGTGCTCTGGTCTTCCGCATAAACTTTGAAATCGTTCACCTGAAACCGGCCGACGCGGTATTCCCAGGGGGGGGACGGGGACGGGACAAGCGCCGAAGCCTCCGTGCCTTCCATCTTGACGGGCTCGGCGATGAAATCCTTCTGCAACTGTAGGAGTTGCACCAGGTTGATCCTCTTATCCCTCTCCTGGATCATGAGGACATTTCCCCCTTCTACCACGACGGATTCGATGTTCACCACACGATCCGATAAATTCAGGCCCGCCCCCTCCACCACGAAGAGGGGAAGACTGAAAAACCGTTCCTCCTTGCTCTCGTTTCGCAGGTAGGCCTCACGGAGTTCGAGTCGCCCGTTTCGGATCTCTAATCGCGGGCGCTTCGGCTCCAGCTCAAAAAGCAGGTCGAACGAGGTTCCCACCGTCGCCGTCTCCAATTCAAAATTAACCAATGGCCCAAAGTAGGGATGATAATCGTGCACGCTCAGTTCGTCCAGCTCCAGTCGCCCCGCAAGGCGTATTGGGCTGACCTGGACCGCTCCCTCAAAGCGGAAGCGGTAGCCATTCGCACCGGAGGCCGTCAACGTGAAGGCTCCTTCCTTTCCGGGATGCGTCGAAAACGAGTCCAGGTTGAATTCAATCGGCTCGATCGTCGTCTCGAACACCGCGTCCGGCACGGCATCACGTAGTGAGAGCTCCCCCCCCTCTACCGACAGGGACTTCAGGGCGATCAGCGGAATGGAGGGATCCCCTCCGCTTTCAGGTTTCGCTGTCCCATCCGGCACCATCGGAAACGGTTCCAGAAGATTGACCCCCCCGCTCGCGTCGCGCTCCAGGTAAAGTGTCGGCTCCACCACCGCCAGCTTGCGGAGGACCAGCCCCTTTCGGAACAGAGTGACTGACTGGAGATTCACCTGAAGCTGCTCACAGGTAAAAAGAGGATTCCCCTCCACGCTCTCCAGGCGAAGCCCGCTCAGCCTCGCGGTCAACGTGTAGGGATTGAAGCCGACTTCCCTCAGCTCGGCCTTCAGTTCCGTCTGCTGCTCCACTTGGGCAACCAGCTGCTTTTTCAGCAGCCAGGGAGCGAAAAAGAACCCCAGCAGACTGTAGGCGACAAAAAGCACTCCGCCCAGCGCCGCCACCAGGAAAAGGATTTTCTGCCAGCGGGGCAGTTCCGCCGAAGGAAGGGACGGATCAACGGAAACCCGGTCCGGGTTTAACTTCCCGAGTAATGTTTCCTTGCGTTTCATCCTCCACCGCCAAACAGCTTCTTCAGCCATCCTCCGCTCTTCCCTTTTTCCTCGTCCGCGAGGGAGACGTCGGCCAGAAAACCGCCCGGCTCTCCGCCGCCATCATTTTTTCGGCGCTCCAGAAAGGCCCGCCCCCATGCATGGAAAGCTTCTGGCAGGTTAAAAGGTACCGTATTCACCAGGGGAATCCCTTCCAGATTCAGCTTAAGGCAGCCAAAATCCTGGGATACCGGCTCACCCACGATCACATCCACCCAGTTCCGATCTGGCAAGGCCGTCAGGAAAATCGGCACCTGCGGATGGATTTCCCCACGGAAAAAACGCAACCACTGCACCAGGCTTTCCTCCGCCGTCGATTCCAGTTGCGGAACCCGGAGCGATTCTCCCGCTCCCTCCCCAATCGTTTTGAGGTGGAATCGGGCGCCCGCAAACGGGCAAAGCTGATTGTTCATGCTGTAGAGGATCCGTAGCCATCCATTCTCCCCTTCCGGAAGGGAGTCCGTTTCCATCCACTTCCAGAGGTCCTCACCGCCCAGCCCCGGCACGACCTCCCCCCCTCCTAGAGTGCCGATCGTGGCCTTCGTTTCTGCTGCGACCCGGGCAAGAATTTCCCAAACCTCCTCCGAAGTGCGCGCCCGCTCGCACTCCGTCTGAACTTTTTCCAGGACCGGAAAGAGAAGGGGGGCCGCTTGGAGTATGGATACGCCTCCACCAGTGACACCCACGATCATCGGATATTTCTTTCGCCCCTTCCCATCTTGGGATGGCCACATCCGGCAGAGTATAAAGCCCTTTCGCCCTTGCCAAAGGATGAGGTTCCCGAATTCCGGTATCACCTTAACCGGGTCCGTCTGCTCCCAGATCCCCGAGTCGATCACCGACCGGATCCCGTTTACGTAAAATAGGCTGTGGAAAAGGGCCAGGGTTTGATTATGGATCCCCAATCCCTCAATGTGGTCGTCCCATCCCGGGTGTTTCCCAAAGGCGAAAAATGCCAGATCTGTCGCTCCGGCGGGGTTCTCGGCAAAGAATTCTCGGTAAAAACGGCTCATCCGCGGCAGAGTCCTAAAAGTTGAAATCGGAGAGTCGCGGCCAGTCCTCCAGCTTGGGAAGGGCGCGCGAGTATTTTACGGAGAGGACCACGACCAGAGGCTTCTCTCCCGTTGCCGGCAGAGGCAGCAGCACGTTCCAGAGTTCCCCCAACTCGAAGTTGTCGCCCAGTTTCGGCTCCGCTCGGAGGCTGCGGTTTTCCCGCAGGAAATCCAGTGGACTCCAGTCGCCCTCGAAGGCGAGGACCGCTTCCGGGGCCTCCGAATCCGCCAACTCGAAGAATTCCATCGAGAAATAATTCGTATCGAGGCTGAGTTGGGCCAGCTCCACGTTCTCCGCCTGATACGCCCGGATTCGCTCCCTGCCCCCGAACGATAGGTCGCGGAAATTTCTCCCGCCGAAGATCGCGTTGAAGGACTCTTCCGGGTAGAACTTCTTTAGCAACTCTCGCTGCTGCGGCTCGGATTGAAAGGTGAATGTGGCCCGCCGCGAATTCCCCGCTTCCGTTACAAAAAGTTCGGTTAGGGCCTCCAACTGCTCAAAGGTCGCCTGCAGTTCGAGCAGCTCGTCGCGCTCCGCCTCCGGCAACGCCTTGAAGGCCTCCGCTTCAAGGTCTTCCTGGTAGGCGGCTAGCATCCCTCGCAAACCGAGGATGTCGGATACCGCCAGCACCCCGTCCTCTTTCCCGCGGATCAACGGGTAGCCGAGCGCTCCGCGAACCTCCTCCGCAGCGTGGTCGCGGAATCGCTCACCAAATTCCGAAAAGGTCCGTTCGCTATAGTAGGCCAGGGCTTGGGTGGCTCCTTCACGGAAGCCGATGCCTCGCCCGCCATCGTAGTCTTCAATGTCGTCGAGAACGCCGTCGATGAGCGCGAGTAGCGGATCGAGGGCCTTTTCTAACCCGCCCAGTCGCACCTCGGGGCGCCCGAGTTCCTGCTCCAATTTCACCAGAACCCGATCGTAGATCCGGGCCCGCACCCGGTAGCTATACTCCTCCCGGAGCCCCACCGGGTCGAGGTAGTCGTTGTCGAATTGACGTAGCTGCTCCAGTTCAGGCTCACTCAGCCCCGCCGTTACGACCCGCGAAAAACGGTTCTGCCCGCGCTCCAGAATCTGCAGAGTCTCCCCAAACAGCGGGTAGGATTCGTAACCCGGAACCCCCTCCCCTCCGGTCTCGAAGAATTCAGCCTCCCCGTTGTAAAAGGCACGGGCCAGTCGCGTGACCGCCGCGTCCATATTATCCAATGCCGATTCGACACCGGCCTCGTAGAGCTGCTTCAGGGAAAAATCATCCCTGCTCCGAACCGAAAAGATCTCCGACAGCACCTCCACTTCGCGGTCCACCTCGTTCTTCCGTTTGAGATAGTATTCATATCGTGCCAGGACATCTTCCAAGTCGTTGCGGTCTTCCAGTTGCGTCAATTCCTCCAGCAGCTTTCCTTCGACCGCCCGAAGCTCCTCGAAGGTTCGAAACGCTCCCTCGATTCGCTTCAGCCCTTCCAGTCGCTCCCTCTCCTCCCGCTGGACCGCCTCAAGGTAGGTTTGCAGGCCAGCGGAGAGCGCTTCATTTTCGCGCAAACGGCTCCCACCGGTGGTCCAGGGCGGAGGCCATTCTGCCTCCTCCCCCCGCATATCCTCGCTGAAATAGGTGGCTTCCAGCACCTCCGGCAGCACGGTCCCTCCCGGCTCGCCCGTCAGGAACTCCATCAGCGGATTCACAAAGCGGAACGACTCCAGCGGGTCCTGCGGGATCCCCCGTTCACCGTCCGCAATCTTCTTTTCCAGGCGGAGCAGCGTTAGCAGCGCCTCCGTAGCGGTTTCATCCCAATCCGTCGGCTCCAGGCGCATCAACTTCTCCCGTGAAAAGCCCAACAAGGGCTCCACGACGTATCGCTCAAAGGCCACGCGCTGGGCCTGCAGGCGGGATTCCCGGTCCGCTCCCGAGAGAAAGAGAAACTTGAAAAGCGTTGGCACTTCCACCTCCTCCGCCGCCAATTCCCGGAGCGTCGCGTGAAATTGCTCCACCGTCGTCAACTTCCGCTCCAGTTCGATCGAGCCCGTCGTGTTGTTGATGTAGGTGCCCGCTTCCCGTCCCTCGTAGACCGCGGCCGGCACGAAGGAGTCTTCCTGTTCCATCTCCTCCTCAAGAAAAGTCCAGTATTCCAGCTGACCCCCGACCGAATTTCGAAGGCTCTCCGCACCGTAGTAAGCAAAGGCCGCCAGGCCCACCAGGCAGGCCACGCCCGTCCAGAAGAGAATCATCTGCCGCTGCCTCAGCTGCTTCTTCGCATTGCTCGCCCGCGTCACCAGTCGGCTCTCCTTGAACACCTTCTCCCGGCAGACATCCCGCAGGAAATAGGCCTTTTCTTTTTCCCAGACCCGACCCTCCGGAAGGGCTTCCAGCGGCAGGTCCAAGGCACGGGCCAGCTCCTCGTCCAACGCCGATCCCTCCTGCAACGAAGAGGTAAAATAGATCCCCCGTAGAAAAAGGGGCTTCTGCGCCCACTCACCGGCCGCAAATATCGTTTCAAGATAACGCTTCAAACGGGGAAACAGGCTCTGCAGGCTGGAAGGATAGGTGAAGCAGGTGTCCACCTCGTTGATGCGCCTCCCCCCGATCTGCACCGGATTCGGGTCCTCAATCAAACCGAGCCGACGGCGGTAGAGCTCCGAAAGATACGAATCGAGCAGCTGCTCCAGCTCTTCCGGTTTAAAGGGCTCGTCCAGGGAACGGGGGTTCGACCAGCCCACCATCTGGTGCTGCAGCTGCGGGTCGTGGATGCCCTCGAAAAATTCCCGGAATCCCGGCACAAGGTCGCTCTTCGTCACCAGGACGAACACCGGGAACCGTACGTCCAGCGCCCGTTGGATGTCGTTCAGTTGCGAGGCCAGTTTTCGGGCTTTCGCCTGGAGGGCCTCCGGGCTGTCCTTGATCAGGGTATCCGAGGGGATACAGAGGACCAACCCGTTGATCGGGCAGTTCGGTCGGGTCTTCCGCAGCAGTCGGAGGAATTCCTGCCATTCATTGACCGAGCCAGGCGCAATCTCTTCAAACAGTAATCGGCCTGCCGTATCCAGGAAAACCGCCTGGTTGGTAAACCACCAGTTCATATTGATCGTCCCGCCCGTGCCCTGCAGCAAATCCTGCAGGCCCGGGGGAAAACCGATGTTGCTGTGCCGGATGGCTTCCGACTTTCCCGAGCCCGGCTCGCCCACCACCACATACCACGGCAGACTGTAAAGGTCCTTCCCCGCGTTTTTAAACTTCTGCACCCCGTCCTCGAAGGTCCGGCGAAAATCGTCCAGCTTGGCGCGTTGAGCCGCGTCGCTCACGCTGCTGCCGCTCGCATTGTGCTTCCCCAGCGCCAGGCTCAGCACCCCGGACTTCCGCTTTTCCAGAGTTCGCAGGATGAGACTGTAGGTCAGCAGGAGTAAAATCACCCCGACGATCCCGCCGCCGATCACAAATAATACCTTCGGGGAGAGCGTCGGAACCATCAGGATCATGCCGACCAAAAGCCCCAGGCTGAGAACCACGAGGACGCCCCGCGCCCAGAGTGGTAAGTTTGTAAAAATGCCCATCGTGAAAGTTTCGGGTTAGCGTTCGTCGACCCGGCGCTCCGCGGCCGCCACCGTGTTCACCGCTCGGTTCAGGTCACCCACCGCCTGGTCGAAAAGGATCAGAATGGAGATGAAGACCACGATGAATAATCCTGCGAACGCGATCAGGATCCCCATCAGCTTCGACCCCGGCGGCTCGACCAGGTCGCTCCGATCCGTGTGCTCGTAGCACTCGGGGGAGATCCGCGCGTTCGGGTCAGACTCGATATACTTCCGGATCCGCGTCGAGACCTTATCCATCTTCTTTTTCAAAAACTCCGTCTTGTCCTCGTAAAACCCCGTGAACCCGAGTCCGATACTGGTGAAATAAATCGCGAGGCACTCCGAAGCCTCTTCCGAGGGGTCCGCCTCCAGCTCCTCCATCATGTCAAAAAAGTCCTCGTCTCCGGAAAGGTAGCCGTGATCGAACGCCAGGCGGTTCTCCTCCCACTCCTCCGCACAATTGACCCCAGACTTAACGATCGTCGAATCGATGAAGAATATCAGCGGCATTTTTACCCGCTCGTAGAGCGCCTTCAACCGGCTGTTCCGGGACGCCTCCTTTTCGATTTTGTCGAGGAGGTCGAGGAGGTCCGCCCGCAGTTGGTGGTAGTCGATCTGGCCGCTGTTCCGGGCGATGCGGTTGACCTTGCAGACATATTCAAAGGCCGGCTCACAGAGGTGGATCAGGTTGACGTAGGCCATAGGTCGGTATGGGAGAAGTGGTTAAAAAAATCAGTTCCGGGAGCCTTTCAGGAGATCTTCGGTATACTTCGCGATCGCGCGGTGAATATCCTTTTCCACGATCTCCTCGCTCAGGTCCGCAAACAATCCTTCAAACTTTTGCCAGAACTTCGCATCACCCTTACCCCCCTCTTTGGTCACCAGTTCTTTGATGCTGTCCGGGTGAAACTTGTTGTAGATCTTCGTTCCGTAATTGCGCCCGATCGGGCCCAAGGCGCCCAGTAGACCTGCCGCCAACTGGCGCGTCTTTTCGTAGCAGAGCACCACATCCTCCTCCGAGGGGGACGTTTCCTCCGAAACATACTGCCGCAAAACCGTCGGGAGGCTCGGGTTCCCTTTTGTCTCCCGTTTGATGTGCGAGCCGGGTGCGATGTTCTTCCACACCCCCCAGACCAACTGGTCGATCATGATCACAAACAAGAGGGACCGCGCCAGAAGCTGTTGGGCCTTTTCCAAATCTATCTCCGCGCCCTTAGCCATGTTCATCCGCCGGGCCACCTCCGGCTCCAGCTCGATCGAGGCCGCCGGGCGCTCCGCTGCCTCGGGCATCGACAGATCCAGGGTTTCCACATAGGAGGCCAGAGTCTCGAAAAAGGTTTCCCGCTCCGTGTTGCTCATGCCCTTGCCCGGCTCCGCAAGGCTTCTCACCAACGCCGCCGCCTCAACAGGGCGTATCGCACCGCTTTTCTGGACCTCGGCTTTGAATCGGGTGGCTGCCTGCGCAGCCGCTTCGGTGGGATCGGCCATAGGGAAGGAATGCCGTGGTTGGGTTTCCGAGTGGTGGGCAATTTCAGTAGTTTGGTCAGTAGCAACCAGTAATCAAGGTTTTGCGATGGCCCTTCTGTATCGAGGCTAAAGCCCGGCCGTTGTCAACGCATCTTCCACCGTGGCCGTATAGCGATCCTCGATTTTCCGGACCAGTTGCAGGCCGGGGGAGACCCGGTCGATCACGAACATCAACCGGAATCCGACATCGGAAAAACCGGCCAACTCATAGAGATCCGGTAGCGGCACCAGGCCGTCCGGGGATACCTCCGGAGGAGAGAGCGCGGAACGTCCTGCGATGAAGTAGCGATTTCCGTCAAAAACATATTCCGCCAGGTTGCCGTAGAGGTGGTGGATCGGCTCCCCCCTCTCTTCCGTAAGGGGCCCGCGCACCTCGTCAAACCAGAGGACGCCGTCGTTATAGTTCGCATCGACCGGCACCGCGTCGTTCTCGGTCGGAACCTCCGGGAGAAGGGCCCGCGAAAAGGCGTCGGAATCCGGCCAGGGCTGGAAGGAGGAGAAAGCCCCCTCCACGAATTCCAGTTGCGCCGCCCACGTCGCGTCTCGGATGTTGTCATTGCGCGGGTCCCGGTTCGGAAAAGCCTCCAGCATCATTCCCCAGACCTCCGGGCTCGGGAGCTGGCACGAAAGGAACGCCGCGAATTGCCGGGCCAGGGGGGCCGGAACGTAGCTGATCGGATGGTCTCCCCCTGGTTCCGTCGCGATCGCCTCGCTGGCATAGAGTTGGCCAACCGCATCCCAGCCGGGTGCCGGAAACAGCCAACCATCCGGTGGCTCTTCCATTAGTCCGCCCACGAATTCCCAAGTCCGCGGCCCCGTGCGGTCGTCGATCGAACGCGCCAGGTCCCGGTTGAAGTTGTACTCCTCCCACTCCGGCCAACTCCCTTCGATATCGGACACCATCCGGAAAATCGAGGTCGAGACTTCGATGTCCGATACCCAGAACGAGCCGCCATCGGGGTTTTCGATCTGGAGGAACTCCAGACGCTGCCGACCGAAAAGGGAGTCGTCGATCGCGTAGACATAGCGGTCCTGCGTGGAATCGCCTGCGTCAAAATTCCAGCCCGCCAGCGCCGGGCCCAATTCCGTCGGCGGAGGCGGGGGTTGCTCCACCGTGGGGTCGAAAGCCGACAACTCATCCGCGAGGCCGCGGGCCGCGGGGTAACCCTCCAGTGCCTCGATCCGGGATAAACGCCGGAGCACCTCCTGCTTATTGTCCTCCACCCGGGTGCCCTCCGCGTAACGCAGATCCGGAATCGCTTCCAGCTCGCGCAGGGTTATATAAAGAAAATAGCGGTAACGGTCCGCCGCCGACAATGCCTCCGGTTCAATCCCGTAGCTCGACAGAGTGCCAAAGACCGCATCGAGCGCTTCGGTCGTCCGCGACGCGCCCAGCCGATCCCGCCAGCGCGCCTGCCCAACGTCCTCCAGCTTCTCCCGGATCGAGCCGGAGGTCGACTCCATCAGCTCCTGCCAGGCCTCAAGATCAAGGGCGAATTCCGCCTCCTCTCCCGGCCAGTTTTCGACCTCCCCGAGTTTACGATAGGCCTCCACCCCAAGTGCCAGAAAACTTCCCTCGCTGCGGATCCGGTCCAGCAGGCCGTCCGCCGTTTCAACCTCTTCCCCCCGCAGCTCCTGTAGCGCGAGCATCCGCTCACGGAAGGCGTTCACCCGCTCCGCCTCTCCCAGTGCTTCAAAAAGCGGGTGGTCCGCCCATCGGGAAAAATAGCCCCCAGGCTCGCTGTCGAGTCCCGCCCCCGCTTCCAGCGCGGCTTCCGCCACCGGGTATCCGGTCCCCAGCTCACGGGCTTCCCCGAGGAGGGCGAGGTAGCCGGACTTTAACTCACTCGGCTCCGCCCCCTCCAGGAAAGCGGCGGCGTCCGTCCCCTCCGGAATCGCAGGCATCCGCTCCGCCAGCTCCGATAGCGTCGACTCACGCGCCGCTTCCAGGCGTTCCTGCAGGATGGCCCAGAGGACTTCCGGGATCCCCGTTCGCTCCAGCGACGCCAGCGGAATCCGATCCCCATCCGACAGCTCGCCGAGGAAGCCCCGCACCGCCTCGAGGTCCGCGCGCAGCTGGCTGAAGACCGCATCGTCGGTCTCCCAGACCGCGCCGGGGGTGGCC
>CAYQKH010000089.1:0-12260 GCA_964417945.1 uncultured Opitutales bacterium
GGGGCGTCTCGGCGGCAGAATTCCTCGAACGTGCCCCGGAAGCGGAGCTAGTCCGGGCGATTCGCGATTTCGGGGAAGAGCCGTCATGGCGCCGCGTGGTTCGTAATCTGATGAAGCACCGTGGGACCGGGAAACTGCAGAACACTTTATCACTCGCCACCCTCATCGAGGATACGCTGGGGCCAAGGTCGCGCTATGGCCGGCCCCAGCGTATTCACCCCGCCACGCGTTGCTTCCAGGGGATTCGGATCGCGGTCAACGAGGAGCTGGAAGCCCTGGAGCGAACGTTGCCGGTGGCCTTTAAGATGCTCAAGCCGGGGGGAGTGCTCGCGGTAATCAGTTTCCATTCGCTGGAGGATCGGATCGTGAAGCGTTTCATGCGGCGGATGGCAGGCCGTCCGGAACACGGCTGGGACCAGCGGACCCAGGATCAGCGCACGGTAAGCGGGACGCTGATTGGAACGAAGGCGGTGCGCCCGACCCCTGAGGAGGTGGAGCGGAATCCCCGCAGTCGGTCGGCCCGTCTGCGGCTGATCGAAAAATTGAGAGAACCCCCAAAGGACACTTAGCCCCTCATGACGACTCCCTCTACCTTAACCTTTCGACTCAACTTCACTCTCCTCGTCCTCGCGATTCTCTGCGTATCGGCGGGTGGCGGGCTGGGACTGGTGACGCTGCGGATCGACATTGAGCAGAGGGCGGCGAAAGCCCTTAAACTGGAGACGGAATTAAAGGACCTGCGCCGACTGGACCGTTTTTACGACGCCCGCGTCGCGCAGGCGCACCAACCGAAGGCGCTGATGAAGCGGGTGGCGGACCGCGGACTGGACCTGCAGGCCCCGCGCCCCCGGCAGGTCGTTCATCTTCGGGAGACCCTGGAGGATCGTCGTTTTTCCAATCCCACGCTAACTGCCCGAGTCCGCGGAACCGAGGGTGAACCCCACCGGTTCCTGCACACCGCCCATCCTTGAATGCCAAGTTGAACCCCTGCAATGGCCGATTCGTTCGTATCCCGTTATCGATTTACCCTCCTCGTCTTTGTTGTCCTGCTTGGATTCAGTGCGGTTTCCTGTCGGCTGGTCACCCTGCACATCCTGAAGGAGCCTGAATTTTCGGCAGTTCTTGCGGAGGCCCGGCAACGGGAGCGGGTCATCCCGGCGCGCCGTGGACGGATCGTGGACTGCCGCGGGAACCTGATGGCTTTTACGCGGACCCTCTGGGAGGTTGGGGTGGATCCGGTGGTGGGACAGGACGCCACCCCGGAGCAGAAACAGCGGCTTGCGGACCTCTTGGGATTCTCCGTGGAAACGGTGGAAGCGGCCTTCCGGGAGGGGTGGATTCAGGGAAGGGAGCGCCGCTGGTCAAAACTGGCCCCGCGGGTCGATAAAGACCTGTATGAAGCGATTCTGGCGTTAAAAGTTCCGGGGGTATACGGGAATCCGGACTTTACTCGAACGTATCCCGGGGATTCGCTGGGCGCGCACATTGTGGGTTTTGTGAACCGGCAGGACATCGGGGTGACCGGGGTGGAGCGCATCATGGATTTTTACCTCCGGGGCCAGAGCGGCTATCGGGAGTATGAACAGGACGGGCAGCGGCTTGAGTTGGCGCGGTATCGCAGCCGGGAAATTAAACCGCGGGACGGCTTGAACATTGAGCTGACCTTGGACTCCTACGTGCAGCATCTCGCGGAGGAATCCCTGGCCCGGGCGGTGGAAAAATATCAACCAGAGGCTGCGACGATCATCATCAGTGAGCCGGCGACCGGCTACATCCTTGCACTCGCGAACGTTCCGACGTTCGACCCGAACCGCTACAACGAGTATCCGGTGGCGACGCACCGGAACCGGGCGCTGACGGACTTGTATGAGCCGGGTTCGACCTTTAAGATCGTTTCCGCGAGCGCGGCGCTGGAGGAGTCGGTGATCCAGCCGGAAGACCTCTTGAACACAGGCCTGACTCATGTGCGTTACCAGGGGCGAACGATCCGTTTGCCGCGGGACGACCACGGCCGCCCACAGATGAGTATGCGGGAAGTCGTCGTTCAATCCAGCAACCGTGGGGCGGCCTACCTCGGGATGATGCTTGGGGAGGACCGGCTCCACGACTATGCGCGAAAATTCGGCTTTGGGGAGGAGACGGGGCTGGGCTTACCCGGCGAAGTTTCCGGAATCCTGCACCCGGTCAACCGCTGGGACGGGTTAACGATCACGCGCCTTCCGATGGGCCATGCGATATCGGCGACACCGATGCAGGTGCACATGTCGATGTCGGTCCTGGCCAACGATGGAATTCTGATGGAGCCACGGGTCCTCCGGAGGATATTTGACAACGATGGAAAATCCCTCGCGACATTCGATCCGGTTGCGCGCCGCCGGGTGGTCCGTTCGGAGACGAGCCGTGAGATGACGCGGATGTTGGTGGAGGTGGTTTCGGTGAAGGGGACCGCGCGCCGGGCGCGGATCGAGGGCTTCAAAGTCGCGGGAAAAACCGGGACTTCGCAGAAGATCATCGACGGGCAGTACAGCAGCCGTGCCCACATTGCGTCCTTCAGCGGATTTTTCCCGGCTAATCAGCCGCGAGTGGTGATGACGGTAGTGGTGGACGAACCCAAGGGATCGACGATCGGCTATGGCGGTCTGGTCGCGGCGCCGATTTTTCAAGAAGTGGGTGAACTGCTGATCCGTTACTTTGGAATCGAACCGGTGGTGGGGGATCCGTCCCTGGTCGCCTGGAAAGGAGGACCCCTTGAAACCTCACCCTGATCGGCTGATGTCGGGCGGGTCTGAAACAAGGCTCCTGAAAACCAGTCCAATATTTCCACAGATGATACGTGAGAAACAGAGCTTGCAGACCCTGGCGGGGGTGATGAACCCGGTGCAGTTCCGGGGAGAAGGAAACCCCCAGGTGAAGAGCCTGACCACCGACAGCCGCCGGATTATTCCCGGTTCCCTCTTTTTCGCCCTGCCGGGTTTACGGACCGACGGGAATTTTTACTCCGAGGAAGCGATCGACCGCGGAGCGGTCGGGATCGTGACCGAGCAAAGCAAGGCTTCCCACCGAAAAATCTCTACGATCCAGGTGGAGAATGTCCACTCCGCGCTGGCCGCGGCCTCTCGACATTTTTATGGAGACCCGGCCTCGAGGCTACCGGTCATCGGGATTACCGGGACCAACGGAAAAACGACGGTCGCTCTCCTGGCCCAGCACCTCCTCGCGGAGAAAGACCAACCGGTGGGACTGATCGGGACGATCCGCTACGATGTCGGCCGGCGAACGTTTCCATCGTTCAAGACCACCCCGGAGTCGGTCGATGTCTACGCGATGCTGGCGCAGATGGAGGAAGCGGGTTGCCGTGAAGCGGTGATGGAAATCAGCTCCCATGGAATTCACCAGAAGCGCGTGGAAGGCCTTAAGCTGGACATTGCGGTATTCCTGAACCTGACGCAGGACCATCTGGACTACCACGGCGATCTCGAGAGTTATTTTGAGTGCAAGACCCGCATTTTCACGGGGAAGCACGGCCAACCGCTCCCGGGTTCGGCCCTGATCAACCGGGATGATCCCCGTGCGATTCGCCTTTTGGGTGCGATTCCGGAATCGGTAGAGGTGCATACCTTCGGCCTGAACCCCCATGCCGGACTGCGGGCGGAGGCGATCTCGATGGGACGGGACGGGACCCATTTCACCTTGGTCGGAAGCGGGAAATCGCACCCGGTCTGGACGCCTCTGCTTGGCTCCTACAATGTGAGTAACACCCTCGCGGCCCTCTCGATCGGTTTGGCCCGTGGACGGAACCTCCAAGAGATGGTGGAGCGCCTGCGCAAGTTTCCCGGGGTTCCCGGCCGGATGGAGCGTATCGACAGCGGTCAACCTTTCCAGGTCCTCGTGGATTACGCCCACACCGACGACGCGCTTCGCAATGCGATCGGCATGCTGCGCCCCCTGGTCAAAGAAACTCTCCGGGTTGTCTTCGGATGCGGAGGAAATCGCGACCGTGAGAAGCGACCGTTGATGACCCGGGCGGTCCTCGACAGCGCGGACGTCGCCTATCTGACCGCGGACAATCCCCGAAATGAGGAGGTTGGTCGAATCCTGGACGACATGGAAGGCGGCGTGAGGCCCGGTGAGTCGGCCCGGGTCGTCCGGATCGAGGACCGGCGCCAAGCCATCCGGCAAGCTCTTACAGACGCGGGCCCGGAGGATTGTGTCCTGATCGCGGGGAAGGGCCACGAAAGCTTCCAGGAGTTTTCTGATACCCTCGTGCCTTTTGACGACCGCGCAGTCGCGCGCGAACTGTTAAGTTTTTCCAAACTAGCTGAGCAACGAACCGGTAGGGCTTCGAAGAGACCCACTATCGGTGAATAGAGATAGAGAGAGAAAAAGAGAGAGAGAGATGCCTGAATTCGAGCCAGAGAGGTTAGTCCGGTGGACCGGCGGGAGCTGGTCCGGGACACCTCCTGGCCGAATTTCAGGTTTCTCCTACGACACCCGGATCCTTCGCGAAGGGGAGGGGTTTGTCGCCCTGAAGAGCGAGAGGCGGGATGGGCATCATTTTCTGAATGCGGCGGAGGCGGCGGGAGCTTCGATGGCGCTGGTCAACCGCCTCGTGGACGGGACCTCGCTGCCGCAGTTGGTGGTTTCCGATCCCTTAACGGGCCTCCAAAACGCGGCGTTGGAATATCGCCGGAGCCTCGATGCAACGGTTATCGGCATTACGGGCAGCTGCGGAAAAACTTCCACAAAAGACCTGCTCAAGGTGTTGCTTGGAGTGGACAGGACCCATGCCACGGAGGGAAACCTGAACAACACGCTCGGCGTGCCGGTAACCCTCCTTCGGGCGGAGCCCGCACAACACGAAGCGCTCGTGGTCGAGGCGGGCATCAATGGTCCCGGCGAGATGGATGTCCTCGAAGGGATGATCGAACCGGATGTGGCCATCGTCACGATGGTGGGACCGGCCCACCTCGAGCAGATGGGCAGTCTGGAGGCGATCGCCCGGGAAAAGGCGAAAATGCTGCGGGGTCCGCGAGCCCGAGGGCGGCTTTACTTTCCGGCGACCTGCCTGAAATGGGAACCCTTCCGGAAGCTCCTCGCGGACAGCGTGGTGGTTCGGCAAAACGATTCCCGTGCGCACGTGGAAAAAGCCCTTCGGGTCTACGAGTATGCGATCGACGGCCGGGCCGGAGGCGGATTTTCCCTTGCCTTACGAACACAGGACGGACCGGTGCTGCTTTTTCCCCTGCCGTTTTGCAGTCCTGGACAGGCGCAGAACGCCGCTCTTGCGGTGGCGGTCGCCCTCGACCAAGGGGTGGCTCCGGACACGATCCGGGAACGTTTCAAACAATGGAAGCCGAGCCCTAACCGCGGGGAAAAGCTGAAGGCGGGGGATCAGTTTTTCTACGCGGATTGCTACAACGCGAACCCCGTATCGGTCAGCGACGCCCTGCTTGCCTTCGCGGATGGATTCGACCCTGGGTTGCGGCGGCTCTACGTCTTGGGTTCGATGAACGAGCTGGGGGCGGAGGCCCCCGCCTTTCACCGGAAAGTGGGTGAGGGGATTCAGCTTCGCCCGGGAGACGTGGCCTTCTTCATCGGGGAATATGCCTCGGATCTGTTGAAAGGCTTGAAGGCGAACGACCCGGTCCCGGGGAGTTACCAGCTCTTTGAGCGGACGGAGGATGCGCAGGCCGGAGTAGCGCACTTCTCCGGGGCGATCCTTTTGAAAGGAAGCCGCTCCTATTGTCTCGAGCAGTTGTTGCCGTTGGAATACGAAGCAATGGAAAAAATGGAAGGAGTCCCATGTTAAGCTACCTTGCCGACTACGAGCACCTCTTCGGGCCCTTCCGCCTGTTTCGATTCATTTCGTTTCGAGCGGCCTTCGGGGGCTTTACCGCACTCCTCATCGGCTTCCTTCTGGCCCCGCCGCTTTTTGCCCGGTTGCGCCGATGGAAAATGGAGCAGGCCCTGCGCGAACAAAGCGAGGTCGGCGACCTGGCGCAATTGCACGCCTCGAAGAAAAACACGCCGACGATGGGTGGGTTGGTCATCTATTTTTCTCTGATGGGAAGCGCTGTGCTCTGGGCCCGGCCGAATGTCTACGTGATTACGGCGCTTTTCGTCTATACGGGACTCACGGTCCTCGGATTCCTCGACGACTATTTGAAAGTATCGCGGAAAAACAGCAAGGGCCTGGCGGGGCGCTACAAGTTGATCGGGCAGGCGGTCCTGACCCTGATCACTCTTTTCCTCCTGTTTTCCAGCGATGTGAGCGGCCCACGGATCAGTGAATTGTGGGTGCCTTTTTATAAATATGTCGTCCTCGAATCGATGCCGATCTGGATGGTGTTTCTGCTATTTTATCTCTTCATGGCAGGTTTCAGCAATGCGATCAACCTTACGGACGGCGTGGACGGGTTGGCGATTGGCTGCACGGTTTCGTCGGCCCTTGCTTTTATGATCATGGCTTATCTGGCGGGCAATGCGATCATGGCGGATTACCTTTTCATCAGTTTCCTCCCGGGGGTGGGGGAGCTGGTCATCGTCTGCAGCACGCTCCTGGGAGCGAGTCTGGTCTTTCTCTGGTACAACTCTCATCCGGCGGAGGTTTTCATGGGAGATACGGGCTCGCTGGCGCTGGGCGGATTGATCGGGACGATCGCCTTTCTCATCCACCAGCCCTTTACTCTTCTCTTTGTCGGTGGTATTTATGTATTGGAAGCAGGTTCTGTCGTCATCCAGGTCCTCAGCTTCAAAACCACGGGAAAGCGGGTTTTTCGCATGTCCCCGCTCCATCACCATTTTGAATTGAAAGGATGGCATGAGAACAAGGTTGTAATCCGTTTTTGGATCCTCTCTCTGCTGTTCGCGATCATCGGTTTGAGTACCTTGAAACTCCGTTAAGTATGAACCTCACCCGAAGCCAGATCCGCTCCCTGATGGATCGACCGGTTGCCGTATTTGGCGCCGGGGTTACCGGCAACGCGGTGGAATCCTTTCTCAATGGCATGGGGGTGGAGACGGTCTTTTATGATGAACGACCGCACCTCAGCGGTGAGGCGGTCAACGATTTCCTTGCGGCGCCGAGCCATCTCCACCAGCTGGTGGTCTGCAGCCCGGGGTTTTCCGGCCAGCACGACTGGTTGAAAGCGGCGCATCAACAGGGGATGACGGTGATCGGGGACCTCGACCTCGGCACCCTCTTCTGGCCGGGGAAGATCCTCGCGGTAACGGGAACGAACGGGAAGAGCACAACCACCTTGCTCCTCGAGCGCGCCCTCGTTCGTGCGGGCATGGATGCCAGGGCCTGCGGGAACATCGGTACTCCACTGGTCGAGCTGATCGGAAGCACAGGACCGGATTGTTGGGCGGTGGTGGAGGTGAGTTCCTTCCAGTGCGAGCTTTTACGGAGTTTCCGATGGGACGCGGCCCTCTGGACGAATTTCGATGAAGACCATATCGATCGCCACGGCGGGTTGGTGCCGTATTTTGAGGCGAAGGCACGACTTTTTGAAATGCGCCGAAACAGCCGGAATCAGGCGTGGGTAGGGTCTTCTGTGGAGACGACCCGGAAGCGGGAGACCCTCGGCCTGAAGGGCCCTTACGAAGTGGTTCCGGTCCGACCGCAAACGGTGGAGGATTTGGAAGCGGACAGTCCGTTCCGTCATCTGCCGCAGGCGGAGAATTTTTGTTTGGTTTCCGCGTTTTGGAGACACTTTGGATTACCCCGTAACGCCCTGGTTGAAGCGGCGAACACCCTTAAGATGCTCCCCCACCGGCTGGAAGTGGTGGGTTGCGAAGATGAGGTCACGTATTGGAACGATTCCAAAGCGACGAATTTTGCGGCGACCCTCGCCGCCCTCCAGCGTTTTGAACAGAAGATATACTGGATCGGGGGCGGGCGTGACAAAGGGGGCGATCTGAGCCGCTTCGTCCGGGAGCTGGCTCCTCGGGTGGGCCGGGCATTCGTCGTCGGAGAAACCGCAGGAGCGCTCCGCGACGCCCTTGAGAAGAAGGGCGTGAAAACCGAAGTCTTTGAAACCCTGGAGGCGGCGGTGCGAACCGCCCACCGGTTGGCGCGGGGCCCGGGGGACGTGGTATTCAGTCCCGGTTTCGCCAGCTTTGACCTCTGGAACAACTACGCCGAACGAGGAAACGCCTTCCGCCAACTTATGGGTGAACTCCTTTCGGCCAATTCTGCAACCCTACCCAACTGAAATTCCGAAAGACCATGAAAATTACGCCCGTATTTGGACTCGTCCTCGCCCTCCATGGAGTGGTGATCGCCCTCTTGATCGTCCAGCCCGGCTGCAAAACAACCGGTGGGCAACTTGAGGTGGGGGACACCATTCCTTCAGAAGATCAACCTCTTGTAGCGGAGGAGGAGCCGATGACCACGACGGTGAGGCCCGCGAAACGTCCCATCACGGAAGCCTCCTCGCTAGATGAGGCCTTCAATGCCGGATTCGAAGTGAATCGGGACGATTCCGAGGGTCCGTCTCTCCGTTCCCGGGAACAGTCCACGGACCGCACGGCTCCGACCCGACCGGAGCGGATGTTGCGGGATCCCGTTCTGGATCGTAACCCGGTGGCATCCCCGGAACGGGAGAGCATTCCACTGGTGAGCAGCACCCCGCGCTTTGACAATTACACGGTTCAGCCCGGCGACAGCCTCTGGAAAATCGCGAAGGATTACGAAATCAGCCTGGAAGCGCTCCTCGAGGCGAATGATTTGACCAAGCAATCGGTGATCAAGGTCGGGCAGGTTCTGGTCGTACCCCTCGAAGCGCCGGACCTGGCTCCGGTGGTGAGCGGCGACCAGCGGCTGAGCAGCCGCTCGATCGAAGTGGAGACGACGCAGTATACGGTCCAGCGCGGGGACACGCTCTCCAAGATCGCGAGCCAGTTTGGAACCTCAATCCAAGAGCTAAAAGACCTGAACAACCGCAGTAGCGATGTCATCCGGATTGGCGAGACCCTTTTCGTTCCGAAAGGCGGGAGCTCCTCCCCGGGGACCGGCCCCGCTCTGGAGACGAGCGCGCCGGCACCCGCGACAACCGGTGAGGAGGACCTCGCTTTTACCCACACGGTCCGCGCGGGAGAAAACCCGTCGATGATCGCCTCCCGGTATGGGATGTCGACGCGTGAACTTATTCGTCTGAACGGAAATTTTGATCCCCGGAAACTGCGGGTGGGGCAAGTGTTGAAAATCAAACCGGCGGCGGGGATGGAACCCGGAGACCCTTACGAGGAACCGGCACCGGAACGCCGTCGCTCGATTACGCAACCGGAACGGAACCCGAACGATCCGATTCGGATCCGGGTCCAGACGCCCGAACCGCAACCCGAGCGCGAACCGGAAATCGACCCGAGCATTCTGCTGGATGACGTCGAGGAAATCCCGGTTCTCCGGGTGCAAACGGAGGAATAAACCAGCGTTTTCATCCTCATGGCCACTGCAGCTCAACCCTATCCTGAAATATCGCCTCGGGCCAGCGCGGGCCTGGGATTTTCGGCGGGCGCTCTGCTGTTGGCGTGTGTCTTTGCGCTGGTGGTTCTTGGCCTAACGATCCTATACAGCGCCTCCCGTGCGGCTCCGGCGGAGGCGATGAACCTGTTGGGCCGCCAAGTCATCTGGGTTGGGCTGGCGGGTGTGAGCTGTATGGTGGCGGCCCACCTACCTCTGGAACGCCTACGCTCCCTTTCCTGGTTGTTCTTTCTGGGCTCGATGGTCCTGCTCGTGCTGGTCCTGATTCCGGGGATCGGAGCGGAGGTCAACGGCTCCTGGCGATGGATTCAGTTTGGTCCGGTGAACCTGCAGGCCTCGGAATTTTCAAAGATCGGCCTGGTCTTCTGCCTTGCCCATTACCTCGCGCACCACCAGCGCCACCGGAAAAGCTTTCTACGGGGATTTCTGGTCCCGATGGCCTTGATTGGGGCATGGTCGATCCTCATCCTCTTGCAACCCGATTTCGGAACGGCCGCGCTCTGCGGGGTGGTTGGCTTCACCCTTCTCTTTCTATTCGGAACGCGTCTCCGGTATCTCCTGCCGTCGGTAAGCCTTGCGGGAGCGGCTTTTAGCGTGCTGGTTTATCTGGATCCGGTGCGGCGGGCGCGGATCCTCGCCTTTGTCGATGTCGAGGGCAACCGGAGCGGTTCGTCCTACCAACTCTACCAAGGGCTCCTTGCATTCGCATCGGGAGGGATTACAGGGAAGGGTCTCGGGAACGGGCGCCAGCAGATGCACTATCTGCCGGAGGCCCATACCGATTTTATCTTCGCGATCGTGGGGGAGGAGCTGGGCCTGGTCACGACCTTGGGGACGGTGGGGCTCTACATCGTTCTCTTCCTCGTGGGACTTCGCCTGCTGAGCCGTGCCCCGAACCTCCACCAGTTCCTCCTCGTGCAGGGAGCGCTCCTCCTGATTATTTACCAGGCGCTGATCAACCTCGGAGTCGTTACCGGCCTCCTTCCGACCAAAGGGATGTCGCTGCCTTTCGTCAGCTACGGGGGAAGCAACCTCGTCGTGATGTTCTTCTTTATCGGCATCCTTCTCAACGCGCACCGCAACTGGAGTAAACCCTCCTGGACCCGACCCCGAGAGTTATGAGCCGGAGTCTTGTGATGATCGTATGTGGAGGGACCGGGGGGCACCTCGCACCGGGCATTGCGGTAGCGGAGGGGCTCCTCAAGCGCGGTCATGAAGTCCGGCTTCTCATCAGCGAGAAGGAAGTTGACAGCCGACTCCTGCAAAAGTATCCAAATCTTCCTTACACGAAGGTGCCCGCGTCCCCGCTTCTGCTCCGGCCGCTGGGGATCCTACGTTTTCTTCTGCTCCAGTCTGCGGGAACGGTTGCCTGCGTGAGCCTTTTTCAGCGCGAGAAACCGAGCCTGGTCCTGGGTTTTGGCGGCTATACGTCTTTCGGGGCGGTGATCGCGGCAGCGTTTCTAAACATCCCGGTGGTTCTTCACGAGGCGAATCGCCGGGTGGGGCGGGCGATCCGGCTGCTGAAGCGATTCGCCTACCGGCTCTCCCTGCCGGACGGGATCCGGGTGCAGGGAATCGACTTGAACCGGATGGATCATCACGGCTTCCCCGTTCGGGATGAGATCCGGCGACTCCCGCGGGAGACGGCGGCCCGGCAGTTGGGGATATCGCCGGAAGAAAAATGGCTGATGGTGCTGGGTGGCAGCCAGGGCGCGAGCGCTTTGAACCAGTGGGTCCAGGACCATTTTGAAACGTTGGCGGCGGAGGGGATTCACATCTTCTGCCTGACCGGTCTGGGGAAGGGATCGGAAGGCATGGTGGAGGCCCGGTCGACGGCGGGCAAACCGGTGCGGGTGGTCTATCGTCCCTTTACGGACAACATGGCGGCGGTTTTATCGGCGGCGGACCTTGTGGTCAGCCGTGCGGGAGCAGGAACGATCGCGGAGCTGGTTCAATGCATGCGGCCGAGCATCCTGGTTCCCTATCCCCATGCGGCGGACAACCACCAAGTGGCAAACGCGCGTTACCTTGAGAGCCAGGGTGGGTGCGTGGTGGTGGAACAGGCGAACCTTGCGAGCCTCCGGGATGAAGTAGGGGACGTGATCTTCAACGACTGGCTCCTTGAGAAATTCCGCTTCAACCTGAAACGGCTCAGTGAGGCGGAGAGCCGGGAGCGGATCGTGGAGGACTTGGAACGGATCATCGAGGATTTCGAATCGGGGCGGGTTCGCTGGGGACGCCGCCGTTTCCTAGAGGCACGCATTCTATGAGGACCGGAAGTTACGACCATTATTTTCTAGGAATCGGAGGGATGGGGATGGCACCACTGGCCCTTTATCTCGCGGGGCAGGGGCGGCGGATCGGTGGCCAGGATCGAAGCTTGAACGAGGGGGTCCGGCGGCTTCTGGAGGAGGGTGGCGTCACCGTGGAGTCCTGGAACCCCCATCGCCCGGTGCCGGGAGACCTCGTTCTTTCCAGTGCAATTCCGCAGGATCATCCCCTTTTGGATCGGGCTCGGAAGGAGGGCTGTTCCACGCGCCTTCGCGGAGAATTGCAGGCGGAAGTGCTGGGAAAGAAATCGGTATTGGCGGTGGGCGGAAGTCACGGAAAGACGACAACGACGGCTCTCCTGGCATGGGCATCGCGGCAAGCCGGTTTCCCCGCGGATTTCCTGGTGGGCGGTCTCTTTCGCGGGGCGTTAGCGCCGGCCCGGTTCGATCCGGAGGCCCGATGGGCGGTGACCGAAGTGGATGAAAGCGACGGCACCCTGGAG
>CAYQKH010000090.1:0-12211 GCA_964417945.1 uncultured Opitutales bacterium
GGCACCACAAAGCGCCCATGCCGTAACTCACCTTTCCTGTTCTTACTGGAAATCAACATTTTATGACTGACTGACTACCTGAAATGCCCCCAGCAGGTCATCGCGCCGCACCACTGGCTTGGCTCCAAACCAGATTGACCAGATCATCCGGGCAAAGTCGGTATTCTCAATCGCCAGGGCCTGTTCTCCGTTAAAGGCCGCGACCAGCTTCCCTCCCGGAAACCACGAGAGAGTCAGAATATCCCCTTTTAAGGCATCCCGATTTATCGCTTTCATGAATGTCCCGATCTCCGTTTTCGAGTTTTCGATCCATTCCGGCTTCGCGTTCCGGAGCATCGACTTCTTGAGTTCGGCCCTGATTTTTTTATAGGAAAGATCACGGATGAATTTCATCTCGATGTGCTTGGCCTGGCTGCCGTCCAGCAACTTATCTTTCGAAGGCACCTCTCCCCTTCTCACATCGGCTTCTTCCATGTAATGCGCCATCTGGTAAACTTTAATAAAAAAAATATGACGCTCCGCCGTGCCAGTCTGAACCAGAAAATACTCTTTTCCGCCATTCCCGATGACCATTGTCTCCGAGAACGAGTGCACCGCTTCTTCCTCGGCCCTCCCCTCTGATTGGAGCAGCCCTGAGCAACCCAGAAGCACGACTGCAATTTTTCCTATTCTTATACCCGCCTGAAGATAAGCCATTTAAGTATGTTGAGGCCCGATAACAATAAGGCAACGTGATTTACTCAGTTCTCCCTAAACCCTCCGCACAGGGAGAAAATTTTCCTCTCTCCTCCCCTGCCCGAAGGGATCGGGGAGGTGGCCGAAGGCCGGAATGTTTGCTTCGTTATCGCCACAGCATACCCCACCGCCACTGCTCATTCCATCATGACCGAAGAACTTTGCGATACCGTCAACGAGGCCAATGAAGTTATCGGATCCGCCCCCCGCTCCGTGGTATAATCTCCACCTTGGCGGCTGAACCTGCCAACTTGGAAATTTTTATCAGTCAACGGAAATGCATACAAGTGAAGTGTGGGAATAATCCAATTGATGGCACCTCCTAGGAAGGTATGTCTAAATTTTCTGAGAATCCTCCCGTTGAAAGTTCTGGGCCATTTGTGAAAATTGGCGGACTGCTAGTTGTTGTGGTCGCGCTCTTCGCGCTCTTCCGTTTACTTCCCGTCGAAAGTTGGCTGGAGGGCTTTAATCAATGGATCGCCGACCTTGGCCCTGTCGGGATCCTCGTCTTCATCGTCGCCTATACTGCCTTCACCCTGCTGATGCTGCCTGGAGCCATCCTCACCATCGGCGCGGGATTTATTTTCGGGTTGGGCTGGGGCTTCCTTGCCGTCTCCCTTGGCTCCACCCTGGGAGCCTCCCTCGCCTTCCTGCTCGGTCGTTCTTTCGCCCGCGACAAAATTCGCGCTCTGACCGTGGACAAGCCAAAATTCCAAAGCATCGACCACGCCATCGGCGAGCGGGGTGCCCGGCTCATCTTTTTGTTGCGGCTCAGCCCCGTTGTTCCTTTTAACCTTAGTAACTACTTCTATGGCCTCACCGCCGTCAAATTCTGGCCCTATGTCCTCGCCAGTTGGATCGGCATGATGCCCGGAACACTCGTTTACGTTTATTTTGGCACGCTCGGTCGCGCCGCTGCCCAGAGTGCCGCCGACGCCGGGCCAGAAAGGGGACCCCTCGAATGGACCCTTCTCGGAATCGGCCTCGCCGCGACCCTTGCCGTCACCATTTGGGTCTCAAAAATCGCGCGCCAAGCCATTCGCGAAACTGAGGTATCCGAGGCCCCCGTGGAGGATTCGTCCCCCGTCCAATAAGGTATCGCACCGGGACTCTATCCATCAACCACCGCGCCCATGAGTCATCTCGACGCCCTCGACCGCTTTGAAACCAGCGATTGTTTCATGGAACCGGAAAAGGCCGCCCAGGGGCTTTGCCGGAGACCAACCCCTCCACCTCCAGGACAAAAAGACGCTGCCAGTGGAGGCCCCGGGTAACCCAGGACTCCTCGAGAATGCGCAGCCCCTGCTCCCGGAAAATTGCGCGCCATTCGCGCACGGTCTTAAAATGAAGTGCCGGTGCCATGGTTCCGCTCGTGCGCAACCCGTTCAAGCCGCCGTCCATACACTGCAGCAGAAGCCGCCCGGCCCGGGTATGAAAGACGGATTCGGTCACCACCACGCGGCACTGGGCCACACGTGCGGCCTCAGCCAGAACAGGGGCCGGCGAGGCGCAGTGGTGCAAGGTTAACAGTAGCGTCACCGTGTCCCAGCTGTTGTCTGGAAAAGGCAGGCACTTCCCGTCATAAACCACAATTGGCAGCTGGGTCCGATTCATATGAACCACATCGACGAGTTGCACACGCAAGCCCAATTCTTGGGCCGCCGCCTCCCCGATCCAACCCTCCGCCGCGCCCACATCCAGCAGCGTCTCTCCCACCAAGTGCTCGCGAATCCAACCAAAGCGCCGACGGGCGTTGTGGCGCAGCCAATTGGAAAGCCATCCTGATGCGATGCCTCCGCTCATTCCGCGCGCATCCGAATCCAATCCAGGGCGGCCTCCGTGCGCTGCCCACTATCATTACTATCGGTCATCACGGCCAGCCGAAGCGGAGTCTCCGGAGGTGCCTCCCCAAAATAAGCCGCATACTCTTGTAGGATATGAATGCGCTCCGACTTCCATGCCCCTATTGGGGCGGAGGGGCCGCGCAAGACCCGCATGACCAGTCGGTCCGTGTAGGGATTTGGATAAGTCTCCGCCTCCACCGGATTCCAAGTCCAGACAAAGGCCAGCCCCGAATGCGGCGGATAACGACCTTTAAGTTCACGATAAGCGCGGTAGCGGAGACGGTCGAGCCAGCTTAGCCCAGATTTATCATAGTCAAAAAACAGGTAGATCCGAATCGGATAATCGTCACCGGATTTCCGGCGGTGATCAACCCCGGTAACCCCTTGACTCACCCGCCAACGCCACTCCAGGACCGGGTACTTTCGCGGATCCAATCCGGCTTTCAGGATCAGCCCCGACCCCGCGTTCGTGCTGCTCATCCTGAGAACCTGTGTCCCATCTTGGGTGGATTCAGAAACGTAGCCCGAAGGCCTGGCAACGTTGTCAAATGTGAACGACTCCCACCGCTCTAACGAATCAAAATCCTCAAAAAACGCTAATTCCGGTTCTGGGCTTCCTGTCACCAGCCCAGAACCCAGGACAAAAATAGATCCCATCCCGAAGGCCCTGAACAGAAATCGTCCCCAGCCAGGCGCTCGCCACCAGTTGCCCTTGGAAGCCGCGCCCATGGGCAATTGCCAACTTTCCGTCAACCGGTCCACTTCAGCCAGGTCTTGAACACTTTCTGGATGAAAGGCGTGAAACGTGTCCGATTGTAGGCGTCGCCTATCCGGTGGATTGCCTCCGCCGCAGTCGGATAAGGGTGGATCACATTGGAGAGTGCGCCCAACCCCACGCCTCCCGCCATCGCCACCGTAATCTCCGAAATCAGATCACCCGCCTGCTCGCCCACGATCGTGGCTCCCACAATCCGTCCCTTGACCGCATGCACTTTGACGAAGCCCTCCGTCTTTCCTTCCAGGATAGAGCGATCCATCTCCGCGAAATCCTGCCGGAAGGTTGCCAGCGTGTCGCCGTATTTCTCTTTGGCGGCATCTTCGTAGAGTCCGACGTGGGCGATCTCCGGCTGCGTGTAAGTACACCAGGGCACCCGCAGATTGGTGTGCCGCTTCCGGCCCTTGAATAAGGCGTTCTGAATCACAATCCGAGCCGTGGCCCCCGCCATGTGGGTGAACTTGTAATCCATCGCCACATCGCCCACCGCGAAAATCTTCGGGTTCGAGGTGCGCAGACAGGCATCCACTTGCACCCCCTTGCGTGGGTCAAAATCCACACCGGCCTCCTCCAGACCGATCCCCTCCACATTCGGAGCGCGTCCCACCCCAACCAAAATCTGGTCGAAACTCCATTGATGCTTGTTGCCTTTATGCTCCACGCTGATGATCCGCTCCTCGCCGACGCGTTCCACCTTTTCGATATTTGCGTCGCAAATGAGCTCCACTCCTTCGCGCTCCAGGGCCACCTCCACAATCCGGGCCGCGTCCGTGTCCTCCCGGGAAAGGATCTTGCACTGCGCTTCGAACAGCGTCACTTCACTGCCCAGCCGGGCAAAGGCCTGCGCCATCTCGCAGCCAATCGGACCGGCCCCGATCACGGCGAGTCGCTTCGGCCGCTCCGTCAACGAAAACAGCGTCTCGTTGGTCAGAGCACCCGCCTCCTTCAATCCCGGGATGGGCAGCACGATCGCCCGCCCGCCCGTCGCGATCACCGCCTTGGAAAATTTCAGCTCCTTCCCGTTCACTTCCAGAGTTCCGCTTCCCGTAAACCGCCCCTCACCCAAAAAAATGTCGATTCCCAGGTCCCGGAAGCGCTTCGCGGAATCATTCGGCGCTATCTTCGCCCGCAGCTCCCGCATGCGTTCCATCACAGCGGGAAAATCCACCTCCACTTTATCCACTCCACCTACCCCATAATGGCCTGCGTCCCGGACGGCCGCCGCCCTTTTGGCCGCTGCCAGCAGTGCTTTGGACGGCACGCAACCCACATTTAGGCAGTCACCCCCCAACGCGTTTTTTTCCACCAACGCGACTTTCGCGCCCAATCCCGCCGCACCCGCCGCCGTCACCAGGCCGCCGCTTCCCCCTCCAATCACCACCAGGTGATAGGGCCCTGACGGTTCCGGGTTTTTCCAGTCCGGCGGCGCGACTTCCTCCTTGAGCCGTTGGTTGGCCTCCGATTCCGGTTCAAAAATTGGATTTTCCTGGTCGTTTCTATTTGCCATCATTGTCATCGGGTTGCGTCAAAGCGAATTCCTCCCGCTTCGCAAGTCACGAAACTTAAAACAATGAGACAATTTCAGGAAACATTCTATTCCTGACTTTTCCTTCGCGCGCTCTCAGCGGGAATGAGAGCCTACAAGCTTTCATGCAGGAGCAATGTCTTTTCTTTGATTCCAGTGAGCTTGGACGCTCTCTCGAGAATCCCATCATCAATATTTAGAGTCGTTCTCATGCATATTTGTCTGGCCATTCATGCAGACTTTTAAACCAACAACTCCTCGGCTATCGCTAAAGTTAGGCACCGCAGCGATCGCCCAAAGGAATACGTGAGTGTCAATTAGGAAGCCCGATTTAGTCAGGGGCGAAGTCATCCTTCTCATCGTTAAAGTCTTCGGAGATGAACTGGACCAAACCAGAGGCTCCTCCCAGTTTGCGGCTAGGGATGGCCGTCGTCAGAGGAGTGATCTTCACCATCGGGATGTTTCCTTTTGAGATAATACCCTCCTCTCCATGAACTGCTTCCTCAATCAATTTAGATAATTTTTTTTAATAGAAACCCTGCCCAACCACCCTCTCGATCCATTTGACCGGCTCCTCATCGCCCAGGCTTTAGAGCAAAAGGCCATCGCAGTTACGGATGATTCCCACTGGGAAAAAGTTTCAATTCAGGTCGAATTCTAACCCGCACAGGTGGCCACGCCGGGTTCCCTCCAACTTTACGACCTCAAGGCCATCACCGAATAAATCCCTCGATTCCGAAATCTGCCGCCCCTGTCCGCCGATCGCCCCCTCGGGAAAACCCTCCGGCACCAGGTAAGGCGTCTTCGGAAAAGCAGCTTGTCCCTCTTTCGCGAATGTATCGTGCAGGGTCGTGGCCTCCACAATTGCCACCACTCGGCCCTCCCTCTCGATTGCCTCGCGGTCACCACGGGTGAAAGGACCGGTCGAATGCAGGACCAGCTCCCCCGGCACAATCTCCAGCACGCTCACCCGCCGACCCAACTCCATTCCACAGAATCTCATAGGGTATTCCAGGAACCAGATAGTATCCGCGTGATTTGGCAGTTTTTTCATGCGTTGAGATAAAACAAACCCGCTGTCCCCATTCCCGTCAAATCGGAGTCCCCCCTAGGTTCGGAATTTAATTAAATTTCCGTGTCTGCACCTTGTAGCCCCGGCTCCCAACCGCGGACCGGGCGAACCTTTCGACAATAACGAAATTTTTGGCTCAACTCACCCTACCCTCGGCCGTTTAAAGGAGCAAATACCTAATTGTGGGGAAATCATTTCCACCTTTATCCAGTTAATCGCCGCTGTTCCCTCCCTTGAAGTCCGACAAATCCAACCGCATTCAATCCGTCCTCATCGTCGACGACGAAAATCACATTTTACATATTCTGACCCGGATTTTCCGTGAGTTGGATATTCCGGATATCCGGGTGGCCACCAATGGCCGCGAGGCTTGCCGCTTATACGGCGAGAATCCTACCGATTTCATCGTCATGGATATCAATATGCCCCTCATGAGCGGGCTTGAGGCTCTCAAGGCCATCATCGAATCCGACCCGGACGCCCTTGTCATCATGATGACCTCCGTCGGCACCCGCCAGGCCGTTGAGGCCAGTATCGAATACGGTGCCATTAAATACATTCGCAAAGACACCCCGCTGAACGAGATCCAGGCGAAGTTCCAGCAAATCCTTGAGGAGTTCCTCGAAGACCAGGATGAGGTCATCGATTTTGACGAGGAGGCCATGTAGACATGGATCCAGAAGCGCAACCTTCCTCCCCGTCGGCTCAGGTCCGTTACCCCCTTCCGGATATGGTCGAGGAGGTGGACAAGGAACGCCCCCAAACCGCCCTCGGAGGTGAACTCCTCGACGCCCTCGAAATCGATACTCTCTTTGCCAAGGCCAACGCGAAAAAGCCCCGCAAGCGCAAGCGGACTTCCGCCGCCAGGAAAAAACTCGCCTTCCTCAAACTGATTCAGGTCGCGGATCCACCCATCCCGGAGGAAAACCAGAAAATCCTTGAGGAAGCGCTGGAATCCGGGCTTCTCGAGGGGCTCGAAGACGCCGTCCAGAAAGACCTCGTCTCCCAGAAACAGGCCGGCGAAATCTGGGCCTCCTACATTCAGTTTACCTACGTCAATCCACTCGAGAGTGTTGTCAGTCCGGAAGCCCTTGCCGCTCTCCCCGAGGAAATCGCGCGCAAAGCCCGGGTCTTGCCGCTCTACATCGTGGAAGATGTCCTTACCCTCGCCACCGATGATCCGGGGGATTCCAAAAAGCTCCAGCGGATCCGGAATATCGCCCAGAAGGAAATCAGCCCCGTCTTCAGTCTGCCCTCACAGATCCACGACGCCCATGAGATTTACTACGAGCAGAGCGAGAATATCAGCGACCATATCCGCAGCTTCGAGAAGGAGCACGGCTTTCTCCTCAGCGGACTCTCCGATGCTGATTTAAAGAATATCGCGGAATCCAGGCCCGTCGCGAAAATCGTTGAGGCCATCATCCATTGGGCCATCCGCGAAGACGCCTCCGATATCCACATCGAGCCGATGGAAGGCTTCTGTCGCATCCGCTTCCGGATTGATGGAAACCTCCGCCACCGCCTCAACATTTCCAAAGGCATCTTCCCCGCCATCACCTCACGCTTCCGGGTCCTGACCAATGTCAACATCGCCGAAAGCCGCTTTCCCCAGGACGGACGGTTTTCCCTCAGTTTCGGTTCCCAGCGCGCTGACTTCCGCGTCAGCTTCATCCCCGTCCGCCATGGGACCAAGACCGTCATCCGGATTCTCGGCTCCACCGGACGAAACCGGCTCATGTCCCTGGAGGAAATGCTCATCTCTCCGAGGATCCTTAAACCCTGGCGCCAGGTTATCCGCTCACCCAACGGCATTGTCTTTGTCACCGGCCCCACCGGGTCCGGCAAAACCACCACCCTCTACGGCTCCCTTCAGGAATTGAACGCCGATAATGTGAACATCTGCACGATCGAGGACCCTATCGAAATCGAGATGCCCGGCCTCAACCAGTCCCAGGTAAACCCTCATATCGACCTCAATTTCTCCATCCTCCTCCGCTCGCTCCTTCGGCAAGACCCTGACATCCTCCTCGTCGGCGAAATCCGCGACCGGGAAACCGCCCGCATCGCCGCCGAGGCCGCCCTCACCGGTCACCTCGTCTTCGCCACCCTCCATACCAATAACGCCATCCAGGCCGTCACCCGCCTCCGGGAAATCGGCCTCGAGAACTACATGGTCGCCCCCTCCCTGAATGCCGTCCTCGGCCAGCGCCTCGCCGCCCGACTTTGCGAGGATGCCAAGGAATCTTACCGCCCTGGCCCGGATGTTCTCTCCCGATTCTTTTCCGATTTCGAGGATTCCGATACCCTCTTCTACCGGCCGAAGCCCGGACTTAAGGACCCCTACGCCGGATTTCGCGGCCGCGTCGCCTTTCACGAACTTTTCCTCGTTTCCGATGAAACGCGCTCCCTCATCGCCAATGATGCCGGGCCCCACGAACTTTCCAAAGCCGCCCGATCCCTCGGGTATCGTCCCCTTCGCTACGACGGCCTCAAGAAAGCGATGCTCGGACTCACCACCTTGGAGGAAATCGAGCGCGTCACCCCGGTTGACTGGAAAACCTGGGAGGATAATGAGGTCTTTCCCGAAGCCCCCTTGCGAAAGGTCCTCTGACTGGACCACGCCCGATTGGAGGGCCCCAATGGGTTCCCCTTCCCGGTCATAAGTGGCTCGATATGAATCACTTTGAGGGCCTTTGCGGTCGATAAATCCGTTGACCGGCACCTCCCGCCTCCCTACGCTTCCCATTTTTAAGCGTGGCTCAGCATAACATCCAATCCGTACTTATCGTCGAGGACGAAGCCCATATCCGCCTTCTTCTCAAAAGAATTTTTAAAGAGTTGGAGATCGAGGATATCCGCGAAGCTTCCAACGGGATCGAGGGTTGTCGCCTCTACGGGGAGTCCCCCACCGATCTCGTCATCATGGATATCAACCTTCCCCTGATGAACGGTCTCGAGGCCCTCGCCGCCATAACCGATTCCGACCCCGAAGCCGCCGTCATCATGATGACCTCCCTCGGTTCCCGGCAGGCCGTGCAGACCAGCATTGAAAAGGGGGCTCTCGATTATATCCGCAAGGACTTACCCGTGAACGAAATCAAGGCGAAGCTTACGGATATTCTTCAGGAAGTCTTCGGCTCCGACGAGTCCGCGAATGGGTTCGGGGAGGAAGTGATGTGAGCAAGGATAACCAACCCATTCCCTTTCACGATAACCGGCAGACCCTCTACTCCGCGCGGGAATTGAGCGAGGAGGTCGAAAGCGAACGTTCCCGCTCCGGCTTCGGTTCCGAGCAAGTCGACTCCCTCGAAATCAGCACCCTCTTCGCGAAGGCACGGAAAAAGCGGGCCCCCAGGAAAAAGTCCGCCGACGCCAAAAAGAAAAAAGTCGCCTTCATCAAGCTCATCCAGCTCACCCACCCGCCTATCCCGCTGGAAAACCAGAAAATCCTCGAACAGGCCATCGAGTCCGGTCAGCTGAACGGTCTCGAAGAGGCCATCCGGAAAGATCTCCTCTCCCCCGCCCAGGCCGGCGAAATCTGGGCCAACCACCTGGGCTTCACCTACGTTAATCCCCTTGAGAGTATCGTCACCCCGGAGGCTGTTGCCGCCCTCCCCGAGGAAATTGCCCGTAAGGCCAATGTCCTTCCCCTCTACATCATCAACGGGGTCCTCACCATCGCCACCGACCACCCCGAGGATTCCCGCAACCTCGAGCGCATTCGCAATATCGCGCAGATGGAAATCAGCCCGGTTTTCTCCCTCCCTACCCAGATTCGCGACGCCCTCGAGGTCTACTATGCCAAGCAGGAAGACCTTCAAGGCCATATCCAGTCCTTCGAGAAAGAACACGGCTTCCTCCTTCGCGATCTTTCCGATGTCGATCTCGAGTCGATCGCGGAATCCAAGCCCATCACCAAGATCGTCGAGGCCATCCTCCATTGGGCCATCCGGGAAGAGGCATCCGATATCCACATCGAGCCCATGGAAGGTCTTTGCCGGATCCGCTTCCGCATCGACGGCCGCCTCCGGGAACGCCTGAACATCTCCATGGGGATTTTCCCTGCCGTCACCTCCCGACTGAAGATTTTGACCAAGGTGAATATCGCCGAAAGCCGTTTCCCCCAGGATGGTCGTTTCTCCATCCCCCTCGGGTCGCGTAAGGCGGAATTCCGCGTCAGCTTCATCCCTGTCCGCCACGGCACGAAAACCGTCATCCGGATCCTCGGCTCCACCGGTCGGAGCCGCCTTCTCAGTCTGGATGAAATGCTCATCTCCCCGCGGATCCTCAAGCCATGGCGGCAGATGATCCACAGCCCGAATGGGATCATTTTCGTCACCGGCCCCACCGGCTCCGGCAAGACCACCACCCTCTATGCCTCCCTCCAGGAGCTGAACGAGCCCCATGTCAATATCGCCACGATCGAGGACCCCATCGAGATTGAAATGGCCGGCCTCAACCAGTCGCAGGTCAATCAACATATCGACCTGAACTTTTCCATCCTCCTTCGCTCCCTCCTCCGCCAGGATCCCGACATCCTCCTCGTCGGCGAAATACGCGATAAGGAAACCGCCAAGATTGCCGCCGAGGCCGCGCTCACCGGCCACCTCGTCTTTGCCACCCTCCATACCAATAACGCCATTCAGGCCATCACCCGCCTCCTCGAGATCGGTTTGCAGAGTTATATGGTCGCGCCCTCCATCAACGCCATCCTTGCCCAGCGCCTTGCCGCGCGCCTCCGCGAGGACACCAAGGAGTCGTACAAACCCTCCACCGAGGAACTCTCCCGCTTTTTTTACGATGCCGAGCACGCGCAATCCCTCTTTTACCGGCCCAGGTCCGGTTTGAAGGATCCTTACGAGGGCTTTCACGGGCGCGTCGCCATCCATGAAATGGTCATCGTCTCCGATGAAATGCGCTCCCAGATCACCCAGAATGCCGGCGTCCATGAGCTGACCAATTCCGCCAAGGCGCTCGGGTACAAGCCCCTTCGCTACGACGGCCTCAAGAAAGCCATGATGGGGCTGACCACCCTCGATGAAATCGAGCGGGTGACCCCTACCGAGTGGACCTCCTAAGAAGGCCCTCACCGACGCCGGTCCCCCGGCCATGGCCCCTCCATCCACCCCTTCCGGGAACCGGATCCCCGATTTCCTTTCTTACTTTGGTGAACCCAACGGTGGTCCCAAACCGGCCCGACCGCAACCACCCTTCACCCTGCATCGACCCTTCCCATGAAGCCCGTATCAATAATTTTCATCCTCTTCCTATCCGGCCTCTTTCTCTTCGCCCGCACGCCCGCTCTTTCCGCCGAAGCAGCTCCAACCATTGAGCGCATTGAAAAAACCGAGGCCGAGTGGGCGCAAATCCTCACGAAGGACCAGTTCCGGATCCTCCGGAAGGAGGGCACCGAGCGGGCTTACTCGAGCAGCCTCCTTGACGAAAAGCGCGATGGGATTTATTCCTGCGCCGGATGCGACCTCCCCCTCTTTTCCTCCATCACCAAATACAAGAGCGGAACCGGCTGGCCCAGCTTCTATGCCCCGCTCGAATCCGCCCGGATCGGCTTCAAGGAAGACCGCAAACTCTGGACCCCACGCACCGAGGTCCACTGCGCCCGCTGTGGCGGACACCTCGGTCACGTCTTTAAAGACGGTCCTCAACCCACCGGCCTCCGCTACTGCCTCAACGGTCTCGCCCTCACCTTCAAACCCATGCCCAAGGCGAAAATCCCCCAGCAAAAATCCACCATCTCCCGTAAGGATATTAAACACTAACTCCCCCCCTTCAATAAACAGGGATCGGTATCCTTTTCCTCGATACCGCTATCGGTTAGGTTCCAGTCCACAATTCAGGGGATGGCCGGACCCTCCCGGGCTTTGAAATTCGTCGACACCCCTCCGGCACCGCTTCCGGGTTTCCCCGCGTCCAGACTCGGCGTTGACAGAAAGTTCTCCAGCCCTTCACCTGTTTTCAATAATGAAAAAACTCCTTGCCGCCAACCGCAGTGAAATCGCCGTCCGGCTCTTCCGTAGTGCTACCGAACTCGGGCTTCGGACCGTCGCCATCTACGCCAACGAGGACCGCCTCGGCGTCCATCGCTTCAAGGCGGATGAGTCCTACCTGATTGGCGTCGGCAAGGGTCCGGTGGCGGCCTACCTCGATATTGACGGCATCATCACCCTTGCGAAGGAGAAGGACGTCGACCTCATCCACCCCGGCTACGGTTTCCTTTCCGAGAATGCGCACTTCGCCCG
>CAYQKH010000091.1:0-12153 GCA_964417945.1 uncultured Opitutales bacterium
GCCCGCAAGGCCCGCGAAACCGTGCGCAAAAGCGCCATGGCGACCGGCGGCCTTCCCGGCAAACTTGCCGACTGCAGTGAAAAGGACCCCACCCTCTGTGAACTTTATATTGTCGAGGGCGATTCCGCCGGCGGATCCGCTAAACAGGGTCGCGACCGGCGCTACCAGGCCATTCTTCCCCTCAGGGGAAAACTGCTTAATGTGGAAAAAGCCCGGCTCGACAAAGTCCTTAATAACAACGAAATCCGCGCTCTCATCACTGCCGTCGGGACCGGAATCGGGGACCACGAGGGCGACGGCGCTTTCGACGCCTCCAAAGCCCGTTACCATAAAATCATCATCATGACCGATGCCGATGTGGACGGTTCCCACATCCGCACCCTCCTCCTCACCTTCATCTTTCGCCAGATGCGCGGCCTTATCGAAAATGGGTTCGTCTACATCGCCCAACCCCCCCTCTACAGGATCAAGCGCCGCCGCCGCGAGCAATACATCGAGAACGATGCCGATCTCAACCGCATCCTCCTCGAACTCGGCACCGAGGATGTCACGCTCGTCCGCCTCCGCGACGGCCACGAGTTTCCCTCTACAAAGCTCGACCGCCTCGTCGAACAACTCAACCGCCTCGATATGCTCGGGGCCGGCGTCACCCGCTACGGTTGCAGCCTCCCCGCCTACCTCGACAAGCATGACGACCATTTCCTCCTCCCTAAATATATTGCCCGGATTCGGATTGGAAACGACGAGTCCTTTGAGTTCCTTTTAGGCGACGATGACCGCACCCATTTTTACGTCCAGCACGATATCGACGATGTCTACGAAACCACCGTCAACCAGATCGTTTCCGTTGAGGGCCGCGAAATGAATAAGCGGGTCTCCGTTCACGAGATCTACGAGGCCGCCGAGATGACGAAAATCCTTAAGGAAATCCACAAAATCGGATTCGACCTCAATCAGATCAGCGCTACCGAAGAGCCCCGCTACAAACTCATCGAAAAGAAAGGCGACGAAAAAAAAGAGCAGGTCATCGAACTCTCCTCCGTCCTCCAGATTGTCGAAAATATCCGTGCTCTCGGACGCCGCGGGCTCTCCATCCAACGCTACAAAGGCCTTGGCGAAATGAATCCCAAGCAGCTCTACGAGACCACCATGGACCCCGAAAAACGCAGTCTCCTCCGCGTCGAAATTGCCGACGCCGCCCTGGCGGACGCCACCTTCTCCATGCTCATGGGGGAAAACGTTGCCGACCGCCGCGCCTTTATCGAGGATAACGCCCTCAACGTTTCTTACCTCGATGTCTAATCCGGCTTCTTTCCCAACATCCGGGCAAGTCGAGCGGCCCATCCACTTCAATCCCGAATCGGAAATTTTTAATTCCCGAATGTTCGAATGGCGATGACTTCAGGATCCCACCGATGCATTCCCCAGGCGATCCCTGAAAACTGAACTCTGAAAACTTTCTAGATGTATACGGAAAAAGAAAAACCCACTCCTTCCAATATCTCCCAGCTCATGGAGAAGGCCTACATCGACTACTCGATGTCGGTCATCGTCAGCCGCGCCCTTCCCGACGCACGCGACGGCTTCAAGCCCGTCCAGCGCCGCATCCTTTACGCCATGCTCCGGGAAGGCCTCCTTCATAATCGCTCTTTCGACAAGTGTGCTGGGGTCGTCGGGGAAGTCCTTAAGAACTACCACCCCCACGGTGACACCTCCGTCTATGACACCCTCGTCCGGATGGCCCAAAACTGGGTCATGCGCTACCGGCTCATTGAGCCCCAGGGTAATTTCGGTTCCGTCGATGGCGATCCCCCGGCCGCCTACCGCTACACCGAGTGTCGAATGGAGAATATCGCCGAAGAAATGCTCCGCAACATCGACGAGAATACCGTCGATTTCGTCCCCAATTATAAGGAATCGACCACCGAGCCCTCCGTTCTTCCCGCCGCCCTCCCCCAACTCCTCATGAACGGATCCACCGGGATCGCCGTCGGAATGACCACCAACATTCCCCCGCACAACCTCGGCGAGCTTGTCAAGGGCATTAACGCGCTCATCGACAACCCCAACCTTGAGGTCGACGAACTCATCAAGCTCATCCCCGGTCCCGATTTTCCCACCGGGGGAACCATCGCCGGACGGACCGGAATTGACAGCTACCTGCGCACCGGACGGGGCATCGTCCGGATCAAGGGCACCGCCCATATCGAGCAACTCAAGAATGCCAAGGAACAGATCGTCATCACCGAGATCCCCTACAACGTCAATCGCGCTAACCTCGTCACCAAGATCGCCGAACTTATCACCGATAAAAAACTGACCAGTGTCAGCGACCTTCGCGACGAATCCGATGAAAATACCCGCATCGTCGTGGAGCTCAAACGCGGAGAGGTCCCCAGGGTCACCATCAATCTCCTCTACAAACAGACCCCGCTCGAAAGCAGCTTTGGCGTCATCCTCCTTGCCCTCGACAACCGACGGCCCAAGCAGATGAACATCAAGGAAATGTTGGGCTGCTACGTCGACCACCGCCGCGATGTCGTCTACCGGCGTTCCGAGTTCCAGCTCAAAAAAGCCGAAGATCGTGCGCACATCCTTGAAGGCTATAAAATCGCTCTCAGTAATCTCGACGATTTCGTGAAGATCATCCGGGCCAGCTCCAACCGCGACGAGGCCCGGATCCGCATCATGGAAAAATACCCCCTCACCGAGCGCCAGACCAACGCCATCCTTGAGCTACGCCTCTACCAGCTCACCGGCCTCGAGCGCGACAAGATCGAGGAAGAATACAAGGAACTGATGCTCCGCATCGAAGAACTTCGGGAAATCCTCGGCAACGAGTCCAAACTCCTTCAGGTCATCAAGGATGAGCTCAATGAGGTCGGTCAGAAATATTCCGATCCCCGCCGCACTCAGCTCGTTGCCGAAGAGGGCGAATTCCGCATGGAAGACATTATCGCCAACGAGGGCTGTATTATCACCGTGACCAAGGCCGGGTTCATCAAGCGCACCGGGGTCAGTGCTTACCGCTCACAGAAACGCGGCGGGAAGGGGGTCATCGGCACCGGCTCCCACGAGGAGGATTTCGTCGAGCACCTCTTCACCGCCAGTACTCATGATTACATCCTCTTTTTCATGAAGAACGGCCGCGTCTATGTCGAAAAGGTTTACGACATCCCCGAAGGCACTCGTGTTTCCAAGGGTCGCATGATCGCCAACCTCCTCGAGATGCAGAAGGACGAAAAAATCGCGGCCATGATCTGCGTGAAGAATTTCGACGAAAGTAAACACATCATGAAGTGCACCCGGAAGGGGATCGTCAAAAAAACCAATCTCAGCGAATACAAGAACTTCCGCAAAGGCGGCATCATCGGTATGAACATCGATGAGGGCGACGAAATCTGCAATGTCCAGCTCACCCAAGGCGACGCCGAGGTCGTTCTCATCACCCAAGTCGGCATGTCCATCCGCTTCCACGAGAGCGACCTCCGCGACCAGGGCCGCGCCACCCGCGGCGTCAAAGGCGTCACCCTGAAAAAGCAGGACGACTGCGTGAAAAACATGCTTATCGTCAACTCCGACGAAACCCTCCTTATCGTCGGCAAAAACGGCCAGGGCAAGCGCACCCAATTCGAGGAATACCGCAGGCAAACCCGTGGCGGTTCCGGCGTCATCGCGATCAAGACCTCCGGTGTCGCCGGAGCCCTTAGCGTCGACGAACAGGACGAGGTCATCATCGTCACCCAGAAAGGCCAGGCCGTCCGCTCCCCCGTTAAGGATATCCGGATCATCGGCCGTACCACCCAGGGCGTCCGCTGCATCAACCTCGCCCAGGGCGACGAGGTCGCCGGGGTCTCCAAAATCGTCGAGGTCGAGGATACCGAGGCCTGAAGTGGCTGAAATCCATTCTTCTCCACGGCATCGTCGGCCACTCTTTTTCCCCGCCCTCTACAAAATGAATTCACTCAGGTCGCGGGGCTCCCGGTAATTCCGGGAGCCCGAATCACGACCTGAGTTGGTTCGGGAGGGAACTGGAGTTTCCGCACTACCGCCGCCGGGTGCCGAGGAAGAGAAGGAGGCTTCCAAAAGCAAATAAACCGACCGCTCCAGCAGCTCCAAATACCCGGATTTTGCTTTTTTTCGCTTACTTGAAGCCGGAAAAATGTTTGTAATCCCACCGTTTTGCCCGATAAACCGAACGTCCTTTTCATCCTCACCGACCAATGGCGAGGCAGCGCGCTCGGCGTTTCCGATGATTCCGGCGTATGCACCCCGCACCTTGACGCCCTCGCCGCCCGAGGGGTCAATTGTCCGCGCGCCTACGCCGCCAACCCGGTCTGCACTCCAAACCGCGCCACTATCCTCACCGGACGTCATGCCCACCAGACCGGTATGATCCGCAACGACCTCATGCTCCCCCCGGATGAAGTTTGCTTCCCCGAGGTTTTCCGCCGGAACGGCTTCACTACCCATTATATTGGAAAATTCCACATCGATGGGGAAGCCCGCCCCGGCTACATTCCCCCGGGTTGGCGCCGCCGCGGTTTTCAAACCTTCGAGGGGTTCAACCGGGGCCATGTCTACCACCGGCATTGGGGTTTCGACGATGCCGGGAAAGATCTGCCGTGGAACCTCGGAGGCGACCCCTTCTTCGAACCTACCCTACAAGCTGAGCTTGCCATGCGCTTTATGACCCGTAACCAGGGTCGGCCTTTCCTCTGTTTCCTCTCCCTTGGCCCCCCGCACAACCCCTTTATCCCATCGCCTGCCTTTGACCATTATTCGCCCGACTCTATCCTCCTCCGCCCCAACGTCCCTTCCAGCCACCAGGTTGAAGCTCGGCAGGCCCTCGCCGGCTACTACGGCCTTTGCGAAGCCCTTGATCACGAAATTGGTCGCCTTCTCAATTTTCTCGAAGAATCCGGCCTCGCCCGGGACACCCTCGTTGTCTTCACCTCCGACCATGGCGAACTCGCCGGATCCCACGGGAAGATGCACAAAGGTGAGCCGGAGGAAGAGTCCCTGCGCGTGCCCCTCATCCTCCATTGGCCCGGCGTCCTGGAAGGCGGACGAACCAACCCCTCCCTGATTAACTCTATCGACATTATGCCCACCCTCCTCGGCCTCGTCGGCTTGCCCGATCCGGGGACCGGTTCGGGAGCGAACCTCGCACCGCTTCTTACCGGAGAGGACAATGCCGTCGAGAACGCCTGCCTCGCTTGCCAGGGGAAGCTTGCCCAACCCGCCGAAGAACAATGGCGTTGCCTCGTCACCCCTACCCATAAACTGGTTATCGGGGGCGCTGATGCCAGAAGTATTTCCCTTTACCACCTCGGCAACGACCCCTTCGAGCTCGACAACCTCGTCGGAAAACAACCCGCCCTCGAAAAATCCCTTCGCGAGACCCTCCTTCAAAAGCTTGCCGAAACCGGCGACCCTTTCCCCGGACCGGCCACCTCCGCGCAATTCGCCTACCCGGACCTCACCGGACCTGACTCATCACCTGATCGCTAACCCTCTTCGTTTACATTTCACGGGGTCCGGTCGGGCGTGATCCCGAATGTTCCGAATCCGGATGGTCGACCGCCTCTATTCGCGCGCATGTCGCGATGAAAGAAGAAATCATCTTCCCCATTCCTGTCACCACCCGAGACACATTCACCTCAACCCTCCTAAGACGGTTGAAATCCATCGCTGTAATTGGTATCTCCTTCAAAATAGTTTCTTTTCCCAACCCCTTTTGATCCTTCTAACCTTATATTTTCTTCTTGCTGTCGGCGTCTCCTTTCTCTGTTCCATTTTGGAGGCGGTCTTGCTGTCCATCACTCCATCCTATGTCGCGAGCAAACGGAAATCCGGAACCTGGGGCTCCCGCCAGCTCGAGCGCCTGAAACGGGAACCGGACCAGCCCCTTGCCGCAATTCTCAGCCTCAATACCATCGCCCATACCGTCGGAGCCGCCGGTGTCGGTGCTCAGGCCCAAGTTGTTTTTCAAAACATTCCGTTCAGCATTATTTCCGGTGTCCTCACCCTCCTCATCCTCGTCTTCTCCGAAATCATCCCGAAGACGGTCGGGGCCACCTTCTGGCGTGCCCTCGCGATGCCCTCGATTACGGTTATTGTTTTCCTTACATGGGGCCTTTGGCCCTTTGTGAAAATGTCCAGCCTTATTTCCCGTATCCTCGCCCCCAGCGGGGCGGTTACCCGGATCAGCCGCGAGGAAATCTCCTCTATGGCCGACCTCGGCTTTGATGAAGGCATCTTCGACCGCGCCGAACGCCGGGCCCTCCGCAACCTTGTGAAATTTCGACTCCAGACCGTAAAATCGATCTTCACCCCGCGCGTTGTCACCACCACTTTCCCCGACCACTGGACCATTCGCGAGGCGATGGAGGCCTTTCCCGACCTCCCGTTTTCCCGCATTCCCGTCCTCGGAGAATCCCCCGATGCTATTCGGGGCTACGTCATGAAAACCGATGTCCTCCAGGCAGCCGCCCGCGACCAACACCAACAACCCATTCGAGACTTCGTTCGGGAGGTGACGATTATTCCCGAAACCATTCCCATTTGGAACCTCTTTCAAAGCTTTCTCCGCCGCCGGGAACACCTCGCCGTGGTCGTCGACGAATACGGAAACTATGACGGTGTCGTCACCCTCGAAGACCTTATCGAAACCATGATCGGTCATGAAATCATGGACGAATACGACGACGTTGCCGACCTCCGGGAGTGGGCCACCCGACGCAATCAAGAGACCGCTTCCAATCCGCCTCCTAACCTTTGAACCGGCGTCGCAGGATTAGAAAAAAACCAAAGGCGGACAAGGAAATCAATCCAACCGTTTGAGGCTCCGGAATCTCTCCGTCGAAATCTTCAATGAACCGGGAGCGGTACTGCCAGGATACAATATCGTGATCCCCGAAACTGGCTCCGGTCGCCGCCGTGAAGCCGATAAAGGCCTTGTCCTGTCCCAGGATTGAGGCGATGGCGATATCCGTGCTCAAAAGAGAGGCCTCCGGGCGAATCCCGGTCTGGTTCGTCCGCACCGAAAGCGTGGTTCCATCGTAGTCTATCCAAGCCGTCCGCACCCGTTTCACCGGAATCATCGGTTATCCCTCCTCCGTTATTGATCCGGAAGGTGTATTTCGTGCTGAAATCCGATGCATTGATCTGCGTTAAACTGAAGGCTGAACCGCTTTCGCTCGATCGATTCCGAGCCAACCGCAGGACCTCTCCATCTGAGGTCGTCACCACTCCTGCATCACTGTTCATCTGCAATGCGCTGCTGTCGCTGAAGCCACCGAAAATCTCCGGCTCCCGTATGCGTAGAAACCCCTAACCCTTGCATTGCCACGCGAGGCCGGTTGTCTAGGCTTTCTGTATGATCCGATCCCGAAATTTGTGGAACCCGACATAAAAAAAGCTGCCGAGGTCACGCTCGCCCTCTCTCAGGAATACTACGAAGCCTGTAATGCCCTGAATCGTTCCGCGAAAACCCACTTCGAGAAACGGCAGTGGCCCATCCAACGCGAGACCAACCGGAATCGTCTCCGCCTGATTGAGGACCATGCCCATCGCCACACGCATGCCCTCAGCGAATCGATGCGCCAGGGGACAAAAATGGAATCCTCCTGGCTTCAGGTTCGCGAGTGGGTCCTCCGGAATCCGGAGAGGATCCCCCTCCCTGTCCTTTACGGATTCCTCCGCAAACTGGAGACCCGCCTCGATTTGGAGCCCACCCTCGTTCCGGACCTTCGGCCCTTCCACGAGTCCAATTCAGAGCCCGTCGGGACCGCCGGGGAAACCCAACCACCCTACTCTGAATTTGCCAGAAAACTCCTGCAAACCCCCGGTTGGCAAGTCCCCTTCCCCTACTGGGAAAAAGACGAGGCCTTCCTCCAGGAATCCCTCGCCGCCCGCCTCGGAAACCGACCCTGCCGCTACCGCATCATTCCGGAGCTGTTCTATCGCAACCAGCACGCCTACCTCATCGGCGAACTCAATACCGGGGACGAACGGATCCCCTTTGCCGTCCCCTTTGTAAACGAGGAAATCGGAATCCGCCCTAACGCCTTTCTTGCCGGACATCAGGCCCTCGTCAGGCTCTTCGAATTCACCCGATCCTACTTCCTCTTAAATACCCATGACCCTGCCGCCCTAATCTCTTTTCTGCTCGGCCTCATGCCGGGAAAAGATCCCGCTCAACTCATTATCAATCTCGGCTACCAGGAATGGGGAAAGCTCCTCATCCAGCAGAAAGTCGAGGCCCTCTGGCCGGACCTATCCGAACCTTTTGATTATACCCCCGGTGTCCCCGGCATGGTCATGATCGTCTTTTCCCACCCCGGCTCCGACCTCGTCTTCAAGGCGATTCGCGATGTCGGCAAGCCACCCAAGTCCATCCGGTCCGCGCAGGTCGTCGAGCGCTACCAGTTTGTCGCCGATCAAGACCGTGTCGGCCGCTTTGCTGATGCCCAACTCTTTGAAAACTGGCGCTTCCCCCGCCACGCCCTCGCACCCAGGCTCGTCGAAGAACTCATCCGCGAAGCCCGTTCCACCGTCACCGTTACCGACGAGGAGGTCATCTTTCACAAAATCCTCACGGAAAAGAAAATGACCCCCCTCGACCTCTATCTTCAACGGGACGAACTTTCCGACGCCAAACGGGCCATCGAGGACTACGGGCGCGCCATTACCGAAATCGCCATGAGCAATATCTTCCCCGGCGATCTCCTCCTTAAAAACTTCGGCGTCACCGAGGACCGCAAAGTCGTCTTCTACGACTACGACGAGGTTTGTCGGCTCTCCGACTGTCGCTTTCGTCATTTACCCCAGGCCCTCGACCCCGATGATCCCTTCTCGGAGGCCGTCCCCTCCTATGTCGGACCGGATGATGTCTTTCCCGAGGAATTCCGACACTTCCTCGTTCCTCAAGGCCCCCTCCGCGAGCACCTCGAGGCAAGCTACCACAACCTCTTTCACCCCGATTTCTGGAACCGCTGGAAACAATTCCACCTCGACGGCGGCTTCATCGACCTCCAGCCCTACGACGAAACCGCTCAACCCCCGTAGGCCGGTGCTTCAGCCCGGCCCCTTTCTCGGCCAATCGTAACGACTCACGCGCGCAAAGCCTTACCCGGCCTGCTCCGCTGCCCGCAACAATCCCGAAAACACCCGCCGGAAGTAGCGTAACGCCGCCTTGCGGAATCCCAGCTGGATCAGCACCCCCAGAGGCAACACTCCCACCCAGTAGGTCTGCGCCCAGACGACGACCACACAAAAGGGGAAAGGATAAAAGCAGCCCGGCTCGGGTCATTCGGATCCAATCCATTGGTAAAGCAGCTGAAATTGCGGAAGTTCCCTATTTCGAACCGGCCTTCCCGCCCTTTCAATGGAAAAATGCCTCACCAAAAAAGATGAGGTTTTACCGGATTCCATCCCACTGCCTTCGCCATCGACTCCCCAAGACATCTGGTATTATTTTCCTCACTAGTCCCCGCACTGACTCATGACGACAGAATCCCAAACGGACCTCCTGCGTGTCCTCCGGTTGATCCGCGAAAACCGCCTTCGCGATCATCCCCAAGCCATTCTTGAGGAGACCGCGGTTCGCCAGACCTATCAAACCGATCACCACCTTGTGGTCTATGGCACCCTCGCGCCGGGCGAATCCAACCACCACGTCCTCGCCTCCCTCCCGGGAGAATGGACTCCGGTTGAAATCCGGGGCGTCCGCTTCACCCTTCAGGTTGGGACCGATATCGGCTACCCCGGTTTCAACTGGCAACCCAACGGCCCTGTGGTCGACGCCTACCTCCTCACCTCCCCGGAGCTCACGGAACACTTTGAGCGCCTCGACCATTTCGAAGGCCCCGATTACTGCCGGATCCTCGTGCCCGTCTACCGAAATGGAACAATGCTTGCCGTAGCCAACCTATATGAATGCCGACACACTCCGGCCCCGTTCTAGGAAAATGTCCCACACCGTCGAAACCCTCCGCTTTGAGCAAGGGGCGGGGATTCCCAACCATCCCACCTTCCCGGTTCTCTGCTACCGCCAGGCGCGACCACGGTCTGCCATCGATCTGGCCTCCTGGTGGACCCAGTCCTTCAGCCGCAACCAGTGGACGGGGACCTGGCGCTGGTCCGTCTTCGATTACCATCATTTTCACCCCAATGTCCACGAGGTCCTCGGCGTCGCCCGGGGTAACGCGATTCTTCTGCTCGGCGGCCCGGAAGGCCGGACCGTGGAGGTCGAAGCTGGCGATGTCCTCCTCCTCCCTGCCGGAACCGGACACAAGCTGGAACAGGCCTCCACCGGCTTTCAGGTCATCGGAGCCTATCCCCCCGCCAGCGATCCCGTACAAACCAACCGGCAGATGTCGATTCTCTCCGACTCCCTCAAAGAGCGTATCGCCGCGGTTCCGGTTCCGACAACCGATCCGGTCTACGGGGAAGACGGCCCCCTCTTCGAACACTGGAGTTCCGCCCGCCCTTGACATCCGGTCAGCTCTGAACTGCGTTCTATCTTTTGCGCAAATTGACGGGCTTTCCTGACCCGTCCTCCTTTCGTTTTTCCATGTCACCTTTCTCCAAACGTCACTTTTCCCCCTTGATCCATCTGCTTCGGATCGAAGCGATTCTGGGTCTTTTCTCCATCCTTTCCGCCCAGAAGGAGCCCGAAATCCGCGAGCTCGAAACCTTTATCGCGGAGGAAACGGCCGCCGAGGACTCCGACTCGCTCATCCCTACCGACCGGGCCGTCGATTCCCTCATGTTTTCCGGAATGGACCTCGTAGACATTCCCCGCTCCGTTACCGTGATCTCTCCCGAGTCCCTGAAGCAATACGGCATCAAGGACGTTTTCGACCTCACCTACGCCGTCCCCGGCGCCTCCGTCCTCAACTATTTCGGGGTCCCCGGGGTGCCCACCACCCGGGGATTGGACACCAATATTTACTTCAACGGGATGCAGCGGGTTTTTAACCGCAACGGCTATCCCACCTCCTTTGGCTCACTTGAGGCCATGGAATACGTTCGTGGCCCCGCCCCCGCGAACTACAGTGCGGCCGGTCCCGGTGGATACGTGAACTTCATTCCCAAGTCGCCCTTTTTCGACGAGCAGCGGGGATCGTTTCAGCTCACCATCGGATCCTATGAAAAATACGTCGCCCAACTCGATTTCGGGTCCCCCTTCCTCCTCAATGACAAACCGAGTGCCTACCGGATCTCCCTGACCTGGCAGGAGGCCGATTCCTACTACGACCGTATCCAAGACGATTTTCTCTCCCTCTACGCCTCCGTAAAAACCCGGCTCTCCGATCGCCTCTCCCTCTTTTTCGGCGGTGAATTTTACCGCCACCGAAGCAACGAAAACCCCGGATGGAACCGCGTCACCCAGGAGCTCATCGACAACGGCAACTACATCGTCGGCAACCCTGTCACCGACCTCACCGCCGAATCCTTTACCATCACCCTCCCCGGACAGACCACACCCACCACCTTCCTCAACGATACCCCCGGCTTTGTCAACCGACCCGCCCTCGAAACCGCCACCCCCTTCGGCGGCACCCGCGGTAATTTCGACGGCTCCTTCCTCGCCATCAGCGGCTTTGCCGACTCCGGCTTCCGTCTCGAAAATTTCGATGCCGAGGCCCGCGCCTTCCTCCAGACCCTCGGTGCTCTTGACAATCCCGGGCCCGACGTCACGACCGTGCCCATCGCGGGCAGCACCGTTCTCACTGACGAGGACGACTTCACCGACGCCGACACCTACCTCTTCTTCTTCGATACCATCCTTTCCCTCGGCCCCAACCTCCGTATCACCAATAAGTTTTTTCTCGACGCCTACGAGCGCGGCAAACGCTCCTCTTACGGCTACGGGGAGTTCGGCGAGAACGTCACCGTCGAAAACAAACTTCTCGTCGAGCAGTTCATCGGCGTCCTCGGCGGCCTCCAGGCCCAATACGGGCTGTCCGCCCGCTACGAAGATGCCCTCGCCAAAACCGAATTTACCGTCGAGCCCTTCAGCCGGCGCGACCTCACCCGCGGCCCCCTCCCCAATAACATCCTCTTTTCCGGCGACCAGCGCGGCCTGAACGGAAATACCTTCTGGGATCCCTTCGGCAGCTGGGATACCCAGCTCCGGACCTT
>CAYQKH010000092.1:0-12135 GCA_964417945.1 uncultured Opitutales bacterium
GCTGCGCTTCACCTGGCTGGAAGCGCTTCTCGCTTTGGAAATGGAGACCTTCGAACGGGTGCAGACCCTCACCGACGGTATCCTTGCAGCCCTGGAGGAGGAAGCGGAGGGTGAGGCGGTTGAGGGGCATTCGCTGGAGACGATTCGGGCCCGGACATTGCTTCTAAAAAGCCAGGCTTACCTGCGCGAGGCGGCTCGGCAGGGGATGGTCACGGGGGTGACGGAGGAGACCCGGTTGGGTTTCGAAGTAATTGAGGAGCTGGAAACCCGCTACCCGAATGCAGCAGAGACCCAGCAGGCGCTTTTCGAGCAGGCCCGTTTTCTTCGGGAGGCCGGGCGCGCGGTCGATGCCCAGAACATCTACCTTGCGATCTTTGAGCGGGATCCTTCGAGCCCCTACGCGCCAATCGCCTTGTATGAGGCGGCGATTAATGCGGCGAACCTGATCGCCCTGGAAAACCCGGACAGCCTCGATATCCGGCAATCCGAGCCCATCCGCCTGCTCAATGAACTGACCCGAAACTACCAGCAGGACAGCCAGCTTTTCTTTTACGCCAGGCTGAAACAAGGAGACATCGCCCGTGACCTTGGACAATTTGCGGTTGCGCAAATCCTTTACGAGGAAGTCATCAAGCAATTCCCGGAACATCCGGAGCGCTACCTCCCGGAAATGGGGCGGGCGGATTCGATCCTTGCACAGGCGAGTGACGATCCCGGTCGCTTCGGGGAAGCGATCGTCGCCTACGAGCGACTGGTCGAGCGCCCGGGTGTGCCTCCGGACCTGAAAGTGGAAGCAGGCTACAAATGGGCTTTCGCTTCCGCTTCGAGTGGCAATACCCCGCGTGCCCAGACGGTCCACCATTTCATCCACACCCGCTTCCTCTTCAATCGCGAGGAATCGGAGGGGCTCGGTGCAACGGGTCGCTACTGGCTTTCCCGTTCGCTGCTGAACTCCGCGCAGATTTTTGAGCGCCAAGCCGAATTCAGGGCGGCTCGCAAACTTTACCAGGCGATCCTCCAATACGGGCTACCCGGAGAAAACCTCGCCGCCACGAACCTCAAGCGCCTGAGTGGGGGAGGGGAAATCGCATCGATCCCACGGAACGAAACCGGACCATGAACGCTGAATTTTCAATTAATCTATCGCTGTTCCAACAGGGGGGGCCGTTGATGTGGGTCCTCTTGTTGGGCAGCCTGGTCGGCTTTATCATTTTCGTGGAACGGACCTTGTTCCTGCACAGAGGGCAGATCCGCTCCATGGATTTTATCGACGGGATCAAAAACCTCCTACGAAAGCGCCGATTAGTCGAAGCATTGACGGTGTGCGAGGAGACCCCCGGGCCCCTTGCGAATATCGTTAAAGCGGCATTGCTCCATTACGGGCGGGGCGAGGCGGTGATGCGGGGGGCGATCCAGGAGGCGGCGATTCTGGAAATCCCGCTTCTGGAACGCCGGGTGGGCACAATTGCGGTGATCGCACGAATCTCTCCGTTGGTGGGCCTTTTTGGCACATTACTGGCTGCGATCCAGATCCTCTACCGCCTGAACGCGGACGGCGCCTATGCAAACAGCGCCGATTACGCGGGGCTGATGGGACAGGCACTGATCACGACGGCGACCGGAATCGCGATCGGGATCATGGCTCAAGTCGCCTATAACTTTCTTTGGGGGCGGGTGCGTGCCCTCGTGCATGATATTGAATTCGTAGGGCAACACCTGTTGCAATTTCTTCTGAAGGACTTTCCGGAGCCGGATCTCGAAGATGGCTTGACGAAAACCGCAAGTGAGAAAGCGGAATAAAATGCCTGAAGTCCCGCACGAACGAATTCCGGGCAGCCTGGGAGAGGTTTCCGCATCCGGGCCGACTCCTGCGGGAGCGTCATTTTCCAGTCCCTTCGGGCTGCAGCGCTACCTCCGTCGGGCAGAGGCCGGCTTCGACCTGGTCCCCTTCATCGATTTTCTGGGAATCCTCCTCCTTTTCGGGCTGGTTAGTTCGGGGCTGGTTTTCAGCCCGGGATTCGCCCTCGACCTCCCGAAAAGCCGGGAAAACCAACTGGAAGGCCTCCCGGTAACCGGTATTTTGACCCTGCGGACGAACATGATCCTCTTCGACGGCAGCCGACGAAATCCTCCCAACCTCGAGAAGGCCCTTTCAGACTACCTCCGTAAGGAAACCGCTGGGGAGGAAGAAGCTGGCCGCCCCCGCGTCCTTCTCGTCAAGCTGGACCGGGATGTGTCGATGGAGCAGTTCCTCCAAATTACGGAGATCGCTCGGCGGGCCGGTTTTGATCGTGTGCAGGTGGCGGGCGACCGGGAATCGGAACCGGGTCGGGTTGTGCCGGGTCAAGGCAGAAATTCTGAATATGGTCCTTGAGGAAAAAAAGCGGGCTAATCGTTTCCAAGTCCGGCAAATGCTGACCCCGGCCGTTCTCCTGGTTCTCCTCGTCGGAGTGGGGATCCACTTGTTCGGTTTTCTGGGAGTGGAGATCGTCTGGCAGGCGCTGGAGGAACCGGACCTTCCCGAGCCTTTCATCCGCTTGCAGCCGGAAGAGATCAACGACGTGAGCCGTATGGAAGCGGAATATGCCCAGCTCTTCGACTCCGCCCCCCTGTTCATTCCGACCCGCTGGAACTATCTTTCCCGCACGGAGTTTTCCGGTTACCGTCTACCGGAGACGCCGCCCCTTTTCGCCCCTTTTTCCGCACGTTCCCCGCAGCAACCCTATTCCCCAGAGCGTTTCCGCTCTCTTCTACGAAATTCCCCCAAGGAATATTCCAGAACCCTCGCCTTTTCACCGGCTGCATTTTTTGAAGGGTTCGGGGAGCGGGTCCTGGTAGAACGCCCACTGGGGAAACGCTCGGCGGCCGTCCAGGTGGTCTCGCTGCAGGAAAGCCGGGTCGTTTCTGAACGGGAATTGTTTGGGGACACCCTCGACGCGCTGCCCGAATCGGGTTGGCGCCCCGTCGAATATCTGATTCTCGTCGATTCGATTGGTCTTGTCGGTCGGCCTTACTCTCTGGGGTCCTCGGGGAACGAGGCGGTGGATGCGGCATTGCTTCGGTGGCTCGGAGGGGGGGACCTCGGTATTCGCCTTGGACCCGGATACTACCGGGTGAAAATCGGTCCTTGAAGCCGACTACTGGTTTACATAAAACATAAATTTTTCTATTGACGGGCAAAACAGCCCTCCTCAATTTCAAACGTTTTCTGCATTCCGCAGGAGAACAGCTCCTTGAACTTCAACCTTTCCCTTTGATGCCCTTGTAGCTCAGTTGGTAGAGCGCATCCTTGGTAAGGATGAGGTCGGCGGTTCAAATCCGCTCGAGGGCTCCATTAACCTAACCCCTTCACCTATTATAATCTAACTTATCCTTCCATGGCTAAGGAAACATTCGAAAGAACGAAACCACACGTCAACGTTGGCACGATTGGTCACATCGACCATGGCAAAACTACTACCACGGCCGCAATTCTAAAAGTGCAGTCCGACAAGGGCCTCGCTCAGGCAAAGAACTACGCCGATATCGCCAAGGGCGGGACGGTCCGTGACGAAACCAAAACCGTCACGATTCACGTCGCGCACGTGGAGTATGAGACGGACAATCGTCACTATGCCCACGTTGACTGCCCGGGTCACGCCGACTTCGTGAAAAACATGATCACCGGTGCGGCGCAGATGGATGGCGCGATCCTTGTGGTTTCCGCTGCAGATGGTCCGATGCCGCAGACCCGGGAGCACATCTTGTTGGCTCGCCAGGTCGGCGTTCCGAAGATTGTCGTGTTCCTCAACAAAGTCGACCTGATGGATGACGAGGAGCTTGTGGAACTGGTAGAGATGGAAATCCGCGACCTTCTCAGCAAATACGATTACGACGGTGATAATGCCACAATCGTGCACGGTTCCGCCACCGGCGCCCTCTCCGGTGAGGAGAAGTGGGTTAATGCCATTGGTGAGCTGATGGACGCGATCGACACGGATATCCCGGAGCCCGAACGTGACATCGACAAACCCCTCCTGATGAGCGTGGAAGATGTCTTCTCGATTACCGGTCGGGGAACTGTCGCCACTGGTCGGATTGAGCGTGGGGTCGTTAAAGTTGGTGGCGAAGTGGAAATCGTCGGTTTGAAAGACACCGCGAAGACCATCGTCACCGGTGTGGAGATGTTTCGCAAATCCCTCGACCAAGGGCAGGCGGGCGACAACGTGGGTCTGCTTCTCCGCGGGATCGAAAAGGGCGCCATCGAACGTGGCCAAGTCATCGCAAAGCCGGGAAGTATCACGCCTCACGTCAATGCGGGTGCCGAGCTTTACGTCCTTTCCAAGGATGAAGGCGGTCGCCACACGCCGTTCTTTAACGGGTATCGCCCGCAGTTCTTTTTCGGAACCGCCGACGTCACTGGAATCTGCAACCTCCCCGACGGGGTGGAAATGGTGATGCCGGGGGACAATTTGAGCATTACGATCGAATTGCAGAAATCAACCGCTATGGAAGTCGGCCAGCGATTCGCGATTCGCGAAGGCGGACGGACCATCGGAGCCGGTCGGATTACCGAGATCATCAAATAACTCACCGGAATCCCAGATTCCAAACCTTTACCAACGACCGCCGAGGGCCTGCACCGGCCCTCGGCTTCGATGTTTTCACCAGCACGAGATTTTTATCACTACAGGAGAGTAGTTCAATTGGTAGAGCAACGGTCTCCAAAACCGTAAGTTGGGGGTTCGAGTCCCTCCTCTCCTGCCAAACCTCTCCTCTCATCCATGAAAAACCCGTTTCGCAGCATTCGCCTTTTCTGGCAGGAAACAACGCAGGAGTTACGGAAGGCCTCCTGGCCGACCCGCACGGAACTTCGTGATATGACTATCGTGGTCATCATCGCGTCGGCTCTTCTTGGATCCTTCACCTCGCTGTCCGACTTCGCGCTCTTCAACATCGTCGAGTTTTTCACGGATTTTGTCAGCAATCTCGCCTGAGAGGGCTATTGGTCAGCGGATCCTATGGTTTCAACTTCAACATACAGCGGCCCGCAATGGTATGCGGTTCAATGCCTTTCCAACCAGGAGGCGAAGGCCAAGAAGTATCTCGATAAGTTCATCGAGATTGAGGAAATGGGCGATTTCGTCTTTGAGGTGGTCATGCCCGAAGAATTGGTGACTGAGATCAAGGGCGGGAAGAAGACGACGAAGAAGCGGAAATTCTACCCCGGCTATCTTTTTGTCCACATGCGCCTTTTCGATGACGACAGAAACTTGCTGAAAAAACCCTGGTATTTCGTTCGGGAAGCGAACGGTGTAATCAACTTCGTCGGTGGGGATCATCCGACCCCGCTGAAGGAGGTGGAAATCGAACGCATCCTCAACCAAGTCAAGGAATCGGAAGGAAAAGAGGTACCGAAGGTTCAATTCGAGATCGGTGAAGAGGTCAAAATCAACGACGGGCCCTTTGCAAACCTGACCGGACGGATCGACGAAATTGATCCAGAGCGCGGTAAACTGAAAGTTTCGGTCTCGATTTTCGGTCGATTCACACCCGTGGAACTGGAATATTGGCAAGTTGAACGCTCGGAGGAATGAACGCCCGAAACTGAAAGTGAACCACACCCTTCACAACCACCATGTCTAAAAAAGTAACAGGACTGATCCGGCTGCAATTACCTGCCGGACAAGCAAACCCGGCACCTCCGGTCGGACCGGCGCTAGGTGCGCAGGGGGTCAATATCATGGCCTTCTGTAAAGAATTTAACGCAAAGACCCAGGATCGTGCCGGGCTTATTCTCCCGGTCGTCATCACGGTCTATGCGGACCGTTCCTTTTCTTTCATCTTGAAAAGCCCGCCCGCTGCGGTTTTACTGAAAAAAGCGGCCGGCCTTGCGAAGGGATCCGGGGTGCCGAACAAGGAAAAGGTGGGATCGGTCACCCGTGAACAAGTCAATGAAATCGTAAAGACAAAGCTGGAGGACCTCAACGCCACCGACGAAGAGGCCGCTTTTAAGATCATCGCGGGAACCGCCCGGAGCATGGGTATCACCATCAATAAGTAATTTTCCTAAAAAAACCAAACATGAGTAAACCGTCAAAACGATACCAGAAAGCTCGCGAGGCGATTGATCCGCGCGAGACCTACACTCTGGAAGAAGCCATCCGGCTGTTGCAGGAGATGCCTTCGCCCAAATTCGACGAAACCGTTGAAATGTCCGCCAAGTTGCTGGTCGATCCCCGGCAGAGCAACCAGATGGTTCGCGGTACTGTCGCCCTTCCACACGGAAGCGGAAAAAAAGTGCGGGTTCTCGTTTTTACCGAGAACCCGGAAAACGCCCTCGAGGCCGGCGCCGATTTTGCCGGTTTGGATGACCTGATCGAAAAAGTCCAGGAAGGCTGGATGGATTTCGACGTCGCTTTGGCGACCCCGGGTGCGATGAAGGAAGTGCGCAAGGTGGCGCGGGTCCTCGGTCCCCGGGGGATGATGCCGAACCCCAAGTCCGGCACGGTCACAGAGGACATTGCAGAAGGCATTAAGCAGGTGAAAGCCGGGCGGGTAGAGTTTAAAATGGACAAGACCGCGAATGTTCACGTCATCTGTGGCAAGAAGTCGTTTGCCATGGAGCACCTGCAGGAAAACGTCCAGAAAGTGATTGAATCCCTCGGCAATGCGAAGCCGGATGGAATCCGGGGGCGCTATATCAAATCGGTTTCGGTATCGGCGACCATGAGCCCGGGAATCAAGCTGTCTACCGAATATTTCGCCAACCTTTAACCGCAAATTGATTCGATGAGACCCGAAAAAAAGTATTTAGTGGAGGAGGTTGCAAGTCATCTTGATAAGAGCAGCTACGTCTACCTTGCAAATTATAATCGGATCACGGTCGACGAGACCGCAGATCTGCGTTCTCGCCTGACAAAGGAGGATGCCGAGTTCCACGTCGTCAAGAACAGCGTCCTGAATATCGCAGCAAAGGAGCGGAATTACCCAGACCTGAGCGAGCATCTCGCCGGACCGGTCGCGATCATCGTCGGCGGGAGCAACCCCAGCGGTGTGGCTAAGGTCCTGAAGGACTTTTTCAAGGAAAAGGAAAAGGTCGAGTTGAAGGGTGGGGTGCTTGAGGATCGGGCGTTGACTCGGGGGGAAATTGAACAATTGGCAAGCCTCCCGAGCTTGGAAGTCCTGCGTGCGCAGCTGCTCGGCCTCTTCAACCAGCCGGCCTCGCAAATGGTCCAGGTTCTCGCGGCGGTGCCCCGCTCGATGGTCCAGGTCCTCCAGGCCAAAGTTCCTAACGAGGAGCCCACTTCCTGAATTTCACAATACTAATCACCCTCTAAAGAACCTGGTTAGGGGCACGGCCCTTAAATGCGAACAACCGCGCTAACCCTTCAAGGAGACATCATGGCAGAAATCACCAAAGAAGAAGTAATCGATTGGCTCTCGAATCAGAGCGTTCTCGAAATCGCCGGTCTGGTAAAAGACCTCGAAGAAAAATGGGGCGTCAGCGCTGCTGCGCCGGTAGCGGTCGCGGCGGGCGGAGGCCCTGCAGGCGGAGACGGAGGCGGTGAAGCCGCCGAGGAGAAGGACGAATTCGACGTCGTCCTGGCTGAAATGGGCGGCAACAAGATCGCCGTCATTAAGGCGGTCCGGGAAATTTCCGGTCTGGGCCTAAAGGAAGCCAAGGATCTGGTCGAAAGCGCCCCGAAATCCGTTAAGGAAGGCGTCTCGAAGGACGAAGCGGAAGAGACGAAGAAGAAACTCGAAGAGGCGGGCGCCAAAGTCGAACTCAAGTAATTTCCATCACTGAGCATCCGATTTTATTCTTTTGCAGCCGGAAGGCCCTCCCCCGAAAAGCGGGGAGGGCCTGCGGTTGCTTTTGTTATATGCTATATTACTACAAAGTTACAAAAAACAGCTGGCAGTAGTCTTGGGCGGTCGAACCGACTCTACTCAGCGTCGAACGGCGCCGAGGGGCAGACTTTTGCCACCTGTTTTTCCCATCGAAACCACACCTGAATCCACCTATGTCAGAGCGCAAAAACTTCGGCCAGCTAACGGAGGTCATCCAGCCTCCCAATCTCATCCAGAATCAGATCAACTCGTTCCGCGAGTTCTTACAGATCGATCTTTCCACAAGCCAGCGTGCCAACATCGGTTTAGAAGCGGTTTTTCGTGAAGTTTTCCCGATCCAGAGCTACGATGAGCGTTGTACGTTGGAGTATGTCAGCTATAATTTGGTAGAGTCGAGGATGTCCGAACTGGAATGTATTCGGGAAGGAATGACCTACTCGATCGCGCTCTACGTAAAACTTCGGCTACGAGAGGAAGACCAGATCAAGGATGAAGAAATCTACATGGGGGAGTTGCCGATGATTACGAGCAGTGGGTCCTTCGTCATCAACGGAGCGGAGCGGGTTATTGTGAGTCAGTTGCACCGTTCGCCGGGGCTGGCTTTTGAGGAAACCCCCCATACGAGCGGGAAGATGCTGCACGCTTTTCGGATCATCCCGGACCGCGGAACTTGGCTGGAAGTTCAGTTTGACCAGAACGATCTGCTCTACGTCTATCTCGACCGCCGTCGCCGTCGGCGAAAATTCCTGATCACGACGATGCTTCGTGCGCTGGGCCACAGCTCGGACAATGAAATTCTGCAGCTGTTTTACGAGATCCAGGACATGAAAGTGAGCGACATGCTAAAGCTGGACAACGTCTCAAACCTCGTCCTGGTGGAAGACATGGTCGACGCGGAGAAGGGGGTGGTCTTGGCTCGTGCATTCGAGCCGCTGACACGGACGATCATCCGTTCGATCGAGAAAGCGAAGATGGACGAGGTCCGGGTGATCGACACGACGGTGGATGACGGGGCGATCATCCGCTGCCTGAAGAAGGACCCGACCCGCAACGAGGAAGAGGCCCTGAAGGACATTTACAAGCGGCTGCGCCCCGGCGAGCCGCCGACGATCGCCAACGCCCGCGCGCTGCTCAAGCGTCTCTTCCAAGACCCCAAGCGCTACGATCTTGGCCGGGTGGGACGTTACAAGATCAACCAAAAGTTGAACCTGAAAACGGACCTTGAGCATCGGATCGTTACGGTCGAGGACATCGTGGAAGCGACCAATTATTTGACCAAGCTGAAGCGAGGGGAGGGCTATGTGGACGACATCGACCACCTTGGGAGCCGCCGCGTGCGGACGGTTGGCGAATTGTTGGCGAACCAGTGCCGGATTGGGCTGGCTCGAACAGAGCGCCTGGTGAAGGAGCGGATGACCCTCTACGACCAAAGCGTCGATTCGATCACCCCGCAGAAATTAATCAACCCAAAGGCACTGAGCACGGTAATTCGGGATTTCTTCGCTCGCTCCCAGCTGAGCCAGTTCATGGACCAGATCAACCCGCTGGCGGAGCTGACGCACAAGCGCAGATTGTCTGCGCTCGGGCCGGGAGGTCTGAACCGCGAGCGTGCCGGCTTCGAAGTCCGGGACGTCCACCCAAGCCACTACGGTCGAATCTGCCCGATCGAGACGCCGGAAGGGCCGAACATCGGCTTGATTAATTCCCTTTCATCCTACGCACGGATCAACGAGTTCGGCTTCATTGAAGCTCCCTACCGGGTGGTCCGTGACGGCAAAGTCACCGACGAGGTCAACTATCTTACAGCGGACCAGGAAGAACCTCACGTGGTGGCTCAGGCGAATTCCGTAATCGCGGATGACCGCTGTCTAGTGGGGAAGGTGACCTGCCGGTATCGCGATGAGGTCATCGAGGTGGAAAAGGAGCAGGTGCACTATATGGACGTCTCACCGAAGCAACTGGTTTCGGTGGCAGCTGGAATCATCCCCTTCCTCGAACACGACGACGCCAACCGGGCCCTGATGGGGTCGAACATGCAACGGCAGGGTGTCCCGCTTTTGCAGACGGAAGCGCCTTTCGTGGGCACCGGTCTGGAAAGGCGGGTGGCGCAGGATTCCCGAACGATTGAAATCTCCCCGATAGACGGGGTAGTGGCTTACTGCGATTCGCGCCGCATTGTCGTGACTGCGGACGGAAAATTGCCGAAGAATTTCGAACGGGATCCAAAAACGGATGAAAAGAAGGGGATCTACGTCTTCGCGTTGCGCAAGTTCATGCGCTCGAACGCGGGGACTTGCTTCAACCAGCGTCCAATCGTGAAGAAGGGCCAGAAAGTTAAGGTCGGAGAGGTTCTTGCGGACGGCGCGGCCACCGACAAGGGTGACCTCGCCCTCGGCCGGAACGTCCTGGTGGCGTTTATGCCTTGGAACGGTTACAACTTTGAGGATGCGATCCTGATCTCGGAAAAGATGATTAAGGAAGATATCTTCACCTCTATCCATATTGAGGAGTTTGAAGTCACCGCTCGGGACACGAAGCTCGGACCGGAAGAGATCACCCGGGACATCCCGAACTTCGGTGAGGAGGCATTGAAGAACCTCAACCACGACGGTGTCATCCGCGTTGGTGCGGAAGTGAAACCCGGTGATATCCTTGTCGGAAAGATCACCCCGAAGAGCGAAACGGAACTCGCCCCGGAAGAAAAACTGTTGCGCGCCATTTTTGGTGAAAAAGCGGCAGACGTGAAAGATTCTTCAATGACGGTGCCCTCGGGTTGCACGGGAATCGTCATGGATGTGAAGGTCTCCAGCCGGGTCGACGGTGAGCGTGAGAAGCTTTCGCCCTCGGATCGCCGCAGGCAGATCAAAAAAATCAACGAGGAATACCGCTCGCAGACGGACAAACTCCGCGACGAGTTGACCGAATCGCTTTCAAATATTCTCCTCGGGGAGAAAATCCCCCTCGATGTAAAAAATAATGAGACGGGGGAGGTCATTATTCCGGCGAATCGAAAAATCACGAAGACGCTGCTTCGGCGCCTCGCGGCGGTCTCGAAAAACATCGAAATCGACCCCTCTCCAGTCCGAATAAAGATCATGGAAATTGTCTCGAATTTCCAGAGCAAGTTCGACGAGATAGAGGACGAGCGCGAACGCAAGATCGAGAGCGTGGAAGCTGGCGAAAGCGTGGACGAAGGCGTCGTCAAAAGCGTGAAAGTTTACGTGGCAACAAAGCGGAAACTGCAGGTCGGCGATAAGATGGCAGGTCGCCACGGAAACAAGGGCGTGGTGGCGAAGATTGTCCCGGAAGAGGACATGCCTTTCTTGCCGGACGGGACTCCAATCGAGATCTGCTTGAATCCGCTGGGGGTTCCCTCCCGGATGAACGTGGGCCAAGTTCTTGAGACGCATCTTGGCTGGGCTTGTAAGAAGCTGGGCCTGAAGGTGGCCACCCCTGTTTTCGATGGAATCAGCGAGAAGCGGGTGCGCTCTTACCTCGACGAGGCAGGCTTGCCACACTCCGGTAAGAGTCAGCTCTTCGACGGCCTGAGCGGTCGCCCTTTCGACCAGGAAGTGGTCGTCGGTTATATTTATATTCTGAAGCTGAACCACCTCGTCGCGGCAAAGATTCATGCCCGCGCGGTTGGCCCCTACAGTCTGATCACCCAACAGCCCCTCGGTGGAAAAGCCCAGTACGGCGGCCAGCGCTTTGGGGAAATGGAGGTTTGGGCTTTGGAGGCTTATGGCGCGGCATACACCTTGCAAGAGCTCTTGACGGTCAAGAGCGACGACGTCAACGGACGAACAAAAATCTACGAACAATTGGTCAAAGGCGACAACAGCCTCCAGGCGGGAACTCCGCAGTCTTTCAACGTCTTGATGAAGGAGATGCAGAGCCTCTGCCTGGACGTCCGCTTGCAGAAGGAAGACGCCCTCAGCTTTAATTAATCGGGAAGGAACAGAGCATAATCATGAGTAACGCAGCGCAATTCAAACAAGCAGCCGGTTTCAACAAGGACCAGGTCTTTGACGCCGTCACCATTTCCATCGCTTCCCCGGATACGATCCGGGAATGGTCTTACGGCGAGGTGAAAAACCCCGAAACCATCAATTACCGCACCTTCAAGCCTGAACCCGGCGGTTTGTTCTGCCAGCGAATCTTTGGACCGGTCCGGGATTACGAGGCCGGGAAGTATAAAGGAATCAAGTATAAGGGTATGATCGACGAGCGCACTGGCATCGAGTGCACGGTGGCCCGGGTGCGCCGCGAGCGCATGGGCCACATCGAGCTGGCGGTTCCAGT
>CAYQKH010000093.1:0-12070 GCA_964417945.1 uncultured Opitutales bacterium
GCCGCAGCGAGCCCGTCGGCCCGCGCCCGTCCACCACGAGGGCGCAGCCAAAGGCACGCGCCAGTTTCCGCACTCCCTTATCCCGCAGATCGCCTCGCACATTCGGGTAATTCGTCCGCTGGTAGGCCGCAGAATGCAGATCAATCCCGTAATCGCATTTTAGAACGATCTCCTGCATTAGGGTGCGGGCAATCCGGCTGGCCAGGCTGCCGGTCTCGCTGCCGGGAAAGGACCGGTTTAAATCCCGGCGATCCGGTAGGTAGCGGTCATGGTTCTCGAACCCAAATACGTTGACCACCGGAATCAAAATGAGGCTCCCCGCCTGTAATTTCAGCGCTTCCTGGAACATCAAATCGTGGACCACCCCGGTTCCGTTGATTTCGTCACCGTGCACTGCCGCCGTGACGAAAACCGTCGGCCCCGGCTCCGAAGCCCGCAAGACCCGGATCGGCAGGAAGATTTCGTCGCCCGTGTAAGTTTCGGATATTTTTAAGCGGAGGTCCTGGCTTTCTCCCGGCAAAATGGTAGCCGGGCCAATCGGAAGGGCATTCATTTCTTCTTTTTTGCCGCCTGCTTACGTTTGCGCGGCTTTCGCTCCAACAGTGGGATATACTCCTGTAAAGCGGTTTTCGGACCATAGCACAAGAGGATATCGCCGCTGTGCAGCTCGTCGTTCCCTTTCGGTGCGGGATAGTGCTGCTCGTTGCGGTTGATGCTCATCACCATGATCCCGCGCTCCCGCAGGCCCGACTCCGCAAGGCTCTTCTCCGCGATCCGCGATTTATCCGTTACCGTAAATTCGGAAACAACGTAGCCGCGGGCGAAAGCCAGGCGCTGGCGGATGTCAAGATCTCCGAAACGAATGTGCTCGGCGAGAAAATGGATGACCTCGCCCGCTACGTCTATTTCCGAAGCCGCTTCAATCCCTTCCAACCCCGGCGAGGAGTTGACCTCCATGATGACCGGCCCCTCCTGTCCTTCCAACATATCCACCCCCGCAACCCGCAGCCCCATGATCTGGGCGGCCCGCACCGCCGTCCGCTCGTAATCCGCATCCAGCTCAACCGCCTCCACGATGCCTCCACGATGCACGTTGCTGCGGAACTCTCCTCCCTGGGCACGGCGCCGCATTGCCGCCACCACGCGATCCCCGATCACAAATGCGCGGATGTCCTTCCCCTTGCTCTCCGAAACAAACTTCTGGATTAAAACATTCTGTCGGGTGCTCTGCAGGGTCTCGATGATGGCCTCCGCAATCTTCACGCTGTCCGCCAGGATCACTCCCACCCCCTGCGTCCCTTCCAGAAGCTTGATGATGACTGGTGCTCCCCCCACCTCCTCGATCGCCGGCAAGACATCCGACTTCCGTGTCACGTAGGCCGATTTCGCGATCCCGATGTTGTGACGACTCAGAATCTGCAGAGACCGCAACTTGTCCCGGCTCATCGAAATCGCCGCCGAGGTATTCAGGGCGAAAATCCCCATCTGCTCAAACTGCCGGACCACCGCCGCACCATAAAAGGATATTGAGGCACCGATCCGCGGAATCACCGCGTCGTATGACGACAGTGGCTTCCCCGCGTAGGAGAGGTCCGGGTTCTTCGATTCAACATACATTCCAAAACGCAAGGTGTCGAGGATGCGGACCTTGTGACCCGCCTTCAACGCCGCCTCACGTAAACGTCGGGTGCTGTAACTTCGCGGGCCACGGGACAGAATTCCGATTTTTAAGGATCTCTGGTTGCTCATCGGTCTACTTTCGGGTTCGGCTGATATGCCGTTTATGTTTAGGTAAAAGACTTACGCTCGCTCGTCGGCGTTTGCTCTGCAGATACTTTTCCTCCGGATGAACCAGGAATTCCGGGGCCAGCGCCTTCCGCCCCAGTAAGACCCGGCAAATCATCCGTTGCCGCGATACGAGGCTGAAGTCCACGTCCTTGCGAACGCGGCCAATCTTGATCTGGGTGCGCACCTTGAAACGCTCCTGGACCTTCCCGTTGCTGGAGCGCACCCGCACTTTTTCCAGGATTTCGGCGCGCACCCGAGTGGTCTGTCGGCGGTTCTTTCGGTCGAGGATTAGGTCGAACTCCACGCGATTGTCCTCCACTTCCTGCACCCCCTTTACATCCAGGGCCGAACTCCGTGCTCCGGTATCGGATTTCGCCACCAGGGAGCGGACTCCCCATTCCGGCAGGTCCACCACCTCCTTCCAACCAATAACCACCGGGGCCGGACTGGTTCGCTTAAGCTGCGTCATGACCCTCCTTCCATACCGCTTTCGTAGCGCCTCAACAACCATCGAAGCGTGGGCTCCAAAATCCCGTCGGCGTTACGAAACGTTAAGCCAAGCTCCTCACGGGCTTTCTCCCCATCCGCGAACCAGCGGTAGCGGGCATATTCCAGGACCGGGGCATCCAATCCCAAACGCAGCCCCAGGGCCCGCTCCAGCCATACCGGAACCGCGAGGAGAACCCATGGCAGGACGCCGTAGTGTCCCCGTTTCCCCGCCGCTCGCAAGGTCCGATCCCCGAGCTCCTTCAACCGCAGGTTGTCTCCCGCAAAGAGGTAGCTTGAGCCCGCCGGCGCTTTGGTCCAGGCGGCCACGATCCCCCGCGCCACATCCTCTACGTGGACGATCGCCGTTCCCCCGTCCGGGACCAGCCGGGGTCGCTGCTGCAGCAATCGCACCAGGTTCGCGGCGGTAACGAAATCGTCGTCTCCGGGACCGTAAACCTCCCCGGGATAAATCACGACCGTCTCCATCCCCGCCGTTTCCGCCGCTTCCCGTAGCCAGTCTTCCGCTTTCCGCTTTCCGTGGGCGTAGTATAGCCCGCGTGGAATCGGCGTTGGCTGCGATTCCGTTACTGGATTTTCCCGCGAAGGACCCAACGCCGCGAGGGAGCTGACGAAGAGGAGGCGACGCACCCCGCACCCGGATGCACTCTCAAAGACGTTCCGCACGCCCTCAAGGATCTTGTCCTCCACGATCGGATCCCCAAGCAGATCCCAGGCCGAGGGTGAGGCCAGGTGCAGCACGCCCCCGCATCCCTCGACCGCAGACCTTACCCCCGCTGCATCATAGAGGTCGCCCTCGACGACCTCCGCTTCCACTGGCAGGTAGCGCTGCCCACGCTTTCGACTCTGTTCCCGCACAAGACAGCGGACCGGATACCCCGCTTCCAGCAACAACGGAACCAGGTGCCGCCCGATGAAACCGGTGGCACCCGTTACCAGCAAGGGCCCGCCTTCCCGCTCAACCATCGGGATGCCCCCACATTCCGGTTAAAACCATCCGCGAGTCGCCGCAGTATCCCAGTGTGTATCGCCGCCGAGCCAATGGGTAAGCTCCCTCTTCCCCGATTGTGTGGAGACGGGCCGATCCACACATCGTAGTGACCTCCAACTCCACTGAAGCCTCCTGAAAACCAAGCCAGGCACCGGTCAACGGATACTGCCACTTGTAAAAACACTCCTTCAGGCTGAAAATAAGCGTCCCCCACCAATTCCAATCCCGCTCCGGAATATGCAGGTGAATCCAGTCCTGTTCTGCCGGGGTCAACACCATTCGCCAAGTCTTCGGGGAAAGCCGCGTCGGGTCTTCGAGATCCACTCCGACGGATCCCAATGCCTCCCTGCGGCCCCCCGCTGCCACCGCCCATTCCCGCGTGTGGGAGAGGCTTCCGCAAAACCCATCTGGCCAGACCGGTTCTCGTCCCTCACCAATCCCGATCGAGTAGGTTCCACGGGGCAACCAGGCCGCAAGACTGTCTTCCGCCGCCAAGCGCCCGGCGAGGAATTCTCTTTGACGCACCGGGGCAAAGCCCCGAATCGATTCCCGCCACTCCCTCCGGATCCGGTTTTCCCCTAAAATTTCTTTTATTGCCCGTATCCCGATTCCCGCTTCTTCCGGAAAAAGATCGCGCAGCCAGACGCAGAGTTCTTTTTCATCCGACACGTCAACATTGGCTTCCGGTCCCGCTTCAACCCCGGGCAACCTGCGCCTTTCTTTCCTGTCCGCTGAGCAGGAATACCACCTCTTCCGCAATGTTCGTCGCGTGATCCGCTACCCGCTCCAACGATCGGGAGATGAAGACCATCTCCAGCAGTGGACCAAGGTTCTCCGGCGCGTCCTTCATCCGCTCGGCGAAACCCGCGAAATTCCGCTTGTCCCGATCATCCACCTCCTTGTCCCGACGACAGATCGCAATCGCCTTTTCCGAGTCCTCCTCGACGAAGCTGTCCAACGCATCGCGCAGCATCTCCAGCGCGATCCGCGTCATTTCTCCGATTTCAAGCGTCTCAGGATTCGGTCCTTCCGCCTGGATCTTCCGCGTGCGCTTCGCGATATTGGTCGCCTCGTCCCCCACCCGCTCCAAGTCATGGCTCGCCTTAATCGCCACCGTTAGAAGACGGAGATCCGATGCTACCGGCGCACGCAGGGAAATGTAGCGGATCGCCTCACGGTCGATTTCCACCTCCAGGTCGTCAATCGCGTCATCCATCTGCAGGACCTTCTCCGAAAAATACAAATCCTGCTCCAGCAGACCCCGCGAAGCCATCCGGACGCTGTCGATCGCCTTCTCCCCTAAAAGGACAAATTGGGAGCGGAGATCTTCCAGTTCATTGTGAAAATAGCGTTTCATAGGTCAGCTTTCTGGCTGTGATTCCCTAACCAAACCGTCCGGAAAGATAGGCTTCCGTCTTCGGATTTAAAGGGTTCAGAAAAATATCCTCGGTATCTCGGTATTCGACAAGCTTTCCCTCATAAAAAAACGCCGTTTTATCCGACACCCGGGCCGCCTGCTGCATATTGTGAGTCACGATCACGATCGTGAACCGTTTCTTCAGCTGGTTGATCAGCTCCTCGATCTTACCCGTTACAATAGGGTCGAGAGCCGAGCAGGGTTCGTCCATCAGCAGAATCTGCGGCTCGTTGGCGATCGCCCGTGCGATACACAGCCGCTGCTGCTGCCCCCCCGAGAGACTCAAGGCATTTTCATGAAGGCGGTCCTTTACTTCGTCCCACAAGGCCACGCTCCGTAAGCTCCCTTCCACCACCTCGTCCATCGTCTCTTTCTCGTGCCTTCCCAAAATCTTCAGCCCATAAATCACGTTCTCGTAAATCGACTTGGGAAACAGGTTGGATCGCTGGAAAATCATTCCGACCCGCCGACGAAGGGAAATAATCTCCGTCTGATTTGAGAAGATACTCGTTCCTTGGATCCGGATATCCCCTTGCTGCCACGCCCCTTCAACCAACTCGTTGAGCCGGTTGAGGCTGCGGATCAATGTCGACTTCCCACAACCGGAAGGACCGATGAAAGCCGTCACTCGACGCTCCGGGATTTCAAGAGAGAGGTCCTTCAGCACCTGTTTCTTCCCGTAGAAAAAACTGTAGTTCTCGAACTCGATAAACTTGGGATCAATTTCAGCTGACCGCCTGGGGTCTTGGGCGATTTCCGCATGAATCGTCAGGTATGGAGAATCGATAGACATATTCAAAAAGCGATCAATACGTGGCACCCACCGATTGCTTCCGCAAGTGATTTCGGATGAGGAGCGCGCTCAGGGCAGCGCCAAAAACAGAAAAACGTGGAATTCGGCGCGCGCTATTCAGGGCGGTCTCCCGATTCCAGGGACACCAACTGGGACAAAGAATGAAAGGACTCCCGGATCCCTTTGACTCCTTCAAGGTCGCCAAGCATCCGGTCGAATAAATCCTTTTTCTCCTGCTTCAGATCCATGATCCGGGCTTCTATCGTGCCCTCTGTTACCATCCGGTAAACAAAAACCGGCTTTTCCTGCCCGATCCGGTGGACCCGGTCGATCGCCTGCGCCTCGACCGCCGGGTTCCACCAGGGGTCCATGAGAAAGACGTAGTCCGCCGCATGAAGCGTGATCCCGACCCCCCCCGCCCGCAGGCTGACCAGCATCAGCCTACCGCCCTTCCCTTCCTGAAAGGCCTTCACCGGACGATCCCGGTCCCGGGTCTTGCCCGTAAGCTCGTCTATCGGTGTCGTGGGGAATCGTTCGCTCAAAGCTTCGTGGATCCGATCGATAAAGCCTGTAAACTGGCTGAAGATTACCGCCTTGCTCCCGCTCTCAAGGACCTCCTCAACCTTCCCCAGGAGGGACTGGATCTTCCCGCTGTTGGAGGCGTCACACTCCTCCTCCGGAAGCAACCCCGGATCACAACAGACCTGCCGCAGGCGCGTCAGCAAGGCGAAGAAGTGCATCGAGTCCTTCTCCACCGCATTGTCGATATTGTCCCCCAGCTCGTTCAAGGCCGCATCCGTCAGGCTGCGGTAGCGCTTCACCTGCAGCTCGGAAAGGGGACAGCTTAAATCCATCTCCACCTTGGGTGGCAACTCACGGACCACCGCCTCTTTCGTCCGGCGGAGAATGAAGGGCCGGATCTGCTCGCTCAGTCGGCTCCGGAACTCTCCTGAATGATCCGCAGCCACCTTTTCCTCAAAGCGTTTCCGACTTCCCAAAAGGCCCGGCATCAGGTAACGGAACTGGCTCCAGAGATCAAGCTGCCGGTTTTCCAGTGGGGTGCCGGTCATCGCAATCCGGTGCGCGGCCTGAATTTGCATACACGTCTGGCTCACCTTTGCATCCGGATTCTTGATCTGCTGAGCTTCGTCGAGAACCGCGTAGCCGAAGGCGGTCTCCCCTAATTGGTGACGGTGGCGCCGGAGTTGGGTGTAGCTGGCGATCCAGATCGTACCCGGGCCAACCCGAATCCGCTCGAAATCATGGCCGCTTTTTAATTCCTCAATCTCTTTACCAGGAAAGAAGCGTTGGATCTCATTCCGCCAGACAGGAACAACGCTCGCGGGACAGACGATCAGGTGGGGCCGTTCTGCCGCCTCGCCCTCCAGCGCTCGGGTCTCGATCAAACCAAGCACCTGCAAGGTTTTTCCCAGGCCCATTTCATCCGCAAGGAGGGTGTGGCATCCCAGCTCGCATTGGTCGGCCATCCATTCGACCCCCTTTCGCTGGTAGTCCCGGAGAAAGCCCGGTGGGTTCCATTTGCTCTCAAGGGTGCCTTCAACCCGGCTCAGCCAGTCTTCGAGGGAACCTTCCATATCCAGCTGGTCCACGCTCTCCGTAAAGAGGGATAAAAGCATGTATCGCGGCCATTCACCGCATGCGCCTTCTCGAGTGAACGCCTGCCATTCCTCAATCGACTCCGCCTCCGGTTCACCCAGCTCCACAAGGCCGACCCCGGGTACGAGGTTAATCCCGCTTCCCCGCCGGGCCAGTTTGAGGGCGACCCCGTCAGGCAAAAGAGTGTCGCCCACTTGTAAATGCCACTGCACCTCCATCCGGTCCGCCGCTCGGCCGGTCCGCGCCTTGCCGACCAACCGCGCCCGTTGGACGCCTCGGCGTAATCGCTCTGCTTCCCGATCCAGCGCAACCGAGAAAATCTTCTCCCAGGTTTCAAGATTTTCGCTCAGGAATCGGGGGATCCGCTTTGGATCTTTCAGGACAAAATCGCCCTTTCGCGAACGGTATTCAAAACCGGCCTTGTGGGCCAGCCCCGTCAGCCGCACCAGCTCCTCGCGATCCCCGATGCCTTTGCTGACCCCGCCGGGTCCAGGATCGATCCCCTCCTTCAGAGCCGGAACTCGCTTGCGCATCCCGTTCATCCAGTAAGGTTCCACCACCAGTCCCAGCTCCGATCCGCTCAGGTCCAATTCCAAGTGTCGTCGCGGGCCGGATTCCGCCGCAGACGGGTCCGGCGGCTCCGCTTCCTTTTCCTTCCCGGCCCCGTTGGCCTCCGTCTTCTCCTGCGATCGACCGGGACCAAGCGGATCGACCTCGTCCGCAACCAATTCCTCAATTTCGTAGAGTCCCGCCGCCGCGACCGCTTCGTTTACCTCCCTGGATTCCAGCGAGCCCCTTACCTTCAGGGTGTCACAGTCCCACTCGATTAACGCATAAAAAGCCTCCTGCTCCACCTTGCAGTGGATGATGGCGTCCTCCGCACCCAGCTCGACTTCGCGAATGATGCCGCTGGTGTAGTAATCCCGCCCCCGTGCCAACGCCGATTCCGTAAAATGGGGCTCCCAGTCTTCTCCCAGCTTCTGAAACCAGAACTCCAGGGCAGAAGGGCTGTAAATTCGTTTGGCACTGCGCTGCAATCGGGCCATCACGGATGGGGGTCTCAGTCGAAGGAGGATTAAAAAGCAAACAAACTTCTCATCTTACGGGGTTGCATTTTAGACTGACAAGCCTGAACCCCACCGCATCAGCCCCGGGGTGCCGCGGACAGGGTAACCGGGCCTTTTCGAGCGTCGACCGCCCATTGGAAGAGCTTCACGTATCGCCGGGCCGACTGACCCCAGGAGAAGTCCTTTTGCATGCCGTTATGTCTAAGTGAACGAAGCTCGTCGGGGCGATCGTAAAACGTTGAGCAAGCCCATCCCACCGCATAGTAGAAGGCATCCGCCGTGGGCAGCTCAAAACGGAATCCCGATCCCAGCATCAACCCCTCCACATAAGGATCCACCGTGTCTGCAAGGCCACCCGTGGAGCGGACAACCGGCAGGCTCCCATAGCGCATCGCATACATCTGTCCCAGGCCGCAGGGCTCGAAGCGGCTCGGCATCAGGAAAAAATCGCTGCCCCCGTAAATCCGCCGCGCCAGGCCGTCGTCAAAACCGATTCGCACCGCCATCTTTCCCGGATGCCGTGCCGCTGCTGCCGCTAACCGGCCCGCGATTCCTGAATCTCCCGAGCCGAGGATCACCAGCTGAATCCGCATCGCGGATAGCGCTCGGTCCGCAATATCCGCAACCAGGTCAACACCCTTCTGGTCATAAAGGCGCGAGACCAGCCCGAAGACCGGGATTCCTTCATCCACCTCAAGTGCCAATTCCTCCTGCAGCGCAAGCTTGCATTGCGTTTTTCCGGCGAGGTCGTCGGGCCCAAAGGGTGCCGCCAGTGCCCCGTCTGTAGCCGGATCCCATAGCGCAACGTCGATCCCGTTCAAAATTCCCACCAGATCCGCCCCGCGAAACTTCAGGACATGGTTCAGGCCTTCCCCACGCTCGGGTCCCTGGATCTCTGTCGCATAGGTGGGGCTCACCGTGGACAGCTTCGTGCTGTGGTAGAGCCCTCCCTTCATCATATTCAGCGACCCCATGCACTCCAGTCCGTCCGTTCGGAAAACTTCCCGAGGAAGGCCCGCGAAGGATAAAAGCTCGGAGCGAAAAATACCCTGAAATTTCAGGTTGTGGATCGTCAGCACCGTCGCGCATCGCCCAAGCTCCGTGCTCCGCTGTGTTGTGTTCAGGTAAACCGGAAGCAATCCCGACGTCCAGTCGTGGCAGTGGAACACATCCGGGATCCAGTTCAGATGCCGACAGAGCTCCAGCGAGGCCCGGCTGAAAAAGGAAAAACGCTCCCCATTATCCGCATGGTCGCCCCAGGGCCCTGCGTAAACTTCGTGGCGGTCGAAAAAATGTCGATGGTCGATAAAATAGACCGGCACCTTACTCCCGGGTAACACCGTCTCCACCACCCCAGCATACATCACCTCCGGCCCCATCGGGACGATCAGGGGCCCGTCATGGGTCTTCCACCTCGTTGAGTCGAGAAATCCGTAGAGAGGACACACTACCCGCACATCATGCCCGAGCGCCCCCAGCGCTTTCGGCAGAGAGCCGGCGATATCAGCCAAGCCCCCTACTTTGACGTAGGGAGCCACTTCCGGCGTTACCATCAGAATCTTCATCTTTTCCATAGCTTCAACGGATCGCTCGGTCGTAACTTTTATCGAAACACTCAGCCGGGGGAAACCATGCCCCCTTCCTCATCCTCCGCGCCGCCCTTAAACTCATACTTGAAATTAATAATCGGCAGCAGAGCGATCAACCCGAGGCAGGTCAACCCGAGGACCGCGTAACCGGTAACATCATGCACCGCCCCTTCGATCGACCCCGCCCCATTGTTCAGCGCCCACAACGTTAAAAATAGGCTTCGCAGAATATTCATCAGAAAGGCGAAAGCCATCGACAACCCAACCAGCAGCACTTTCTTCCACAGGCGGTCGAGAAATACTGCGGAGAGGAAACTCCCGGCAAACAGGCAGGCCATCAGGGAGCGGATTCCCGAGCAGGCATCCTCAACCAGGACCCGGTTCGGCTCCCCCGATTCCAAGACCCCCAACAATAAAACATTTCCCTCCTGCTGCACCGGCATGCCGAACAAGTCCAGAAGGAAAAAGACCACCGCCGCGACCTTGCTCAACAGAAAAAGACTGAGGCCCCGTTCCAGAAAATTCAGCAGTGGCGCCGAGATCAGCCAGATCAACGCCGGAAAGATGAAGAGCGTCGTCAGCTTCAGGCGCTCCTTCACCTGCAGGCGTGAACCATCGCTCCGCTGCGCGCTGAATAGAGTGACCACCGAGAGAATCATCCAACAATACCCCCACGCGATCGACAACGAAGCCGGCACCTGTGGTCCCTGTGTCGCCCGGAGCAGGCTGCCGAAACCGAGGCAGAGGAGCGCCAATACGAAGACCAAACCTGCCACGATATCCAGCGCAATCCGCAACCAGGCCGGACTCTCCCCCGCTCCCGCCTTGTCCTCTCGCCCTTCCACCAACGCCTGCCGGAGAAGCGGCCACCGCTCGAAAAGCACGTAGCCCACGAAAACCGGAACGAGGAAACCAAAACTGTAGTCCTCCCGGCCGGTCCACCAATAAGTCTGGTCCCAGATCACAAACAACCCGAAGCCGGTCAGCATCCAGCCCGCCCATTGCTGAGGGATTGACAGGGAAAAATAACCTTTTGATGCATTCGTGCTCATGAAAGTCGGCCAGTCTCGCCACCAAAGCACCGCCCCCCCGCCGCTTCAAGCCTTTTGGAGGAGACGCTTCAACCCCGAATTGCGCTTTGCACCGGTCCTCCATCCTCTCTAGGATCCCGCCTTATGAATCACCTTCACGCATACTGGCGCATGGAGTATATCGAGGGCCCGAAGCCCGGACCCGAGGGAGTGAATCCCTTTCTCAAAGCATTGGACTCGGGGAATGATCGGGAAGCCCATATCCTTCATCGGGGGGAGCATTCCTTCATCATTCTGAATCGGTTTCCCTACAATGCCGGACACCTTCTCGTCCTGCCCTACCGCGAAGTCCCTGACCTCGACGACCTCCGCCCGGAGGAGCGCGCCGATCTCATGGAATCCATCACCTACGGCAAAGGCCTCCTCCAGAAGGCCTTGAACCCCGACGGCTACAATATCGGGTTTAATCTCGGATCCTCCGCGGGCGCCGGCATCCCCTCCCATCTCCATGCCCACATCGTTCCCCGTTGGAATGGCGACACGAACTTCATGCCCGTCCTCGGTAATACCCGTGTCCTTCCCCAATCCCTCCAGGCCATCTACGACCGCCTCCTCCAATTCACTTGAGCGGTTTCCAGGCTTGATGCGGATCCCTTTCCCAACTTAAGAAAACACGAAGATTCTTCTGCCGACTCTCCCGGAACTGCCCCCTCATGCCCTCGGAAACCCTCCAATTCGATAGCCCGCGCTTGCTCTCTCAGCTCTACTGCGGCGACGAAGCAAACCTCCAGAAAATTGAGAAGTCCCTCCACGTCGAGGTCGTCTCCCGCGATGACTGGCTGAAGATCGACGGCAGCCGCGAGGCCCTTGAGAAAACCCGCCAGCTCTTCGTCTACCTTGAGGAAGGCCGCACCCAGGGGCTCAAAATCCGGAACTCCGATTTCGAATATATGCTTCAAACCGTCCGCCTCGGACGGGTCGACGAACTCAAGGAACTCTTCGAAGACCCACTCGTTATCCGCGTCCGCCGAAAGTCCATTGTCCCTAAGACCGTCAACCAGAAGCGCTACCTCAAATTCATCCATAAGAACACCGTCATCTTCGGTGCCGGTCCCGCCGGGACCGGGAAAACATTCCTCGCGATGGCCTGCGCACTCGAGGCCCTCCTCAATGAAGAGGTCGAAAAAATCATCCTCACCCGGCCAGCCGTCGAGGCCGGTGAGGCCCTTGGCTTCCTCCCCGGCGATCTCGAGGAAAAAATCCTTCCCTA
>CAYQKH010000094.1:0-12038 GCA_964417945.1 uncultured Opitutales bacterium
CGGATGGCGCGGATCCACCGTTGGAACCGCATTTTCAACCGTCAAAACTTCCAGCTCGGGCTCCGGAATTGTCGCCTCCGGTTCGGGCTCCGGTTCCCGCGGCAGCGTCAAAATAGTACTCTCTAGCCGGGTCCGCCCTTCCTCCAACGAAATCGATGGTTCGCGCACCGCTAACGGTCCCAGTGTTCCCACCCCCCACCAGTGCAGCCCGAGCGACAGTCCCAGCCAAAGCCCCCATTTCCCCAACGATCCGCTCGGGAACCCTCCGCCCATGCGAAAGGGACTGCCTTTCATCGCTGCTCCTCCGGCTCATAGACGAAGTGAATCTGCTGGATGCCCGCCTCGCTCAAGGCCTGCATTACCTCTAGGACCCGCTCGTAGGGTGCCTTCCCATCCGCCCGGATTGCCGCCGCCTCCACCGACTGCTCCGCTTGCCGTTCCCCTTCGACAAAGGCTTTGATTTCCTCCCGCTCCAGGCGTTGCCCGTTTAAATACAACCCCCCAGCAGGCTCGATCTCTACCAGCAACGCCTCTGGGACCCGGCCCGCGTCTTCCGCCTCCAACTGCGGAAGCAACAGCTGCAGCGCGGGTGCCGTGAAGCTGCTCGTCAGCATGAAAAACACTAGCAACTGAAAAACCACGTCGATCAGCGGGGTTAAACCCACCTCTACGCTTTCATCCGGATCCATCCCGTCCTGCAGAAAATCCTCGTTCATCGCTCCACTTCCGCCGATGCCGTCTCCCGGACCGCCTCGCGTCGAAACCCGCCCGATAGCATCCCCGCCGAACGGCACGCCTCCAGCCACGAATACAAATCCCGCGCCTCGCGCATTATCGACTCCAGCTGCCCGTTGAAAATCCGGATCAGGATAATTAGCGGGATGCTGATGAACATTCCAAACACCGTCGTCAGCAGTGCTTCCCAAATCCCCCCCGCCAGTAAATCCGGGCTCAACGCTCCCTCCGTTTTCTCAATCACCTGGAAGGCTTCCACCAGTCCCAAGACCGTCCCCGTCAGACCCAGCAACGGCGCGATCTGCGCCAGGGTCCCCATCGTCTTGATCGGGCCCTTCGCACGCGATTGCCAGACCTGAAACGCATTCTCCGATAATGTCTTCCGCGTTGCCGACCCCGCTTCCACGTGCTCCAGCCAAACCCGCGCTACCGGCGCTAAAGGCGTCCCCATTTCCGCTATCGACGATACCCCCCCCGTAATATCCCCTCTCTCCACAGGCTCCCGCAGCCGCTTGCGTAATTCACCTGCTCGCCCGCGCCAGCGCCAGAAAAACCAGGTGCGCTCTCCCGCTAACGCCAACGCCACCACGCTCGTCAATAGTAACGGCCCACCCATCCAGCCCAGTTTGCTGAAAAATTCCAGGATCTGTCCTTCATTCATATTTTTTCTTGATACGGAGTCTCAGTCTTGTAAGAAAAATTACCTCATGAGAGCAAGTGCCAACGTCCAACCATTGCGATCGCTTTTTACCCGTTGGCAGGAAAAAGTCGCCACCGGTGAAAAAAAACGGTCCCGTGAAATGGCTGCCGCCCTTGATTGCACCGAGGCGGAATTTGTCGCCTGCGGAGCCGGGTCAGAGAAGGTGGAGTTCCTCCCCATCACCCGCGCGGAAGAATGGTTGTGGGCTGCCGCCGGAGTCGGCCGTTCGATGTGGCTCCTTCGCAATGAGGCGACCGTTCTCGAGGCCGATACTACGCTTTCCAATCTGCACCGGGACGACACCTTTCTTGAGCTGGAAGCCCCCGAGTTGTCGATCCGGCTGCGGATGGACCAATGCCGCTTCGCCTTCTTCCTGAAAACGGAACAGGGTCCGCCGCGCAGCCTGCAACTTTTTGACCGCCGCGGAGAGGCCGTTCTCAAACTCTACCTGAAAAACAAAAAACGTATCCAAAATTTCGATACTGCGCTTAAACCGTTCTTCCTTGCCGAACGCCCGGAATTTCTAGAAATCGAGGCCGCCGCACCGGTTCGAGCCATCGGCGAATCGACCGGGGCCGAAAACGGCGGTCGCCTCGACCCCGCCGTTCTCCGCTTCCTTCTCGAAGAGGCCGCCCGCCTCGAAAAAACCGTTGTCCTCACTGCGGCCAACGCGGCAGGACAGATGGCCGTCCGCCACCGTCCCTCCCGCCTCGTGCCCATGGACGATTGGTTCAACATCCTCGATCCCGGCTTTAACCTGCACCTGCGGGAATCGCTGCTCGCCGGGGCGTGCCTTGAGCGTCAGGATGCGGCTGCTCACTGTCGCTTTTATCAGAAGAACCATAAGACCGCCCTCGAACTTGAATTGCCGTTCCAACCTGACCTTCCCGATTCCCACTCCGATGAAGCCTGATCTTTTCTTCAGTCTCCTCGCGCTTGTTTTTGGCTCCTTTCAGCCCCTCTTTGCTGCCGACCGGATCATCACCCTCGGTGGACCGGTCACTGAGATCGCCTTCGCCCTCGGCGCGGGCGACCGCATCGTCGCCGTGGATCAATCCAGCCTCTACCCCGAGGCCGCCCGCGAACTTCCTCAGGTCGGCTATGTCGGTGCAATCGGAACCGAGGGCGTCCTCAGTTTAAATCCCTCCCTCATCATCGCCACCACCCGTCTCGGTCCGCCCGCCGCCGCCAGCCAACTTGAAAACAGCGGGATCCCCCTTGTCCTCGTCCCGAATCCCAATGACCTTGAGAGCCTCCGCCGGGCCATCGACCAGATTGCCGGAGCACTCCGTCTTGAGGACGAGGCCGACCGTCTCTGGGCACGTATTTCCGCAAAGCTGCGCCCCCTCGAAGCCCTCGGTGGATCTACCGGGGCCCCGCGCGTCGCTTTCATTATGGGGAATAACGGCCTCCCTCTGGCCGCCGGCAAGGACACCCAGGCCGCGGGCATGATCGGCATCGCCGGAGGACAGAACGTCTTTTCCGGTTACAACGGTTACAAACCCGTCTCCGAGGAAGCCATCCTTACCGTGGCCCCCGATATCATCCTTATCGCCTCCCACCAACCTTCCGAGGGGGACGACCCCCTCGAGCGTCTCCGTGACCTCGGCCTCACCACAGTGGCCCGCACGAGCGCCGGTCGCGTCCACCTCATCGATCTCAGCACCTTCCTCAGCTTCGGCCCCCGCACCGGCGACGCTGCCTCGGAACTTGCCCGTCTCTTTTATCCGCAGCCGTAACGTCCCGATTGTCGCTTCCATGGAACGCACCCTTCAGCCACTCGCCGGGCTTCGCCGCCTCCGTCCCGACACCCAGGGGGACCGACGCGCCGCCCTGCGCCCGTGGTTGCTCCTCTTCCTCGCCCTCCTCATCCCCCTTGCCGTCTTGATCGGGCTCTCCACCGGGCCCATGGAATTGCAACTCCACGAAGTTGCCTCCATCCTCCTCTCCAAATTCGGCGGTCCGGCCTTTGCCGAGGTCTCTCATGCCGAATCCGTTGTTGTCTGGGATATCCGCCTTTCCCGCGTCATTCTCGCCATCCTCGTCGGCGGCGGTCTTGCCATGGCCGGTGCCACCATGCAGGGCGTTTTCCGCAATCCCCTCGCCGACCCGGGCATCATCGGGGTCACGAGCGGCGGTGCCATTGGCGCTATCCTCATGATCGTTCTCGGTGTCCGATTGCTGCCTCCCGCCCTCCTTGAGTCCTTCAGCCTCTATGCCGTTCCCCTCGCCGCCATGATTGGAGCCGTCTTCATGACCCTCCTCATCTACCGCCTTTCCATCTCGCAAGGTCAGGTCGACCTCGTTTCCATGCTCCTCGTCGGTATCGCCGTCAACGCTCTCGGCGGTGCCGTTATCGGCCTCATGACCTTTATCGCCACCGACGAGGAACTCCGCACCCTCACCTTCTGGGGTCTCGGCTCCCTCGGGCGTGCCAACTGGGAACTCCTCCTCCCCGCCCTCCTCTTCATCCTCATTCCCCTCCTCGTCCTGCCCCGCTTTGCCCGCCCCCTCAACGCCCTCCTCCTCGGCGAAGAGGAAGCCGTCCACCTCGGGATTGACGTCCCGCGCGTCAAACGTCGGCTCATCCTCCTCTCCGCCTCCGTCGTCGGCGCCACCGTTGCCCTCTGCGGAGGCATCGGCTTCATCGCTCTCGTCGCCCCACATATGATCCGCACCGCTATCGGGCCCGACCACCGCTTCCTCCTCCCTGCCAGCGCGCTCTGGGGTGCCAGCCTTCTTCTCTTCGCCGATATCGGCGCACGCAACCTCGTCGCCCCCGCCGAACTCCCCATCGGGATCCTCACCGCCCTCATCGGGGCACCTGTTTTTCTCGGTCTTCTCATCCAACGCCGACGCCACGGTGCCTTCTAAAATGTTTTCCGCCGAACAGATCTGCCTCACCCGCGGTTCACGCGCTATTCTTGACAAGGTCGATCTCGAACTTCAGTCCGGTCAATTCACGGTCATCCTCGGTCCCAATGGTGCCGGCAAGTCCACTCTTCTCCGTATCCTCACCGGCTCCCTCAAGCCCGATTCCGGTTCCGTCCTCCTCGACCGCAAGCCCCTTTCCGACTTCCCTCCACGAGCCCTTGCCCGACGGCGCGCCGTCATGGCCCAACATTCCTTTCTCCAATTCGACTTTTCCGTCGAGGAGGTCGTTCTCCTCGGCCGCATCCCCCACCTCAGCGGATGGGAGTCCCCACACGACCGCGAGGCCTCCGAGGCCGCCCTCGCCGCTGTCGAGCTTCTCCCCCTGCGCCACCGGCGCTATCCCACCCTCTCCGGCGGTGAACGCCAGCGCGTCCACCTCGCACGCGTCCTCGCCCAGTTGGACTTCCAGAACCGGGAATCCACCACTCCTCCCTGGCTCTTCCTCGACGAACCTACCGCCTCCCTCGACCTCCGCTATCAGCACTCCCTTCTCCGGACCGTCCGGGAACTCGTTCGCGACCACGGCTTCGGTGCCTGCGCCGTCCTCCATGACCTCAACCTCGCCATCGCTTACGCCGATCGCGTCATCCTTCTCTCCGATGGACGCATCGCCGCCGCCGGAGATCCCGCCGAAACCCTTACCACCGAGTCGATCGAAGCTGTTTACCACGTTCACGCCCACCTCCTCTCCCACCCCGGGGCACCCTTCCCTTTTATCCATACACAACATCCAATACCATTATGAACGCATCTGTTTCCTCAGAATCCGTCGCCGCCCTTGAGGCGCCCGTCCAACAGCAGAAGGAGCTTGAGGCCCTCCTTGAGAACTGCAAGACCCTCATCCTCGCCTCCGTCGATGCCAAGGGCGGTGCCGATGCCAGCTACTCGCCCTTTGTCCGCGACGACGTCGGCAACTTCTACATCTACGTCAGCACCCTCGCCAAACATACCCGCAACCTCCGCTCCGCCAAGGCCGCCAGCATCATGATGATCGAGGATGAGCAGGATGCTGCCTCCCTCTACGCCCGGCGACGCCTTACCCTCGACTGCACCATCGAACCCGTCGAACGCGATTCCCCTCCCTTCGAGGATCGCATGCAACAGTTCCACCAGCGCTTCGGCGAAATCATCGATACCCTCTCCGGTATGAAGGATTTCCACCTCTTCCGCCTCGTCCCGCAAACCGGGCGGCTCGTCCTCGGTTTCGGTGCCGCCTACACCGTCTCCGGTATTCAAGTCGACGGACACCTCCGCGGAAAACACCGCCCCTCCAACTAATCCCCTTTTCCCTATAATCAAAATAACGAACCCTTCTAAGGACTAACAATGATACTGCGTCACATTCCCAATCTTTGCTGCCGTCAAGGCCTCGCCCTCTCCGGCGCTGCCCTTCTCCTTGGTCTGAGCTCAGGCCTCCACGCTCAGGAGCCAACCCCTTCGCCGACTCCGGCCGATATCAAAGTTACCGTTGTCGCCACCCGCTCCGAGGAGCCGACTCTCGAAACCCCGGGGAGCACCGCCGCCATCACCGCCGATGAAATCCGCGCCCGTGGCTCGGTCACCCTGACCGATGCCCTCCTTTATGAGCCCGGGGTCTCCGTCCCCTTTGATTTCGCGGGACAGAGTGGGTTTGTGCCCTATCTCGGTGGCGGCGATCAAGGCGTCAACATCCGCGGCCTCGAGGGCAACCGTGTGGCTATCCGTTTTGACGGGATCCGCCAGCCGGAGGACTTCGTCGCTCAGACCTTCCTCGGAGCTGGCGGCCCCGGCCGTATCTACTTTGATCCTGCGGTTCTCAACCAGGTGGAAATCTACAAGTCCTCCAACTCCAGTCTCTACGGTAGTGACGCCCTCGGCGGGGTTGTCGATACCCGTTCCATGGGCCCGGATGCTCTCCTCGGTGCCGAGTGGGAAGGGACCGCGGTCGAAAACACCGTGACCTACGCCTCCGTCAACGACAGCATCAACAATCGGCTCGCCGCCGCCGTCGGCGATGGCAACCGCGCCGCCAGCCTCATCTACAGCTACCGCACCGCCTCCGAGCGCGAGAATAACGGCAACGACCCGGTCAATCCCCAGGATTACGACAGCCATGCTGCCATCCTCAAGGGTGGCGTCCGCGGCGACACCTGGCGGCTCCTCGGGACCGTCGACTTCTTCAGCTCTTCCAGCTTCACCGATGGCGATGCCGCCGAAGGCGTTTTCTTCGGAGGTGCTATCGTCAATGACACCATCACCCTCGATGAGTCCCGCGACCGACTCCGTCTCTCCCTTGAAGGCTTCCACCAACCGGATGGTGGCTCCCCTCTCGCCGATCAGTTCACCTGGCAGGCCTACTATCAGGATTCCGAGGCCGCCTCGTTCAATGTCCAACAGGGAACCCTTCAATTCGGACCGTTTCCCTCCCCCCGGGATCGCCGCAACGACATCCGCTATCAGACCGAGATCTTCGGCCTCGATTTCCAGGCTGAGAAACTCTTCAGCGCCGCCGGGGCCTTCCACGAACTCCGCTACGGGGCCGAAGTCTCCCAGAGCGAGGTGAAGTCAGAGTTTTTGCGCACCGATTTTCAGCCCGACGGATCCTCCACGAGCGAGGACCGCATCGGCATGGCCCCCTCCGACGTCCTGCGCATCGGCGCCTTCGTCCAGGACACTATCAGCCTCGGGGCCGAGGAGCGCTGGACCCTCACACCCGCCCTTCGGTTTGACGCCTACGATGTTTCCCCCACCAACACCGCGGCCTTCCTCAACCGTACTATTATTCCCGGCACCACTGTCTCCGTCGAAGCGGTCGATTACAACAACGTCGCAATCGCTCCCAGCTTTTCCGCCCTCTATCGCTGGACTCCGCAGACCAATACCTATTTCACCGTCAGCCGGGGCATCCGCAACCCCACCGCCGAGGAGTTGAACGGAGTCTTCACCCACGGAACCGACTTCATTGTCGTTCCCAATCCCGACCTCCAGGAAGAGCAATCCAATAGCTTTGAAGCCGGTTTCCAACTCGCGCGACCCGAGCACGCCTTTCAATTCGCTCTCTTCTATAATGAGTATAAGGACTTCCTCGAGAGCAACGTCCTCGTCGAGGACAACCCCGACCCCGAACCGGACGTCCTCACAACCGTCAACCGTGCCGAAGTCGAAATCTACGGTGCCGAGCTGCGCTGGGATTACCGCTCCACCGGCACCGCCGGCATCCCCACCGGTGCCGAGTCCGGCTTCTCCTTCTCCTGGACCAAGGGCAACCAGACCGACATCGACCAGCCCCTTAACACCGTCGACCCCTGGAAGGCCGTCGCCTACCTCGGCTTCCGCTCGCCTGAAGATGCCTGGGGCTCTCGGCTTACCGCCACCTTCATCGGGGAGAAAGAGGTCGACGATATCAACCAAACCACCAATGCCGGGGCCTTCGAACCGGTCGACTCCCTCTTCCTCCTCGATTGGACCGCCTTCTACCGCCTCAACCAACACTGGGAAATCAACGGCGGCATCCGCAACATTACCGACGAAACCTACTACCTCTGGTCCACTGCACGGCGCGGCGGAGGCCACGGCGTCTCCTCCTCCGACCGCAACACCCAGCCGGGCATCAACGGCTTCCTCAGCCTAACCGCCATTTTCTGATCCTCTTTGTTCAAATACCGTCACTCGAAAGCCCTTCCCGTTGTGCGGGAAGGGCTTTCCTTTTTCCCTAATTCAAAAATCCGTTAAAAGTATCCCCTTCCCTAACTCTCCGGAATCCAAAGTTGCCTTCTTGAAGGAAATCCCGATTTTAAGAGATTATTATGAAAGCGTTCCGTTCGCTCCTCCCCACGATCAGCATTTTTTTAGTCGCCCTCCCCTTCTACCTTCCCGCGCAGTCCCCCTACCCCCATGGCGACCCCACCGACGAAGAACAACTCTTTCTCGAGTTCATCAATCAGGCCCGCGCCAGCATCGATGACGAGGTCGACCGCCTTACCAATACCACCGATCCCGACGTCCTCGATTCCATCGACTTTTTCAACGTCGACCTCGCCCTCATGGCCACCCAGTTCACTTCCCTTAAGGCCTCGAACGGGAACAGCCAGATGCCCCTCGCCTTCAATCCCTTGCTCATCGAGGCCTCCCGCCTTCATAGCGAAGACATGTTTATCAGCGTCTTCCAGGGACACGAAAGCTCTTCCAACGCCATCTCTCCCAACAGCGTTGCCGAAAAGCATAGCACCCGGATCGAGCACCAGGGTTACGATGCCTTCGGCTCCGCCGAAAATGTCTTTGCCGCCTCCGACTCCGTCTGGCACGGCCATGCCGGGTTTAATATTGATTGGGGGAACGGACCCGGCGGAATTCAAAGCCCCGCCGGACACCGAGGAGCCATTCACTCTAACGGCCGCCGCGAAGCCGGGATCGGTGTTCACCTCGGCAACCGCGACCAGTCGGAGCGACCTCCCGGCACCCAGATCATTGCTCCCTCTTCGCCCTTTTCCGATGTCGGGCCCATCCTCGTGACCCAGGTCTTCGCCCGGCAGGTCTCCTCCACCGGCATGGATGTCCCCTTCCTCACCGGCGTCTCCTACCTCGATATCGACGGCGACCAGTTCTACAGCCTCGGCGAGGGCCTCCACGGCATCCGCATCGAGGTCGAGGGCGCCTCCTTCTACGCCGAAACCTCCGCCTCCGGCGGTTACGCTATCCCCCTCCCCAATCAGGCCGGAACCTATACTCTCACCGTCAGCGGGCCCGGTATCACCACCTTTACCGATTCCATCTCCGTCCCCCAGAACCTCGACAACGTTAAGTGGGACTATGCGCCAAGCTTTTCCATGCCCGTGCCCGGCGGTTCCAGCTCCCCCGTCGCCGGCAGCCCCTCCTCCTATACCTTTAATACCGTTCCCGGTGCCTCCGCCTACCGCGTCCGCGTTGCCCAGCTCGATGGTTCAAACTGGTCCGAGGGGGCCGAAAATGGCGAGACCAACATCACCATCACCTCCACACAGGGTTACCCCGTTATCCAATCCACCACCACCGCCAGCGGCTCCTCTGCCTTCCGCCTCGCCACCGTTTCCGGTTCCTTCGACGACCAGATCATCGAAATCGATCGCGAAATCATCCCCGCTGCCAATAGCGAGATCCAATATGCCAGCCGACAGGGCCTCACCACCTCCGACCAGTCCTCCTCCGTCCAGGTTTCCACCGACGGCGGAACCAACTGGACCCCGCTCGAAACCCAATCCGGAATCGGCTCCCCTCAGGACGGATTCAGCACCCGCACCGTCAACCTCGCAAACTATCAGAACCAGACCATCCGTATCCGCTTCGTCTTTTCCTTTCCCGGCGGCAGCCTCTTTCCCGCCAGCCAAGCCGATTCCGGCTGGTTTATCGATGACATCACCGTCACCAACAGCTCCCTCGTCGGGGAAACTGCTCACGCCGATTTTTCCGCTGCCGAGTTCAATTTTACCCCGCCCGCCGCCGCCGATTTCATGCTCCAGGCGACCGCCGTCAGCGGCGAACGGATCTTTCCCTACGGCTCCGCTCTTTTTGTCAGCGCCACCGGCCTCGCCACCGGCGTCTCCCTCGCCGAAAGCCTCGAAGGGCTTACCTTCTTTAACGAACCCGACCCCAAGGTCTACTTCGCCAACGTCCGTTCCTTCGAGAACGACGGCTATCCCAATTGGCGCGGTCTTTCCGGATTCGGTGCCTTCAATATCCTTGAGTTCCCCTGGATTTTTCACGCCCAGATGGGCTATCTCTACATGTTCGGGCCCGGAGGCGACGACCTCTTCCTCTATATCCCCGACCTCGACGCCGTCTGCTATACCCGCCCCGGCACCTTCTTCCCCTATGTTTACGATTATACCCACCAGCATTGGTGGTATCTAGACCATGAAGGCAGCACCCCCGCCCTCCGTCATTACTACAGCTTCGAATCCGACAACGAAGGCTGGCAGTCTTTCTCCAACTGAGCCCAGCTGTCCTAATTCCAGGCTTTACCCCTGAAATGTCACTTGGAGGTTAAGCTCACGTTACAAGCGAGCTTTATCCTTGTCTCCAGTGACATAAGGAAATGAAATGGCTTTTTCGGAGGTGGTCAGATTTGGGGACTGGCCAGTTCCCTCCACTAACTAGCTTCCCTGTTTTCCGGAGTGGTTGCCGTGCCCTTACTGAATCCTGATGCCGTGCAATTGAATTCTGCGGAGGCCTTCGAGCTTCTGGAGAATAACCCGGTCTTGAGTCGGCTCTTCCAAGGCCAGTGCTCTCTTCCCCAGTATCGCTGCATCCTCCGACTGCTCCACCGCTTTTACTCTGCGACCGAACAATCTCTGGTCCAAGCCGGGATGGGCGACCGCGCCGGGGCCCTCTTCTATACCCACGTCAAGACACCTCTCCTCGAAGCCGACCTCGATGTTCTCGAGTGCTCCACCGGTGATTGCCTGGCCGAATACGGAAAAGATCTTCCCTCCCCCCCCATCAATTCCCCCATTCAGGCGCTCGGTGCCTGGTTTGTCCTCGAACACGCGACCTTCTCGTGGGGACGCCTCAACAAATTGTTGAAACGTCGCTACGGTATCGATGCCGCAACCGGCCTCGCTTTTTTCACCAACTACGGCAATCGGCTCGAATTTTTCTGGGAGGATTTCCTCCTCTTCATCCAGTCTCAGGTCTTCACCGAGGCCGAGGCCGATTCCTTTTTCGAAACCGCCCGGCAGACCGCCCGAGCCCTCGACCGTTTCCTCCGCGAAGGTTTCCAGTCCTGCGGAAATTCAGATTCTTCCTCCGAATCAACCTCCCCCCCGAAGCCGGAAGTGACGAACCCCGACCCCCCTCCCGCGCGGCAAAATAGGCCGTCCTCCGCCGGCGGCTCGCCTACCCGGTCCCCATCCGCCCACTAGCGTATTTCGCCGGGAAATCCCTCCGGAATTTGCGAAATTCTTCCGTTGCAAATCCTTACCGCATTTTTACCATCTTGTGGATGTAAGTTTGTCGGTATCGTCCTGATGCTCGCCTGTTTCTCCACCCCACTGGAAATCGTTCGAATTCATGAAAACTGTCATCCTCGTAGAGGATAATCCGGACAACATGGATCTGGTTACGGATATGCTCGAAGATTCCTTCGAGATTATTCCTTTCAATTCCGCCCTCGACCTCCTCGCCTACCTCAAGAACCCGGACGCCCAGGACCCCGACATCTTTGTGCTCGATATCAGCCTTCCCCAGATGGACGGCATCACCCTCATGCGCAAACTCCGCGAAGAGGGGCGCTACCGCTCCTCCCCTATGCTCGCTCTCACTGCCCATGCCATGGTCGATGATCGCCGCCACCTCCTCGACGCCGGCTTCGACGAATATATGAGCAAGCCCATTGTCGATGAGGATGAGCTGATCGATAAAATCAATACCCTAATCGCCATGCGTCCCTGAGCGCGGGGAGCACCATGAGTAAGAACAAAGCCAAACTCCTCCGGCTCTCCCCCAGCCTTATTCTTCTGATCATCCTTACGGGACTGCTTATCTTTGTTCTTTTTCAGGATTCGCTCTTTAGCGTCGTTTCCGCCAATACCCAGCTCGTCAACGTCGTCCTCCTTTGCGGTGCCCTCCTCCTCGCCCTTGTCCAGTTCCGTATCACCGCCCGGCGCCTCGAGGACCTCGCCGACGTCGCCGACCAGATCGGCCGCGGAAATTACGA
>CAYQKH010000095.1:0-11885 GCA_964417945.1 uncultured Opitutales bacterium
AAGCTCTGTGGATAACGGGCTCCGTCCTCCCTGCCAGCTCGGCACCGATCCCTTCCTCCCCCGAGCGGGCCTCACCGTCGCCTTCATCTCCCGAAAACGGACCAGCTCCAGCCGTCGCCCTGCGAAGGAAAATTGCGCACCCGGCTTCAACCGCGAAAGGAAGCTCTCCTCCACGCTTCCGAGCCTGCCTCCGCGTTGCAGGACCACCTGCACCTCCGCGTCGCTCGTAATCGTCCCGATCGACATCCGGTGCTGTTGGGACAAGCGGCGGTCCTCAAGGCGCAGCCTCCCCTCCGCATCCCGCTGGAGCTTGGAATATTGAGGGTAGGCCCCAAGCGCCTTCCCCCCGCTCGTCGAAAATTCCAGGCACCATGCCCACATTTCCGAGCGTAGCTCCCGGTAGGCGTGGGTGTCCCGGATTTCCTCCAACAGCGCTGCTGGGTCGACCCCCTCTCCAAGCGCGCACGTCGAGAGATGTTGTAAGAGCACGTCCAACGGGCACTCCAGCGGCAGTCGGGATTCGATCTCCCCACGCAACATCGCCTCCCGCGCGGATGCAAACTCCACCAGCTCGAAGCCGTTCGTCGGGACCCCGATGATCCGGCTGACCGCTCCCGGCTGATGGCCGCTTCGACCCGCCCGCTGCATCAGCCGCGCAATCCCTTTCGGACTGCCGATCTGGATGACCTGGTCCACCGGCGTGAAATCCACCCCCAGATCCAGGCTTGAGGTGCAAACGACCGCCCGCAAACCGCCTTCGTTCAGCTGCTGCTCCACCGCGTCTCGAAGCTCCCGTTCCACCGACCCGTGGTGGACTCCGATCGCGCCTTCCCAGTCCGGTCGGGCCTCCAGCAGCGAGCGATACCAGATCTCGGTTTGCGAACGGGTGTTCGTGAAGACCAACGTCGTTCGAGCATCCGCAATCCGCGCCACCGCCTTCGGGAGAAGCCGGATCCCGAGGTGCCCCGCCCATGGGAAACGCTCAAGGTCGTCCGGAATAAGGGTCTCGATCGCGATCTGCTTCTCCGCCAGACCCCGGATCAGGACCCCGCGATTCGCCGCCCCACCAAGTAAAACCGCCTTCGCTTCCTCCAGGTTGCCGAGGGTCGCCGACAGCCCCCAAATCCGCAGGTGCGGTCCCCGAAGGCCGCGCAGCCGCGCCAACCCCAGCTCCGCCTGGACTCCCCGCTTCGTGCCCAGAAGTTCGTGCCATTCGTCAACCACTACCCCCTCCAGCCCCGCAAACAACCGCCGCCAATCCGCATAGCTAAGCAGGAGCGAGAGGCTCTCCGGGGTCGTGACGAGAACAGTTGGCAGCCGCTGTCGCTGGCGGCGCTTCACCGTGGAGGAGGTGTCTCCCGTCCGCACCTCGACCGTCCAATCCAGTCCAAGGTCCGCGAGAGGCCTCCGTAGACTTTCCGCCGTGTCCCCCGCAAGAGCGCGCAAAGGCGTGATCCATAGGACCCTCCCGGATGGCACCCCGCTCTTCGCTCCGCCGTTCCCTTGATCACGGATTCCCCGGAGGAGGGCGCCCCCACACACCGCGTAGGTTTTACCCAAACCCGTCGGGGCATGAACGAGACCTGAGTGCCCCGCCTCATAGGCTTTCCAACACTCTTTCTGAAAGGGGAACGGCTTCCAGCCCTGGTTGTTGAACCATCGCCCTAGTTCTTTCTCCGCGAATTCCGCCTTCACTTGTCTTCCTCCGCTTCCGGCAAAAGGGCGCGGACGCGCTCAAGTGTCTCCGCCTCCAATACCGGTTTATCCTCCCGCCAACGTGACATCCGGGGAAACCGGAAGGCGAGGCCCGATTTGTGTCGGCTTGAACGGTTGATCCCCTCAAAGGCGATCTCAAATACCTGCTCCGGTTCAACCATCCGCACCGGTCCCTGTCGGCTCAAGGTATGACGCTGGATCCAACGATTGATCTTTCGAAACTCCGCATCCGTTAACCCGCTGTAAGCCTTGCACACCGGAACAAGCTCTCCCCCCGGATCCCCCTCCCATACCGCGAAGGTGAAATCCGTATCCAGCCCCGCCCTTCGTCCATGCCCGGCCTGGGCGTAGATCAGGACCGCGTCGATTGTATAGGGGTCGCACTTCCACTTCCACCAGTCCCCCTTTTTCCGACCGACTCCGTAGGCCGAGTCTTTTCGCTTCAACATCAGCCCCTCGACTCCCCTTTCACGGGCTTCCAACCGTCGCGCCGACAGGGCTTCCCACGTTTCCTCCTCCAGCACCGGGGCCGCTTGCAACGTCGGCTCGGACTTTTCCTCCGGCCCACCCCCCCCGCCGGACAACAATGCCTCACCGAAATCTATCTGCCGCCCGCCAGATCCCTCGATTACCTCTATCCGGTCCGGCAACTTCGCCTCCGTAAAAAGGCGCTCCAGCAGCTCCCGCCGTTCCATCAGAGGCTTTTTCCGCACATCCGCACCCGCGAACTCGAGACAGTCATACGCCATGAACAGGCAGGGAATCCGATCCAGATAATGCGCGGAGGGATGGTGCCGCCCGATTCGTTTCTGCAGCGAACTGAACGGCAGCGGTGACCCGTCCCGCCAGGCTAACAGCTCGCCATCCAGCACCAGACCGTCCGGGAGCGCCGCCGCCGTCCGCGTGATCTCGGGAAAACGTCCCGTCAGAACCTCCTCCCCCCGCGACCAGAGCAACACCTGCCCCTTCCGCCGGATCAGTTGTGCCCGGATCCCGTCGTATTTCCACTCTACCTGCCAATTCCTGCACCGACCCAACCGGGCCTCCAAGTCGACCAACGTTCGCTCCCCTTCCCGGGGCGTCGAACGCTCCTCCATCGGGTAGGCCAGATAAAACGGATAGGGCTGTTCCGGATCACTCGCCTGGCTTTCCGGGTCACAGAGTTGCTCGAAATCTCCCGCTGTCGGCTTCCATTTGCCCATCAGCCGGTGCTCCAGGACCGCCGCCTCCACTCCCGTCAACTCCGCCAGTGCCCGCACCACCAGCGTCCGCTGAACCCCCATCCGAAACCCGCCCGTGATCAGCTTGTTGAAAATAAATCGCTGACCCGGATTCAGTCGCTTCCAAGTTGTCGTCAAAAGCTGGCGCTTCTCCCCTTCTCCCACGTCCCGCATCGGTTGGACCACCGTCTCTACCAGCTCCTTTAAACTCGGGGGCGCCTCCTCTCCCTCCCACGCGGGAAGCAGCAGCGCCAGCGTTTCCGCAAGGTCACCCACCCGGTCGTAGCAAGCCGAGACCATCCACTCCGGATACCCGCTGATCTCACCTGCCCAATTCCTCAACTGCCGTGTCTTCACCGGAGCCGGAAGGCGGTTTCCCGTCAGGAAAAACAGCGCCCATGCCGCATCCTTCTTCTGCGCCTGCTTAAAATACGTGGCCACCGCTCCCACCTTTTCCTGGGTCCGGTTCGTCGAATCGATCGCCTCGAATAATGCGCAAAATTCCAGCATCCCGAAAACTGAACCAGGGTTTCCGCGGAACTCAACACCTCAACACTTTACAAAAGTTTTACAACAACACCCCAAACCGGTCGGTTTCAGTTGCACCACAGCAGAACCCCCTTCAAATTAAAGGTAAATTCTTGCAAATTCAGGGGCTTTGATTGAAACAAACTTTCTATGCCGACATCTTGTTGCCTCTATCTAACCACCACGACTATGAAACGATTCCTCTCAATATTCGTCATCCTGCTTCTGGCGGCAGGGGGTTGCACGACCACAACCACAACCACTTCCACAGAGGACGATCCTTCGGACTCGAACATGGGTGAATCCATCGAAACCGCCCCCGCCTCTGTATATGGCGACCCGGCCCAAGCCGTCCCCGGCCAGAATTGGGTGCTCGAATCGATTCAGGTCAACGGCCAGAATGTCTCTATCCCCACCCGTGCGCAAGCTGCCCTCCAATTTCGACAATCCGGTGAAGTCAACGGTCGTGGAGGTATCAACGCCTTTTTCGGTAGCTATTCGATCGATTCCCAGGGTCGTCTCGTCTGGGGTCCAGGACAACTTGCCGTCACACGCATGGCCGGCCCGCGTGAGCTGATCGAGTTTGAAGACACCTTCCTCGGTGCAATCCGCCGTGCAGATTCCGCCTTCGTGAACGATGACGGACAACTCATCCTCTCCGGGTCCGGCATCCGCATGCAATTCGCCCGCGGCTGATTCCCAACTCGGCCTTTCTTTTTCGCGGCGCCTTCGATTCCGGAGGTGCCTTATTTTTTTCAGCGGGTATCGCATGGGTTTAAGATTTACCTGCCGGTCACGGCGGTTTTTAATTTAACATTTTCTTATGATGAAGATCCTTCAACTCCTGTTCTTATGTATCCCGGCGGTGGCCCTGTTCGCCGACGAGGGCGAACCCCAGAAAACCGAGGCCTTTTTTAAGGTTGGGATGTTCGACCAGCAGGGAATCCAAGCTTTCCTGGAAGAAAACCCCGGCCTGGAGGGCGAACCGTTGAACGAGGCCCTCACCACGCATCTTCGGGCGCTCGCGATCGCCAATCAGACCCCTTTCATTTTTTTCCACAACATCGCCGAGACCACCCCTTTTATCTACCAGGATCGCCCGGTCGAAGTCGTTGCCATGAACCAGGCCCTTGGTGAACTCGCTCCGGAAGGGGCGGGTCCCCCGCCTATCCCGCCCGCTCAAGCGAAAATCGGGCTCATCCAGATTCAGCACCTTCTCGACCAGATCCTCGGGAACGACAGGATTCAGCAGGAGATGGCCAACCAGTTCCAGGGGCTCGATGGCATGCAACAGCTTATGGAGGAGGTGACCTTCTATGATACCATTCTTCAGGAGGTTGAAGAGAAAGAGATGGAGGACGACGATATCCGCCGCAAATACGGCATGACCAAACAGGAACTCACCTCCATCGGCGCACAATCCTACCAGCGCCTGCAGATGAACCGGCGAAGCTTTACTAACCAATTTGCCGAGTTCTACGTCAGCCTCATCCTCAATGTCGCCTTCGCCGAGGCGGAGGAATCCGGTTACACCCACGTCTTTCAATTGATGAACGGCTCAACCCGCCGCATCGCTTACTCTAACGGCACTATTACGGACATCACTCAAGGCGTCGCCGAACGCCTTAACAATCGCGAAACCTTCCAGACCCCGACGGAGACTGACCTGCCCTCCGCCCAACCCGAATAGCGCTCATTGCAGACCGCAGACCCGCCTTTCCCCTCCGGCTCTCACATGAAAAATACCTATTTTGACCTGATTGATCAGAGCTACTATTTCCCTCAGGAGGGATTCGACCTGAGGAATGGCTACCTCACCTTTCACGGACTCTCCCTGAAGTATCTGATCGGGAAATACGGCTCCCCCCTCCGCCTCATGTATCTTCCCAAAATCGGGGACCAGATTAAGAAAGCTCGGAACCTCTTTAACCGGGCCATCAAGAAGAACGACTATCGCGGCTCCTACGAATATTGCTACTGCACCAAGTGCAATCACTTCTTCCACGTGATCAACGAAGCCTTGAAGCACGGGGTCAACATTGAGACCTCTTCCAGCTTTGATATCGACCTCATCCTCGAACTGCACCAGCGCGAGTCCATCGCCCGTGATCACATCCTCGTCCACAACGGCTACAAGGATGAAAACTACCTTCGGAAAATCGTTCAGCTTCAGGATCGGGGGTTTACCAACTCCATCATCGTCCTCGACAGTGTCTCAGAGTTCGACCGGCTCCGCGCCGTCGCCGGAAACCGGAAGATCAAGATCGGTCTGCGCATGGCCGTCGATGAGGAGGCCCAATCCGCCTATTACACCTCCCGCCTCGGGATCCAACCCTCGCGACTTCTTCCCTTTTTCCGAGACCAGATTGCCGGTGCCTCCAACATCGAACTCGTGATGTTTCACTTCTTCGTCGATTCTGGTATTCGCGACACGATTTACTACTGGGGCGAGTTCCGCAAAGCCATGAACCATTTCATCGCCATAAAAAAGGAGTGCCCGACCCTTAATGCCTTGAACCTCGGCGGCGGTTTTCCCATTCGCAACCACCTCGGCTTCTCCTACGATTATGAGTCCACTATCAACGAAATCGTCGCTGGCGTGAAGACCAGCTGCGACGACGAGGGAATCCCTCATCCCGACCTCTTCACCGAGTTCGGGAAGTTTACCGTGGGCGAGAGCGGCGCAGTCATCTTTCAGGTTCTTGAGCAGAAGAAACAAAATGACTCCGAGCTCTGGTACATGGTCGATAACAGCCTCATGAATACCATCCCCGACGCTTGGTCGATCCATGAAAAATTTATCCTCCTCCCCATCAACAAGTGGAATTCCGCTTACACCCGCGTGAATATCGGCGGGATCAGTTGCGACCACTCCGATTATTACAATTCAGAAGATTTCAACCAGCAGATCCTTCTTCCCGCCTACGATTCGAACGAGGAGGAACCCCTCTATATCGGCTTTTTCCATACGGGTGCCTATCAGGACTCCATCAGCGGATACGGAGGGATCAAGCATTGCCTCATCCCCTCCCCGAAATACGTCATGGTCGACCGCGACGAACTCGGGAATTTTGTCGAGTTCGTCTACCGCGAAGAACAAACCGTTCAGGAAATGTTCAACATCCTCGGATATAATCTCCCCGTTCCAGACCCTGCCATCGTATGAATGACAAGGGCCCCATAGGCCAATTCATTCGCCATCATTTCCGGCACTTTAACGCCGCCGCCCTCCTCGATGCCGCCAACGCCTACGAGGCACAGCTCAAGGCCGGCAACCAGATGATGATCACCCTCGCCGGGGCCATGAGCACCGCCGAGCTCGGCTGCTCCCTCGCCGAAATGATCCGGCAGGATAAGGTCCATTCCCTCTCGACCACCGGCGCCAACCTCGAAGAGGATGTCATGAACCTCGTCGCTCATGACTCCTACGAGCGGATCCCCCAATATCGCCAGCTCGGCGCCGCCGAGGAGGAAGCCCTCCTCGCCCGCGGACTCAACCGGGTCACCGATACCTGCATCCCCGAGAAGGAGGCCTTCCGCCGCCTCCAGCAGCACCTCATCGTCCACTGGAAGCGCATCCAGGATGCCGGGGACCGGCGCTTCCCTCATCAGTTTCTTTACGGTCTCCTCCTCTCGGGAGAGCTGGAGCAATACTACCAGATTGACCCCGCCAACAGCTGGGTTCTTGCCGCTGCTCAGAAAAATCTCCCCCTCTTCGTCCCGGGTTGGGAGGACTCCACCCTCGGGAATATCTTCGCCTCCTACTGCATCACCGGCGAACTCCAGCCCTCTATTATGCGCAGTGGCATCGAATACATGATGGAGCTGGCCAACTTCTACCGGAATCGCACCGCCTCCACTCGCCTTGGCTTCTTTCAAATCGGCGGCGGCATTGCCGGTGACTTCCCCATCTGCGTTGTCCCCATGCTTCACCAAGACCTCGAACTCAAGGACATTCCCGTTTGGTCCTACTTCTGCCAGATCAGCGATTCCACCACCAGCTACGGATCCTACTCCGGCGCCGTCCCCAACGAGAAAATCACCTGGGGCAAACTCCGAGCCGATACCCCGAAATTTATCATCGAATCCGATGCCACCATCGCCGCCCCCCTCATCTTCGCCTACCTCCTCGGCTGGTAGCCGCATCTTTCCCCCTACCTGCTACCAATCTCCCGTAGGGCCGCTTGCTCGCCAAGCGCGCCTCCCCCCTACCTGCTCCAACCTCCGTAGGCCCGCTCTTCTCAAACCGTCGCTCAATGAAAGCGGATGATCCCCAAAGCCTGCATTCCCCTTTCCGGGATCCATCCCACCACCTTCCCGAAAACTCAGAACCCGTTCTCCAGGACCACTTCATCCAATGGCAACTGACCCGGCTTCGGCCAGGGATCCCCGGTTTTTTTCCCAATCGCCACCATCGGCCCCATTACGTGATCCTCGGGCAACCGAATCAGTTTCGCCATACCCTCGATATCGAATCCGATCATCGGGCAGGAGTCATATCCCATTTCCTTCGCCGCCAGCATCAGGGTCTGCATCGCCATCCCGATCGAACGCTGCGCCTCGTCCCGTTGCAACCACTCCCGTCCCTCGTGAAAAGGCTTCATCCAGCCCACCAGCAGGTCGGCCACCTCTTTCGGCGCATTCGCCCAATACCGTTCCGGCGCCTTGGCCCAGGCCTGAACGTCCGCCGTCATAAGGATTAACAGGCTTGCTTCAGTCATTTGTGCCTGGTCGTTGCCGTATTCCTTCCGGATTTTTTTCCGGAGTTCCGGGTCCCGGAGGATGACAAAGCGCCAGTGCTGAATGTTGAAACTCGTCGGCGATTGAATCGCTGCTTCTAGCAATTGCTTTTCCTCATCTTCCGACAAGCGGTGTTCCGGGTCGAAGTGTTTAACCGCCCGGCGGGCGTAAATGGAATCAAAAAGCGTCATTTCTTACATATCGACCCGCTTTTTCCTCCATGCAACGCCGCACCCCACCTTTTTTAAATTTTCCTCCTCCGGTTGTTCTCCTCCCCTACGGACGGTCGCGCCGACCTCCCCATCCGGTCCGCGTTAATCCCTCACCCGAACCACCCAATCTCCCGGAGAAAGGCCAAGGCCCCCCCCATCGACGCGAACCTTTTCGCTTGGCTTTACCGCCGCTCCGTTCCCGGAAAATTCGGTTATCCGATCCACCGATAAATCCACTTCCGCACGCGTTTGGGCCGGAATCGAAAAACGGTATTCCACGCCCTCCGGGATTCGTTTCCACCCGCTGCTCAGGGTTCCGAAAACCGCTTCGGTTCGCACTGAAAAGTCATCCAACGGTCGCACCGGACAAGGTTTAAAACGAATATTCCGAAAACCGGGATGATCCGGGTCTGGCCTGATCCCCGCCACCGCTTCGAAGAGCCAGTGGACGATATCGCCAAAAAACATGTGGTTTCGCGAATTATCTGCGGACACCGGCTTGAAATCCTCCCAGAGGGTTGTCGCGCCCCTGTCGATCCAATACCCCCAGCCGGGACAGCGGGCATCCCGGAGGATATCCACCATTTGCTGGGTGTAGCCATGACGCGACAAGGAGTGGGGAATCCACTTCGCCCCGAGGACTCCGCAATCGAGTAGGCCTTCATTGGCCTGTACCGCTTTGAATAAAGAGTCTGCAACCTGGACCTCCTCCCCTGCTGGAACCAGATTGAAATACAGGGCCGCCGCCATCCCCGTTTGTTCTCCTTCATGGTAGGTATGCCTTTCCCGATCGTAGAATTCCCGGTTGAAGGCTGCATGGATCCGCGATGCTTCCTCCCGATAACGCTCCGCCTCCCCTTCCTTCCCGAGAATTCCGGCGATCCGCCCGAGCTTTTTGGTCAGGTCATAGAGGCAGGCGGTTGAAGTCAGCGGGGCGGGCGTCCAGGTCCGGTAGAAAACCCAGTCCCCCAGCCCAATCCCCAATAGCCCCTCCTCGGTGAAAGAACAGAGATACCCGACCATTCGAACCAGTCCCGCGTAGTGCTGGTCGAGGACGTCGACATCCCCGGTGTAGAGGTAAAGATACCAGGCTACCCACAGGTAAGCCCCGTCCCACGCCGGTCCGAACCCGTGGTTTAAATCAATATTTTCACCAAAACCGGTCCGCGAGGCGTAACCCCAACCACTTGTGGGCACGATCCCCGGCAGTGCACCCGTTTCCAACTGCGCGTCCCGACAATCTTCCAGCCATTTCCGGTAGGCCGCCTCCGGGCGGAAGAGCAACAGGCCCGTCTCCGCCCCGAGATGCGCATCCCCAGTCCATCCGTTCTTTTCCCGCTGCGGGCAATCCGTCGGATACCCATGGAAATTACTTAAATACGACCAGCGCGTGGCCGAGACGATTTTCTCCAGAATCCCGTCGTCGCAGGATACCGCCCCCACCTCTTCAAAATCCGTGTGCACGAAGTGCCCCTCAAGGGCTCCTTCATCCGGCGTCCCCGGATACCCGGACACCTCCACATATTGAAATCCAAAATACGTGAATTGCGGGTGCCACCTCTCCTCTCCGCCTCCTTTCAAAACATACTCCGCATACTGAAAGCGCGGATTGCGGTGGTGGCGATCGATATTGGACTGGTCCAGCGTCCCATCTGCGTGCAGCTGCTCGCCGAACTTCATCACGACCCGCTCGCCGGGCGCTCCCCGAACCCTCAACTCCACCCAACCCGCAAAATTCTGCCCGAAGTCAAAGAGAAAAACACCCGGTTTCGGTTCCGTCAGCCGGACCGGCCGTAGCGTCTCGCAGATCCGGATCGGCGGAAAATCCAGCGCTGCGAGCCGGCCCTTCGGCCCGCTCACGACTGTGACCGGCACCCACCCACTGTCATCGAAGTCCCCCTCGTTCCATCCCGGGATCTCCTTCCGCGCGTCGTAGATCTCGCCCTCGCGGATCGAATTATATACCACCGGTGAAGGCCGGCTTTTCCAGCTCCCGTCCGTCACCAGCCGCTCCCGTGAACCGTCTTCGTAGATCAGCTCCAGTTGCAGGCAACAGCAGGGTCGGCCCCGCCAGGGTGCCCGATCAAATCCCCATACCGCGCGGGCATGCGAATTATACCAGCCGTCTCCCAACCACATCCCCATCGCGTTCGTTCCTTCCTGAAGAAGATCCGTCACCTCGTAGGTCGAATAGAGCACCCGTTTATCGTAATTCGTGAACGCCGGTTCCAGTAACCGGTCCCCAACACGACGCCCGTTCAGGTAAAAAACCCCGTATCCTAACCCGCAGACATCGACACGTGCATTTTGTATCGGTTTTTCAATGACAAATCCCTTCCGCAGGTAGGGCGCCGGCTCGTGGGCCTCCTGCGGCGCATCCTTCGGCAGCACCCGCGCCCACTGCACATATTCATCCCAATCAAAGACCCGCGGGGCCGATATCCACGCGCCTGACCAATCCACCGCATTCGGTAAAGTTTCCTCTGCTTCCGCCATTTTTTGAAGCTCATCCCCCTTTTTCCCCCCGTCAAAACATTTCCAGGTTCCGCCCCGATAAGCCCCCATCAGAGAATCGCCAAACGCCCTACACGCAACCCGTCACTCTTCCCCTTCCCGGGTAAACGGAACAAACCGCACCGGCAGCAGGCTCCGGGTCTTCAGCGCATCCCCCAACCTCTCTACGAGGATCAGTTCCTGATAACCACCAACTGGCCCCTTGGGCATGATCAACTTCCCCCCCGGCCCCAGTTGTTCCACAAGGGGCGCGGGGATCGTTTCCGCCGCCGCCGTAATGATGATGGCATCAAAGGGCGCGGCCTCCGGCCAACCCTTGTAACCATCCCCCTGACGGGTTTGCACCTTCTCATAATCGGCCCGTTCCAGGTTTTTCCCCGCCTCTTCCGCAAGCTCGGGAACGATTTCAATGCTGTAGACCTCTGCTCCCAATTCCGCCAGAACTGCGGCCTGGTAACCCGACCCCGTCCCGATCTCCAACACCCGGTCTTCGGGTTTCAATCCCAGCTGCTCCGTCATATAGGCCACGATGTAGGGCTGGGATATCGTCTGTCCGTGCCCGATCGGCAACGGGCTATCCTCATAGGCCCATTTCTCCTCTTTCTTCGGGACAAAAAGATGACGTGGCACCGCTCGCATCGCCGCGAGCACGCGCTCATCCTTCAAACCGCGTCCGATTAGCTGCTCATCGACCATCTCGTTCCTTTCCCGGCTAAAGTCCTCCGCTCCGCCCGCAACCGAAAGCCAGCCGATGCAGATGAGCAGAACCAGGACAACCGCCGTGGTGTATCCATTCGTTAATCTCATTGATTTCTTAATAGGGTATCAATTTTTCCCCATCTCTGCAACCGCCCCCTCTGCGGCCCCCTCCCCATTCCTCCTTCCGCTCCCTCCGCTCCCTCTGTGGCCCCCTCCCTATTCCTCCTTCCGCTCCCTCCGCTCCATCTGTGGCCCC
>CAYQKH010000096.1:0-11816 GCA_964417945.1 uncultured Opitutales bacterium
GACTCCTGAACCCCGACTCCTGACCCCCGACTCCTGACCCCCGACTCCTGTCCCCCGACTCCTGACCCCCGACCCCCGACTCCTGTCCCAACTTCCCCCCTTCCCGCCTCCCGGCCCATGATCCTCTTTCGCTTCGACAACTACGAATCGCATACCGACGCCCTCGCTCAAATCCGGCAGTTGGTCCCGGATCAGGAACTCAAAGTCATCGGCATGGAGGAGCCCCTCGACCCCTACCTCGAACGCCTGGAGATCCTTTTCAACTGGAACCCCAACACTGTTCACGAGCCCGGAGCCAATACTCCTCTTGAATATTGCCCAAAACTGCGCTGGATTCAAAGCGGCGGTGCCGGCTCTGACTGGATCCATGACCTCGGTCCCCGGGCCGCCGATAAAATCCGTGTTGCCTCCGCTTCCGGCATCCACCCCATCCAGATGGCCGAGCATATATTCGGGCTTCTCCTCATGTGGTCCCGGCGGCTCCACGACGCCCACGAAGCCAAGCTTCAAAAAACCTACCTCAAAGTCCCCAGACGTCAGCTTCTCGAGCTCTACGGCCAACACCTCCTCATCGTTGGTATGGGTAGAGTCGGCGAGCGCACCGCCGAGCTCGCCCGCGCCTTCGGCATGCGGGTCTCCGCCGTCCGCAGCCGTCCTCACCGTATCTCGTCCAACGTCGATTCAACCGCTACGCCCGAGGAACTTCCCGCCTTTCTCTCCGAGGCCGACTTCCTCGTCAATATCCTCCCCGGAAACGACACCACCCGCCATTTCTTCGACGCACCCCAATTCGACAAAATGAAGACCGGGGCCTTCTTCATCAACGTTGGTCGCGGATCCACTGTAAATGAGGAAGCCCTCCTCAAGGCCATCGATTCCGGGCCCCTCGCCGGTGCCGCCCTCGACGTCACCGAAACCGAACCCATCCCTCAAGCCTCCCCGCTTTGGACCCACCCGAAGGTCCTTCTCACCGGACATTACGCCGGTGCTTCCCCACGCTACGAGTCCCGCCTCCTCGACCTCTTTATTGAGAATTTAATCTGCGACCTCTCCGCACATCCGCTTAAAACCCAAATCTTCCCCTTCTCTTCTGCATGAAGTCATAAATCCATAATGCGTAGATTTTTGCGTAAATAGTGGCAGATTTAACATGATGTGAGCAGAGCATTATAGCCACTTTTTTTTACAATTAAGTATTGTATTAAGCCGGGCGAGTTGCGAAAAGAAATGGCCTTTTGAGACCGGGCTTCCTACGATTCAAAGTTAACTTGGTCCTGTAACGCTTACCCCTGAGATATGAGCGTCCTCTATTTGACTGTTTTTTTGAGTGTCTGCCTCGCGATTCTCTTCATGGTTTTCTTCATCGTGAATTTTAAAAGTGAAGATTCCGGGAGCCCCGAGCACGATGCTCTGATTCCCTTTTCCGATGAGCCCCGTTCGCGTTCCGGGAATTCCCAAACCCAATCCGTTGAATCCGCCGCGGATCCCCCGGCAAGTAATTCGTAAATCCACCTCCTATGCTTCTCAAGCCGTCGACCAAGGAACAGTATCAGCCTCATAAGGTTACGATAGAATACGAAGATACCACCGTTCGGTATTTCATGATTGCTTCGATTCTCTGGGGCGCTGTCGGGATGCTCGTCGGAGTCCTCATCGCCTTACAACTGAGCTTTCACCAATTTAACCTCGGACTCGAGTGGCTCTCCTTTGGTCGTCTGCGCCCCCTCCACACGAACGCGGTGATTTTCGCCCTTGTCGGCAATATGATGTTCGCCGGGGTCTATCACTCCACCCAGCGGCTCTGCAAATGCCGCACTGCCTCCACCCTTCTCACATGGATCCACTTCTGGTCCTGGCAGGCGGTCATCCTCGGCGCCGCCATTACTTACCCTCTCGGTCTGACCCAAAGCAAGGAATACGCCGAACTTATCTGGCCCCTTGACCTCCTCGTCGTCGTCTCCTGGGTCGTTTTTGGCATCAACTTTTTTTGGACCCTCACCCGCCGCAACGAGCCCAGTCTCTATGTCGCCATCTGGTTCTACATCGCAACGATCGTCACCGTCGCGATGCTCTACGTGGTCAACAACCTCCAACTGCCCACCAGCTTCCTTCACTCCTATCCACTCTTCGGCGGATTTCAGGACGCGTTGATCCAGTGGTGGTACGGCCACAACGCCGTCGCCTTCTTCCTCACCACCCCGATCCTCGGCATCATGTATTATTATTTGCCGAAGGCAGCGGAGCGGCCGGTCTACTCCTACCGGCTCTCCATCATTCACTTCTGGTCACTCGTTTTCATTTACATTTGGGCCGGACCCCACCACCTTCTTAATACCTCCCTTCCCAATTGGCTTCAGGCCCTCGGCATGATCTTCAGCCTTATGCTCTGGGCTCCCTCCTGGGGCGGCATGCTCAACGGCCTCCTCACCCTTCGTGGCGCCTGGGATAAGCTGCGCACCGATCCCGTCCTCAAGTTCCTCATCGCCGGGGTTACCTTCTACGGGATGGCCACCTTCGAGGGCCCCCTCCTCTCCATCAAGACCGTCAACGCCTTGTCCCATTATTCCGATTGGACAATCGGCCACGTTCATAGCGGCGCCATGGGATGGAACGGTTTCATGGCCGCCGGCATGTTCTACTGGCTCGCCCCACGCCTCTGGAAAACCAAGCTTTACTCCGTCGAGCTCGCCAACATCCACTTCTGGATCGGCATGGTCGGCATCCTCCTCTACGTCGCCTCCATGTGGACCTCCGGTATCATGCAGGGGCTCATGCTCAACGCCACCCAGAGCGAGGCGGCTGTTCTCCGATACCCAGATTTCCTCGAAACCTTGAATGCCATCCAGCCCATGCTCCTCACCCGGATCGTCGGGGGCACCCTCTACCTCATCGGCTGGTGCCTGATGATTTACAACCTCTATCGCACGATCGCGGGCAGGGAAACCGTAACCCAAACCACCGAGGTCAGGGTCAGTTCCGAGACCCTCTGGCGATCCTCCACCACCCGCGGCTTTATCAACTGGCCCCTCACTTACTGCACCCTCCTCGTCCTCTTCAGCACCATCTGGCTGCTTGGGAGCGGCCTCTGGGTCATGCTCGGCTTCCTCGGAACCGCCGCCACCTGCCTTGCCGCCACCGTCCATTTTCAATCCTCCGGCGCCCGTTGGGCAGTATGGTATGAACGCCTCCTCGAGAATTCTCTTGTCTTTTCCGTTCTCGTCTTTGTTGCCGTCGCCATTGGCGGCGCCGTCCAGATCGTCCCCGCCGTTACGGTCACCACCGCCAAGAACACCGAGGGTATGGAGGCCCGGCTTTATACCCCCCTCGAACTTGCCGGTCGAGATATTTACGTCAGCGAGGGCTGCTACAATTGCCACTCCCAAATGGTCCGCATGATGGTCCCCGATGTCGCCCGCTACGGCGATGGGGTGCGCTATTCACGGCTCGGCGATTCCCTCTACGACCGCCCCTTCCAGTGGGGTTCCAAACGAACCGGTCCCGACCTCGCCTTCGAAGGTGGCCGTCGTTCCGATGCATGGCATTACCTCCACATGATGGATCCGCGAGCCCTTTCCGCGGGCTCCAACATGCCCAGCTACTCGTGGCTCGATAAAAAACGGACCCACTACGACGCTCTCCCCGTCCGCATCAACACCTTGCGGGCCCTCGGCGTCCCCTACCCCGAAATGGATGCCGAAACCGTTATCACCCACGCCCAGGAGCAGGCTGAGGAATTGACCAACCGGTTGCGGGCCGAACAGATTATCGCCAGCCCCGACCGGCAGATAATCGCCCTTATCGCCTACCTCCAAAGCCTTGGACTTACTGAACAGCCCGACTTTGTCACAAACCCTCCGCCCTCCGGCCGCGTCGCCACCTCCCTCGATACCGCCCCTAAATTCTGATGTTTAAACGGATCATTCTGGAAGATTGGCACCAACTCGTGCCCCTGATCAGCTTCGGGACCGCTTTCGCCGTCTTTGTCTTCCTTTCTCTCCGCACCCTTTTCATGAAAAAAAAGCGGATCGACGAATTGGCGAACCTCCCTCTCGAGGAGTACCCCTACGATAAAACTTCTCATCACCATGAGTAACGATCCCAAACCCCGCCGTCTCAATCGTAATGAAGTCATCCTTCGGGAACACAGCTATGACGGAATCCAAGAATTTGACCAGCGACTCCCCAACTGGTGGCTCTGGACCTTTTATGGCGCCATTATTTTTTCCTTCTTTTACTGGTTCCTCCTCTTTCAGGCCGATGACGGATCCCTGCAACAGCGTAAGCTCGACCAGCGCATCGACCGAATTCAAGCAGAAAAAATGGCCGCCCTCGAGTCCTTCGACGATCCCACCCTCTGGGAAATGAGCCGGAACCAGACCCTTATCGACAGCGGCCGCAAAACCTATAACCAGGTCTGCCAGAGCTGCCATCTGGAAAACCTCCGCGGAAAAGACGAACCCGGCGGCATCGGGGAAAACCTCGCCGATGAGGAATGGAAATATGGTGGATCCCCCACCGAGGTCATGGAGATTGTCCTCAACGGCTCACCCGATAAAACCGCCGGCATGGCGGCATGGCAATCCACCCTCGGCACCCAGTCCGTCGCCGAGGTCGTCGCCTACATCATGAGCCACCACCAACAGCAGTAACCCCCTCCGACCTCCGACCTCCGCCCTCCGCCCTCCGCCTTCCGCCCTCCGACCTCCGACCTCCGCCCTCCGACCTCCGACCTCAGCCCTCCGACCATGGCCCGCCAAATTCCCAATCTGGACTCCGTTACCACCATCGCGGAAGATGGATCCCGGAATTTCCTTCATCCCGCCGATGTTAAAGGCAACTTTACGCGGGCGCGGCGCCTCTTCGCCCTCGTCCTCGTCTCCATCTATTTTTCCCTCCCCTTTATTCCCGTAAACGGAAACCCCGCCGTTTTTCTCGACGTCATCAATCGCCGGTTTCACCTCTTCGGCCTGACCTTCGCCGCCCAGGACTTCTTTCTTACCTTCTTCTTTATTTCAGGTCTTGGCTTCACCCTTTTCTTCATCACCTCACTTTTCGGCCGCCTCTGGTGTGGGTGGGCCTGCCCCCACAGCGTCTTTCTCGAGCAGGTTTTTCGCCGACTCGAGCGCCTCTTTGAGGGTCCTGCCATACAGCAACGCAAGCTCGACTCCATGGCTTGGACCAAACCCGAGAAACTCGTCCGTCGCGGCGGCAAGCTCATCGTTTTCCTTCTCATTTCCGCAATCATCGCCCACTTCTTCCTCGCCTATTTTATTTCTATTCCGCAGCTCTGGAGCTGGATCGGACAAGGCCCCTTCGCCCACCCCCAAGCCTTTGCCTTCGTCACCATCGCCACCGGGATCATTTTCTTCAATTTCAGCTGGTTCCGCGAGCAGCTCTGCCTCATGATTTGTCCTTACGGTCGCCTCCAGTCTGCTCTCGTCGACGACGATACCATGGTTATCGGATACGATGAGAAGCGCGGCGAGCCCCGCGGAAAATCCAACAAGGAACCCGAGAAATTCGGCGACTGCATCAACTGTTACCGCTGCGTCCAGGTCTGCCCTACCGGTATCGACATCCGACAGGGGCTTCAGATCGAATGCATCGGCTGCGCCAACTGTATCGATGCCTGTAACGAGGTCATGGATGGTCTCGACCGCGAGCGCGGCCTCATCCGTTATGATTCCTTCAACGGCCTTCGCGGGGAAAAGCGGAAATTCATCCGGCCCCGTCTCTTTCTCTATTGCCTTCTCCTCTTTCTCGGTGCCGCCGCCTTCACCTTCGCCTTTTCTACGATTCGCCCAATGAACCTTCAGGCCATCCGCATGCAGGGCCGCCCTTACTACCTTGCGGGGGAAAATTCCCTTATCCGAAACCAGTACCAGGTCCGGGTCATCAACAAACAAAACACACCGGTCAACTTGGATGTCCGCATCGAGGCACCTATCGAGGCATTGAAAGCCACCGGCTTTACTGGCTCCATCAACCTCGATCCCAACTCCGAAGCCGTTCGCACCCTTGTCGCCACTCTCCCCGTCGAGGAGTGGACCGGCGAGTTTTCCATCTCCATCAAGATCGAGGGCGCTACCGATGCAGGCAAATCCTTTTCCATGTCGGAGACCGTCAAATTCGTTGGGCCGGACCCGCTCGCCCTCCGCGAATTCCGCGAAACCGCACTGCCTGTCGCCGAGGATAATTCGTGATCCGCCTCATTCGCAAGAAACCTTGGATCCTTGTCATCCTCGCCTTTCTATTGTTGATTTCGGTTTGGACCACCTTCTTCATCATCGCCAAAAATAACCAGCCTCCGCCGCTGGAATCCCTCATCGGAGAGAAAAGCAAGCCATGATGGATCCCAATTCCATACAGAACGGGCTCATCGCCCTCGCCGCCGGTCTCCTCATCAGCCCGCATTGTGTCGCAATGTGTGGTCCCCTTTCCTGCGCTATGATCCGCGGTCGGCCCGGATCCGCCGCCGCCGACTGGAATCGCAGCCTCTACCACCTCGGCCGCGTCCTTTCCTACACCCTCCTCGGTGCCCTCGCCGGGGCCATGGGCCTTTCCCTCGTCAAGGCCTTCGGACTTAAGCTGGTCGTTTACTTCCCCTGGTTCCTCGTCGCCATCCTCCTCCTCTTCGCCCTCCGGCTTGACCGTCACCTCCCTCGTGTTCCCTTCCTCCGCAAAGGCCTCACCTCAATCGCCCCCCGGCTCCGACGCATTCCCGGACCGCTCGCCGGCCTCGGTCTCGGCCTCGCCACCCCTTCCCTGCCCTGTGCACCCCTCTACAGCATCTTCTGGGTCGCCCTCCTTTCCGGCTCCCCGTGGTTCGGCGCGGAAATTGCCATGGGATTCGCCCTCGGCACCATCCCCCTCCTCTGGTCGGGACAGCAGCTTTTCTCCCGCCTCCATGCGCGGCTGACACCCGGCATTCTCCTCGGGGTGCAGCGCTCCGTTGCCCTCCTTGCCGCCTCCATCCTCGTCTGGAGAATCGTCGTCGCCGGTGACGCTCCCCTTGGAACCGATTTCTGCGGACTCCAATAGCCGGGTGGCCGTGGTAGCCGATTCCCGAGCCACCTGCCGGCATTGCGGCACTCCTTTTCAGCCCACGGAATCGGAATCCGAATTCTGCTGCCATGGCTGCGCCTACGTTTACCGGCTCATCCACGAGCAGAATCTCGATCGCTATTACGAGCTGAAGAACCGCGCCACACCGCCCATCCGGTCCTCCGTCTTTCTCCGGCGTGACTTTGACTGGCTCAATCAAGCCGCCCGCCAGGCTGAGACCGAACAACCGCAGGACCCCTCCCTTCAACTCGGCATCCAGGGGATCTCCTGCATCGGCTGTGTCTGGCTCGTCGAAAAGGTCTTCGAGGACCTCCCCGGGGCGCGCAGAATTCGCATCAACCCCCAACTCGGTCGCCTTACCTTCTCCTGGGATCCCGCCAGTTTCGACCCGGCCGCCTTCGCCTCCGCCCTCCAACGCTTCGGCTACACCCTTGGCCCGGCCAACGCCTCCGCCGAAAGGCAGTCTCATATTCTTTCCGGCAAACTTGCCCTCTCCGGAGCCTTTGTCCTCAACACCATGCTTTTCACCCTGCCACGCTACCTCGGCATGGAGCAGGACTTCGAGCTGGCTCCGTTTTTTGAGTTGCTCGCCCTCTTTTTCGCCACCCTCAGTCTCCTCGTCGGGGGCTCCTACTTTATTCGGCGCGCCATTGAGGCCTTGCGGGTCCGGACCCTTCACATCGATCTCCCCATCGCCATCGGGATCCTCGGCGCCTACGCCGGCAGCCTCTGGGGATGGATCATCGGGAACGAGCGGCTCCTCTATTTCGATTTCGTTGCCCTTTTTATCTTCCTCATGCTTCTCGGGCGCCTCGCTCAGGAAGCCGCCCTCGAACGAAACCGGAACGCCCTCCTCAAGCAGCAACCTCAATCCGACACCGTGCAAACCGGTTCCCTTCAACCGGACGGATCCTTTCAAACCGGTCCCTCCAAATCCGTCCAGGACATCGTCGCCGCCGACTCCTTCCGCCTCGGACCCGGGGACATCGTTCCGGTATCCACCACCCTCACCGATAAAGAGGCTCTCTTCAGCTACGAGTGGATTACCGGAGAATCCGAACCCCTCGTGCGGAAACGCGGCCAGACTATCCCCGCCGGGGCTCATTACCTCGGCAACACCCCCGTGCATTTCGTTGCCGCCGAGGACTATCCGCAATCCTTCCTCTCCCGGCTGCGGGAATCCACCGAGGCCGAGCCGTTTCGGGACCCTCTCTACGAGCGTGTCCTTCGGACCTATATTCTGGTTATCCTGATCCTCGCGGCCCTCGGCGGTGCCGCCTGGACCTTCTTCGGTCCCGGTCTCTCCACCGGCATCCAGGTCGCGGTTTCCCTTCTCGTCGTTTCTTGCCCTTGTGCCCTCGGGGTAGCCATCCCCCTTCTCCATGAGATGTCCGTGTCCCGGCTTCAACGCTTCGGGCTCTATATTAAAAGCCCCAGCCTCTGGCACCGGCTCCGCGGTATCCATACTCTTGTCTTCGACAAGACCGGCACCCTGACCTACGATACCCCGAATTTGAAAAATCCCGAGGCCGTTGATGGCCTCACCGACGACGAACGGGGCCTCCTCTTTGCCTGTGCCGATTCCGGTCTCCACCCCTACAGCCGAGCCCTCCGGCAGTTTCTCCTCAGCCGGGAGCCCTCTCTTCTCCATTCCGTTTCCTCCAGCGATTCCGGTGCACGGGAAATCGTCTCCTATGGAGTCGAACTTCACCATCCTGAAGGCACCATCCGTCTCGGATCGCCGCAATGGGCCGCACCCCATCACGCCGAGACCCATTCCGCCGGGTGTGTCTTTTCCCGGGAAGGTCGCCCTCTCGCCGCCTTTACCTTTACTGAAGCCTACCGGGAGGATGCTCGAAATGAATTGGAACTCCTCCGCTCATCCGGCTTCAGGCTCATCGTGCTCAGCGGGGACCGGCCGGAGAGGGTCGAACAAAGCGCGCAGTGGCTCGGGCTGCAGCCGGGTGAATACGCGGGCGGACTTAAACCTGATGAGAAACAACGATGGATCCGAGATAACGCACCCGACGCCGCCCTCATGCTCGGTGACGGCGCCAATGATTCTCCCGCCTTCGAAGTTGCCCGTTCAACCGGCACCCCCGTCATCGACCGAAACCTCCTCGAGCACCGGGCCGATTTCTATTTCCTCGGACGGGGCATCCAGATCATTCGCCTTCTCTTCGCGATTGCCCGGCGAAAGCGCTCCTTGCAGCGCCGCGTCTTCTCTTTCACCCTCTGTTATAATGTTCTTACCGGTTCCCTCAGCCTTGCTGCGCTTATGAACCCCCTCCTTGCCGCCATCCTCATGCCGCTGAGTTCCATCATCAGCCTTCTCATTGTCGTGGCTCCCCCCATGCCGGATTTTTCCAGGCCCACCGACCCGGAGCCCCCCCCGATTCGGGAACGTCGTTCGAGCGACGCGTTCTAATGAATCGAATGCAGTACCCGCTCCTCCATTTCCGGCCCCGATTGGCGTGTCGCTTTGCTCTCGCCTTCTTCCTTTTTGCCTCCTGCACTACCCTGCCCGAATCCTCGTCCCCGCAATCCGTATCCTACGTCAGCCTTGTTGAGCAGCAGATCGGCCTCTACAAAGATTCCGCCCTCGAAAAACAGGTCCGCCGCCTCGGCTACCGCCTGGTCGGCGAATCCCAGCTTCCTCGGGAACAGTTCTCCTTTTATATTCTCGATCAGGAGATCCCCAATGCGTTCGCCGCACCCGACGGCTCTATTTACGTCTCACGCGGGCTTCTCGCCCTAACGAACTCGGAAGATGCGCTCGCCGCCATCCTCGCCCATGAGATCGCGCATATTCTCCTGCGCCACCACCTTAAACAGACCCGGCGGAAGCGCCTCCCCAACCTCCTCAAGCTCCCCGGCATGGCCCTCGGCAACGTTGTCGATGAGCGGGTCGGGGCCATGGTTAATGCCCCGATCGAAAGCCTTGGTCGGATCTACCTTGCCAGCCACGGCCGCGCTGAAGAATCCGAAGCCGACCTCCTTGGCATCCGTCTCGCCGCGCGCTCCGGCTATCGCCCGGAAGCCATGGCCACCATTCTCGGCCAGATGGAAGCCTCCATGAGCCTCCTCTTCGGCGACCGGGAGAACTCCTCCTTCTTCGACTCCCATCCCGCCACCCCCGGCAGGATCGACGAAATCCTCAAACTCGCATCCGAAATCGAGATTCCCGCCTCCGTCGAGCCTCCCCAATTTGCCACCCCCGAACGCTACCGCCAAAGCCTCGAAGGCCTTTGCTTCGGCCCAAACCCCGCCTACGGCACCCAGAGCGGCAACCGCTTTCTCCATCCAGTTCTCGGCTTTGGCCTCGACATCCCCGTGGGCTGGAAACTTCTGCGCACCACCTCCGTGGTCGGCGTCACCGCACCAGACGAGCGGTCCGGCTTTTTCTTCGGGCTTGCCCACTACGGCTACGATGTCTCTGCCGTCGGCCAGAGGATGAAGGACCTTTTCTACGAGGAATTTCGAATCACTCCGATGGAAGAGGATTTCGTGCTTCTACCCTCAGGCAGCCGATTTTCCACCGTCTACAGGGATCACTCAGGAGAGCAACCCATCTTTGTCTACTTCACCTGGGTTGAACTTGACGGCAGCATTTTCCAGTTTGTCGGCTTTGACAAGGAACCTCCCCCCGGTCGCCTGGCTGCGGTTATCGAGTCGATTTCCTTGCCTGACCCGGAGGCCCTCAATCGTCTCACCCTTCTCAATTTGCGCCTGGTCCGCGCCCGATCCGGCGAAACCATTCCCCAGCTCGGCCAACGGACCGGAAACCAGTGGTCCCCTCGGTTTACCGCCATCGCCAACAAGCTCCCCGAAGACTTCGCCTTCCAGGGAGGGGAACTCGTCAAGATCATCCGGCGGGAACCTTACCATATCCCGCCCTCAAGCTCGGCCCCGTAATTGTCGGGTGAAGGTCAGGAATCCTGCCGCCTGTTCACGAAGCCGCGTCTCCACTTCCTCGTCTGCGATCGCCCCACCCTCGGCAATTACTGTGCCCGCGCCTGGGATGAATACCCGCACCGGATAATTGAACGCATTCCGGTATCCAAAAACCTGCTGCATTTGCTCCACCGGACGAAGCCCACCATACCGGCCTGCGGAAAGGCCAATATAACAAGCCGGCCGCCGGTCAAAACTCTCTGGAAACGGCAGGTGATCCACGAACAACTTCAACACTCCGGGAAAACTTCCATTGTATTCCGGAATGACCAGCACCAGCCCGTCCGATTTCAGGATGCGCTCGATCGTGGGTTCAAACTCCACTGGCTTTGTGCCGTAGGAGCCCGGATTCAGTAAGCCGCCCGGCAGCTCACGCAAGTCGATCAGTTCGACCTCCGCTTCCAACTCACTGTAAATGGCGGCCACCCGGTGCGCCAGTTTCAGTGTCTTGCTTCCCTCACGGTTCGTTCCACTGATTATGGTGATCATAGTCGGAAGAAGCATCGACCTTTACCCTTTGTCAACGACAAGCAACCCCTATCAACAGTCACGGCACTTTCGTGGATCACGGCATCCCCAACCAAACCCTCAGAGGGCAGTCTTCCTGACACGGCGTAGCTCTGAGCCCGGCTCCGGTGAGCCCACCGAACCCGTTGAAAGGCGAAGCCGGTTCAGCCGGCCCATTTCGCCAGCTGGGCTCATGCTCACAACGAAGCCATACCCCACCGGACCGCCCCCATCATCAAAGTAGGGCAGTGCTTCAGCCTGCCCCCTTCCCGAAGGTTGAGCTCGTATCC
>CAYQKH010000097.1:0-11792 GCA_964417945.1 uncultured Opitutales bacterium
TTATTCGGGCGGGGTCGTTCCTGCTCCTGATTCCGGCCTTCGGGCGGCCGGTGCCGGTGTTTGTCCGGGTCGCGATTGCGGTTTTCCTGGCGGTGGCACTGGCCCCGATCCTTGGGGCGGAGGGCGGGGCGGGCCTGCCGGAAAACTGGGGGACGCTGGTGACGTTGGTGATCAAGGAATCCTTTATCGGTTTCATGATGGGGGTGGCGGTAGCCTTCACGTTTTATCTCTGCCAGATGGCGGGGCAGTTCATCTCGATGGAGATTGGCCTGATTCAGAGCAACCTGTTCAACCCGTTGATGGCGGAGCAGCAGAGCGTCCTGAGCACGGGTATGACACTCCTTGCGCTGGCGTTGTTGTTTTCGCTCAACCTCCATCATGTATTCCTCTCGGCTTTCATCCAGAGCTTCGCGGTGGTCCCGGCAGGAGGGGGCTCGGCGGCACCCCTTTCGGTGGAACTGGTGGTGAATGGACTAGGAAAATTATTCCTTTTGGCGACGCAGATGTCGGCACCCTTTATCGCGGTGAACTTTATCATCACGCTGTCGTTCGCAATCCTGGGTCGAGCAGTACCGGCAATGAACGTGCTGATCCTGAGTTTTTCCGCCCGGATCGGAGTGGGATTATTCATCCTGACAATGGTTTTTTTGGTGCTGGCTCAGTTTTTGCTTGGCGCCTTGGAAAGGACACCGGATCGCATGCTGCAGTTTTTGCCGGTGCGGTGAAGGAAACGAAAAACGATCATGGCGGAGGAACAAGATAAGGCATCAAAGACGGAGGAACCGACCTGGAAGCGCCTTGAGCAAGCCCGGAAGGAAGGGAACTTTGCGAAGGCGGAAGAGATCCAGGTGGTCTTCGGGATCATCGCGGCCTTCGGGGTGGTCCTGTTCTATTCACCGCAGGTGAGCTACCAGATGTTTCAAACGATGCGGGGGATCCTGCTCAACGTAGGCCGAATAGAGATCAACCGGGAACTGGTGCTCTCCACCGTGCAGAACGGGGTGGGGGCGATGCTGTGGTTGATCCTGCCGGTTTGTGTGGCGGCGGTGGTGGCCTCGATCCTCGCGGGGGGGGTGCAGAGCGGATTTCGGCTCTCTCCAAAGGCTCTCGGGGTGAAGGGGAACCGGCTGAACCCGGTCAGCGGATTCAAGCAGAAGTATGGAAAATCCGCATACGTCAAATCGGGCTTCGACTTCCTGAAGCTGCTGTCGATCGCGGGCGTGATCGCCTTCGGGGTATTTCGGGTGACGCGGCACCCGATTTTTTTCACAGAGGTGGAACCGGTAGAGATCGCAGCCTTCATATTTGAGACGACGTTATTATTGTTCGGACTGCTGATCCTGTCGTTGGGATTCATCGGCGTCCTGCATTTTCTCTACAAGAAGCAGAAGCTGCTGTCGGACCTCCGGATGACGAAGCGGGAGGTGAAGGACGAGATGAAACAGCAGGAAGGGGACCCGCTGGTAAAGAACGCGCGGAAGCAGCTGGCGCGGCGGTTGATGGAACGGCAGATGTTCCAGGCGATCCCAGGTGCGGACGTGGTGGTGACGAACCCGACTCACTACGCGGTAGCGCTGCGCTATGACCGGAAGCGCGACGCGGCACCGGTGCTTTTGGCGAAGGGGCAGAACCTGATCGCGGAGCGGATCAAGGAGATCGCGCGGAAGCACGCGATCCCGGTGGTGGAAAACAAGCCGGTAGCGCAGAGCCTTTACAAGCTGGGTCAACCGGGGAAGCCGATCCCCCGCGAGAGCTACGAGGTGGTGGCGAAGGTCCTGGCCTATGTTTATCAGACCTATCGTTCATTCTTCACGCAGCGTCGACGCCGTCTGCAAAGCGAACCCTCATGACGACGACCGAGCAGAGCGGCCGCTTCCAGGCGGCGATCCGGAACGGCGACTTCCTTTTGGCGGTATGCCTTTTCGCAGTGGTAGTGATCCTGATCCTGCCGATCCCGAAGCTGCTGCTGGATTGCTTTCTAGCGTTGAGCATCGGGATCTCGGTATTGACGCTGCTGGTGATCATCTACGTCCGGGAGCCGATGCAGCTCTCGGTTTTTCCGTCGGTTTTGCTAATCGCAACGCTTTACCGGCTGGCGCTGAACATCGCTTCGACGCGCCTGATTCTGCTGGATGCGGATGCGGGCAAGGTGATCGAATCCTTCGGGCAGTTTGTGGTGGGTGGAAACTACGTGGTAGGGGCGGTGGTGTTCCTGATCCTGGTCATTGTCAATTTTGTGGTGATTACCAAGGGCTCGGGCCGGATTGCCGAAGTAGCGGCCCGATTTACCCTCGATGCGATGCCGGGGAAACAAATGGCGATTGATGCGGAACTGAATGCAGGGATCATCGATGAGCGGAAGGCACAGGAGCGGCGGAAGAAGATCCAGAAGGAGGCAGATTTTTATGGGAAGATGGATGGTGCGAGTAAGTTTGTGCGGGGTGACGCGGTTGCGGGAATCCTGATTACGTTGATCAACATCATTGCGGGATTCGCAATTGGGATGTTGCAGATGGGGATGAGCTTGCAGGACAGCCTTCGGCTTTACACTCTGCTGTCGATTGGGGATGGTCTGGTCTCGCAGATCCCGGCCCTGATTTTATCGCTGGCGGCGGGACTTCTGGTGACCCGTGCCTCGGAGAGCCAAAACCTCGGAAGCAGCCTGGCGCGCCAATTGGGATTTTATCCCCGCGCCCTCGCGATTCTCGGTTGTGTGCTCTTCGTATTCGGGGTGCTGCCGGGGATGCCGAAGGCACCGTTTCTCTTCCTTGCCGCAGTTTCGCTTGCGCTGTCGTTCCTGCTGAAGCGGAGCGGGCTGGATGCGACACGATTTTCCACCCTTCTGGACGAAGCCGAAAGTGAGACCGAGGGTGAGGAGAAGGGCGCTTTAGCGACCGGATCGACTGGAGGGGTCGGCGGGGTGACACCCGTGACTGCGGGAGGGAAGGAAGGCACTGCGGGCGTCCCGCCGTCGAATGAGGACCTGCAGCAATATATTGAAACGGAGGTAATGGCGGTGGAGTTAGGCTATTCCCTGCTTCGCCTTGCCGATGAGAAAAAGGGCGGGGACTTGATCGAGCGTGTGAGCGGCCTGCGCAAGAGTTTTGCCCGGGAGATGGGGATTCTGTTGCCGGTGGTTTCGGTGCGGGACAGTTTTGAGTTGGGGGCGAACGACTATCGTTTCCTGCTTCGCGGCAAGCCGGTGGCCCATGGGCGGGTCCTGCCGAACCGATCCCTCGCGATGAACGTCAGCGGAAGCGCCGTCTCGATCGCGGGTGAAAAGACAAAGGAACCGGTATTTGGCCTGGAGGCGATCTGGGTGGACGAGAGCGGGAAAAAGACGGCGGAGATGAACGGGTTTACGGTGGTGGATGCGGTCTCGGTGCTGTGCACACATTTATCGGAGGTTTTCCGTCAGTATGCGCACGAGATCCTCGACCGGCAGGCGGTGCAGCAGCTCATTGAGCACGTGAAGAAAAAACACCCGGCACTGGTCGACGAGTTATTCCCGGACCTGATCTCTCTGGGGATCGTGCAGGGGGTGCTGAAAAATCTTCTGCAGGAAGGGATTTCGATCCGGAACCTGCACATGATCCTGGAAAGCATCGCGGACATGGCACCGCACAGCAAAAGCACGAACGACCTTTCGGAATACGCGCGGAAGCGAGTGGCACCGTATATCATGGACCAGTATGAATACCAGCCGGGTGTCCTGAAGGCGATCACGCTGGATCCCAAGCTGGAGCAGTTCCTGATAAGCCGGGTGCAGCGGAACCAATTCGAGATCAGCCTCTCGCTGGATCCGAACACGGCGCACGAAGTCCTGGCGAACCTGACGCGGTTGATGAAGGAGATGAGCGAGGAAGGCTGCACACCGATGGTCGTGGTGATGCAGGAGCTTCGTCTCGGTTTCAAGCGCTTCTTCGAGTCCTCCCTCCCGCGACTGGTGGTTTTATCCTATCAGGAGATCCCGCCGAATTCGGAAATTGAAAACTTTGGAATCATCCCGGCTCCCACGTTGCCGAATTCACCGGCGGGCGCGGTTGAGCGAAACGAAACGAAGGAGGCGATGGCAGGCGTATGAGCAAAGATCCGAAACCGCTACGGTTCATCGTAAACTCGGCGCAGGAGGCGGTGGAGCGCGTCCGGGAAACCCTTGGACCGCGTGCCCGGGTGGTTTCGGTGCGGCAGGTCACGGGAAAAGGGTTGAAGCGATTCGTAGCGGCCCCGCAGTTGGAGATTCTGGCGGAAGAAGGACCGACGGAGGTTCCGGAAGCGGAGGTGCCGGAAACGGTCGTGGCGGAGCCGGAGTTGGTTTCGGTGGGTGGGGGAGGGTTGGAAGGCGAGCGCTTCCAGCAGCCGGAACGGGTGCTCCCGTGCAGCAAGAATTTCCTGACTCGGGCGGGATTCAGCCCGGCGTTGATGTCACGGATGGAGGAGGCCGAGGAATGGCGAACGATCGGGGAGCTGCCGGTGGATGAGGGGATTCCGCGTGCGGTTTCGTGGCTGCGCCGCTACCGCGACCACGCTCCGGAGGTGAAGCGCCCGCTCCGGCTGGCCTTTCTCGGCGGCCCGGGAGCGGGAAAAACCACTGCTTTGTGCAAATACCTTGCAAAGGAGGTTTTTTTAAAGGGAACCCGGCCGGAAGTCCTCCGTTTGGAAGTGGACAAGCCGCACCGGGATGACGCACTGGCCTTCTACTGTGAGATCCTCGGGGTGTCCTTCCACAGCGACCCGGATGAGGTCAACGCGGATGGGAACCGCCCGCTTCTGATTGATTTTCCGGGCTTTCAACCGGGAGATAAGGGGGAGATACGGGGGATGGCGCGGACCCTGCGTGAATACGGGATCGAGGACCGGGTGCTGGTCTTGAATGCCTGCTATGACAGCAGGGTGTTGAAGCGTTACCTTTCGTGCGCGGAAGAACTCGGTTCGCGTTACCAGGTGTTGACCCATGTCGATGAATTAGCGGATTTCGGAAAGCTCTGGTCGCACGCCTTCGACCTTGAACGGCGCATCCTTTTTCTGGGCAACGGCGAAAACATCGCCGGGGACCTGATTGAGGACGCGTTCGGGTTCTTACTTGAAAAAACCTTTCCCCAATGAGCCGTTATTTTGTAACTGGAGGATTCCTTGGATTCGCCCTCCTTTTTTTTACGACGATGGGGGCGGGTTCTTCCATCCATATTGCCTTGCGGAACGGTATGGTGGGGTGCCTCGTGATGGGGCTGTTGCTCCGCTTTTTCGCGGGTGTTCTCTACAAGGCGATGCTGGATGTAAAACGCCGTTCGGCGGAGGCGGGTGAAACCGATGAAAGGAATGGCAACCATGTCTAAGGATACGCCGGTGCGGGAAGCAAGCGTCCGATACTCCCGTGTTCAAGAGGACATGAAAGACCGGGACCGTCAATTGCGCCATTTTCTTCTGCATTACCTCCCGGTAGTGAAAAGCGAGGTGATCCGATTCAAGATGCGGTTACCCCGACACATTGAGGCGGAGGACCTGCAGGGTGTGGCGCTCTGCGTCCTGATGCGCGCCTTTGAACGCTTTACGCATACAGAAGACACCTCCTTTGCGGCCTATGTCCGGCAGCGGGTGCGGGGTGCGATTCTCGACGAGTTGCGCCGACTGGATACTTTGACGCGCTCGGCCCGGAGAAAGGCGGGGCAGTATGACGACGCCCTGGAGGCGGTGGAGCAGCGGGAGGGGCGGATGGCGACCCAAGATGAGATCCGGCGGGAGCTCGGAATGGATGAAGACACCTATAATGGGTTCCTCGACGACCTGCGGCCAGTCACCTTTCTTTCGCTGGACGACCGACCGCACGGAGAGGATTCGCTGCACCTTTCGGATAAGCTGGACGACGCAAACGGGACAACGGCGAGCGAGAAGCTGGAGAGCCGCGAGATGCGGGATCTGGTTCGGGAGCGAATCGACCAGCTGCCGTCGATCCAGCAGAAAATCCTCCACATGTATTACTTTAAAGATTTCCGGCTGGCCGAGATCGCGACGGTCTTCGGCTTGAGTGAAAGCCGGATCTGCCAACTGCACACACAGGCGATACGCTCCCTTCGGGTGGTGTTGCGCCGACACTATCAAAAGGAAGAATCCGCTAACCCCTAAAAAGCCATGGTACTCATCATCGGATTTATCATCGTCATCGCATCCGTCGTCGGAGGGTTGACCCTGGGAGGAGGCAGCATCCTGGTGCTGCTCCACTTGAGTGAATTCGTCACCGTTCTGGGGATCTGCTTCGGGGTGCTGGTGATTGCGAGCCCGCTCTCCGTGTTGAAGTCGATCCTGAACAAGACGATTATCGCCCTGAAGGGTGGGCCGTTCTCGAAGGAGGCCTATGTCGACGCGATGAAGTTGCTCTACCAGTTCTTCATCCTCTCGCGAAAGGAGGGTCTGCTCGCTCTTGAGGACCACCTTGCGAAACCCTACGAAAGCGAAATCTGCAAGGAGTATCCGACCTTCATGAGCAATCCCCGCGCGGTGCAGTTTTTCGTGGACTGTTTTCGTCCGATTGTAGACGGGCGCGTCAAACCAGAGCAGCTGCAATCGGTGGTGCATGCGGAAATATCGACGATTCGCAGCGAGTCGAATCAGCCGGTCAACATTTTGTCGCTGGTGGGGGATTCGTTCCCGGGGATTGGAATTTGCGCGGCGGTGCTGGGGATCATCCTGACGATGGGCAGCGTGGCGGAAGGAGCGGAAACGGTTGGCTACAAGGTAGCGGCGGCGTTGACGGGAACGTTCCTCGGGGTCTTCGGCGCGTATGGATTTATCAACCCGTTGACCTCGCTGATCGAAACGAACAACGACGCGGAGCTGCGCTACTACACGATCATCGGGGAGGGGATTGTGAGCTTTGCGAACGGGATGGCACCGCAGATGGCGGTGGAGATGGCGCGCCGGACCTTGCTCAGCAACGAACGACCGACGGCGGACGAACTGGAGGAGGCCCTGAAAGCGCTGACGGTGCCGGGGACCTGAGAAGGGAGAGAAACGATGGCCAAACACGGAGGAGCTTGGAAAGTCGCCTATGCGGATTTCATCACCGCAATGATGGCGCTGTTCATGGTGTTGTGGATACTCGGAAACGAGGAGGATCTGCTGGAAAATTTCCAGGAGTATTTCCGGAATCCGCCGAGTCCTTTTGACCGTCAGGCGGGGAAGTATCCGGTTGAGATCGGGGAATTCAGCGGCAACAGTACTTCGGGGGGCGATGAGGCCTTTTTTGACCGGGTGGATCCGGAGATTCTGAAAAGCATCGTAAAGGAATTTTACCGGGTTCTGGACTTGCAGGGAGATGAGGGCGACCCACCGCCGGTGGATATCACGATTACGTCAGACGGGCTGCGGATGGTGATCTTTGACCGGGGTGACGCCCCGATGTTCGAGAACCGTGAAACGGAGCTGACGACGTGGGGCGCGTTCCTCCTGGAGAACCTGGCATGGCTGCTGGCGCGATACGATTTTCAGATCGTGGTCGGCAGTCACAGTGGCACGGCCGAGGCGGGAAGCGGGGAAAGCGGAGGAGACGCCACCTGGGGCCTGACTTTGGAGCGTGCGAACCGTGTGCGGGAGGAGCTCCAACACTACTCCGGAGGCGGATTGAATTTCAAGCAGGTGAGCGGCTACGGGGCGAGCCAGCCAGTGGGCGACTCCGACCGGGTGTCGGGCCGGACGGACCCGCGGATCACGCTTTCCCTTTCCCTGACCGAGCACGAAACCTTTAAGAAATCTCATACCGATCTCGAATGAAGCGACTTGCCGAACAACTGAAGCCTGGGCGGGAATATTCTTCCGCCTCGAAGCCGAAGAGCCCGCCCAACTACCTCCCGCTAAAGGATGCCCTCTCCGGAAAATCTGCAGAAAATCCAACGGCCCAGGATCCTTCGAAAACCGGTCGGAAGGGCTGCACTGGAGATTTAGAAACCATTGATGAGGATGGGGTTGTGAAAAAAATAATCTATCGCTGCAGCTGCGGGGAAACGGTTGAAATTGATTGCCAGTATGGTGCGGGAACGGGTCTTGGCACAAGCGATGCTTAGAGGAAGATGATGGACCCGACACTGCAATTGGGAGCGGCTTACCTACAGGCCTTGGAGGGCTGGCAGGCGACCTTATCGAACAATTTAGCGAACGCCTCTTCGCCCGGCTTCCAGAAGAACGCCTTTTTCATTGGAGAACCGGCGGAAGCGGCAAAAGGAGAAGGGGCGTCCCGGTCGGAAGCGAAAGCAGGCATCTACTTGGAGGGAAGGCCGGTCCGGGTGTTTGAACCTGGTGCGATCCGGTCGACAAAGAACCCCTTTGATTTTGCGATCAAGGGAGAGGGATTTTTTGGGGTCCGTGGGCCGGAAGGGGAGACCTACTACACACGGAATGGAGGATTCCAACTAAACCGGGAAGGTGTATTGGTGAACAAGCGGGGGATGGAAGTGCTGGGCAAGGGGGGGACGATACCGGTTCGTCTGGAGGATGGACCGGTCTCGATGTCGGGAGACGGAACCCTCAGCCAGGCTGGGCAGCCGATCGGCCAATTGGCGGCCTTTACCTTTGCGAACCGTGAAGCCCTGGAAACGCACAACGGCAGTTATTTCCTCGACCGGGAGGGAGAGGCAGGCGCCTCCCCGATCGACAACCCGAATATCCTGCAGGGTCACCTTGCGGAGAGTTCGGTTTCCCCCCTGAGCGAAATGGTTTCGATGATCCGGGTCAGCCGGTCTTATGAGTTAGTGCAAAAGCTAATCCAGGACGTCGATGAGCGCGGCGACCAGGTCATCCGCACATTCTCCGTTTAACCTTAAACCGAACCCAAGAGATGAATCTTTCCCTCTACACCGCAGCGACCGGAATGGAAGCTCAGCAACTTCAGCTGAACACGATCGCGAACAACCTTGCGAACGCAAACACGACGGGCTTTAAGCGAGCGAAGATCGAATTCCAAGACATGCTTTACGAGCAGGGGCGCGAAGCGGGCAGCCAATCCGGAGACGGGAATATCCTGCCCTCAAGCATTGAAATGGGGAACGGGACCCAGGTGGTTTCGACGGCCCGGGTTTTCACCCAGGGGACGCTGCGTGATACGGGAGGCCAGATGGATCTGGCAATCGACGGTGCGGGTTTCCTGGAGGTGCAGCTTCCGGACGGCCGCAGCGCCTACACGCGCGACGGGGCTTTAAAGATCTCGGCTGACGGGCAGGTAATGACGAGTAACGGGTATTCGGTCCTGAGCAATTTCCAGGCGATTCCGCAGGGCGCACTCTCGGTAACGATCACGCCGACGGGCGACGTCACGGTGCGGACCTCAGATGGAAGCCAGAGCTTCCGGATCCAGCTGGTCCGGTTCAACAACCCGTCGGGCTTCCGGAGTATTGGGGACAACCTTTACGTGGAAACGGAGGCCAGCGGCCCACCTGAATCTGGCAACCCGGCGGAGAACGGCTATGGGCGGATCCTGCAGGGGTATTTGGAAGGGTCGAACGTGAATGTCGTGGAGGAGATGGTAAACATGATTTCGGCGCAGCGCGCGTATGAGATCAACTCGAAGTCGATCCAGTCCTCGGACCAGATGTTGCAGATGGTCAGTCAACTGAAACGTTAAGATGGCTGTTCGAGGTCTCTATTCCGCGTTGTTCGCGATCCTCTTGAGTAACCCGGTCTGGTGCGCCGGTGGAACAACAGTAGTGGAGCCGATTCCCTTGACCGCGATCCTGCGTCCGTTGGACCGGGCGTTCGCGCCGTCGAAGGCGACACCGACCCCAGGGCCGGTTGGATCCGCGGAAGGAGAAGGAAAACGGGTGCTGATTGAAGCGGACTTGATCGCGGGGGTGAAGGCGGAAGTGGAGCGGGAGCTGCCAGATGGCGACGTCGTGGAGTTACGGCACCGCGGGGAATGGACTCCGATCCGGATTGCTGAAGGAACGGAGTGGCGCTTTGTCTTGTCCGAGTCGTTTCGCCCGGACACGCGTGGAAATTGGTTTCCGCTGGTGATCCTCGAGGTTGAAGGCAAGGTTGCGGAGAGCTGGCGGGTGCCCTTCCGGGTGGATCTTTACCGCAATGTTTTCATGGCCTATGAGCGCCTTGGGCGCGGGGAGGTGCCGGTCCTCCCGGCGGTGAAGCCGGTAAAGAGGAATATTTATGAAGTCCGGGGCAACCCGATCCCCGCAACGGAGACGCTGGCGAATTACGAGTTGTCGCAGCCGATAGGCGAGGGTCAGCTGTTGACTTGGGACGACGTCACGCCGCGACCCCTGATACGTCGCGGGGAGACGGTATCGGTCGTATTGGAGAGAGGAGCGCTGACGGTCCTGGTGACGGCACAGAGTCTGGAAGATGGCCAGGCGGGGGATCGCATCCTTCTTCGGAACCACCGTAGCAGGCAAGAACTGACGGCGATTGTAATCGGCCCCGGAAAAGCGAAAGCAGGCAATCCATGAGCCCCCCAACTTTCCATCGTGACCGCAAGCCTGGCTGGATCCTATGCCTGCTCCTAGGACTTCAGGTGACTGTCCTGTCCGGGAACAACGGCTCGGTCTGGAAGGATGCGGGAGGCGGTGCGAACATGTATACGGACCGCAAGGCGATGGCTATTGGAGACATCGTAACGATCGTAATACAGGAGAGCGCTTCGGTGAGCGCTTCGAAGAGCAGCGAGACGGAGAAGTCGACGACAGTCCGCGACCAGCTCAATCAGCTGCTCTATCCAACAAGCGATTTCCTGAAGCGGGATGGAAACCTGCCGGGTCTGGATTGGTCCTCCTCGAACACCTTTTCGGGTTCGGGGACGATGAGCGACCAGCAGTCGGTTCAATCGCAACTCTCGGCGGTGGTCGTGGACCGGCTTCCGAACGGCAACCTTGTGATCGAGGGTGTGCGCAAAGTCACGATTGGAGACGAGCGGAATTATATCGTCCTTCGCGGGTCTATCCGACCGGTGGACATCGAGGCGGATAACACGATCCTCTCGTCCCGGGTGGCGTCGGCGGAGCTGGAAATGATCGCGGAAGGCCCGCTGACGGAGGCCCAGCGCAAAGGTTGGCTGAGCCGCTTTTACAGTTGGTTGAACCCCTTTTAAGGAAATGATGGCGCGAACGAGTAGCACCCTCTTACTCTGGATCCTGTTAGGGTTCTGGGGGACCCTGCCGGCGACGGCAACACGGATCAAGGACCTGACCGTCCTGGAGGGCCAGCGGGACAACCAGTTGGTGGGCTACGGCCTCGTGGTCGGCCTGGCGGGAGACGGGGACAGCCAACAGGCGGCCTACACGGTGCAGAGCATTGCGAATATGCTGCAACGGTTCGGGATTGCGATTCCACCGGATGAATTACGTTCGAACAACGTAGCGGCGGTGATGGTCACGGCGGACATTCCAGCCTTTACAAAACCGGGGAGCCGGATGGATGTGGTGGTTTCCTCCCTCGGAGATGCGGACAGTCTGAGCGGCGGAACCCTTTTACAGACGCCGCTGCGGGGTGGGGATGACCAGGTCTATGCGGTGGCGCAGGGCCCGGTGCTGGTCGGCGGTTTTTCAGTGGGTGGAGAAGAGGCGGCGCTGCAGCGAAACCACCCCACGGTGGGGAAGGTGATGGAAGGGGCAATTGTGGAGCGCGAAATCCGGATGGAGGTGGTCCGGAATGACGAGGTGGTCCTCCTCTTGCGCAACCCGGACTACGCTTCCGCAGTGAAGCTGGCGGAGGCGGTCAACCGGTATTTTCCGGAAAGCGCGGAAGCGCTTTCGCCGCCTGCGCGGGCTTGCCGGCCCGCCCCTCGAGCCAGGCGAACA
>CAYQKH010000098.1:0-11690 GCA_964417945.1 uncultured Opitutales bacterium
TCCGTTCCGCTCGCGTGGAGCGCAAAAAAGGCACGCTGGACTCCCGTGCGGCGACGGTGATCCTGCAGGATTTCCTCGAGCAGGAAGTCCATCGCGGGCGTGGCGGGACCTGAGGTTGTGAGTCCATGCGGATAAAAGCCAAAGTCGCCTACGACGGGACAGAATGGGAAGGCTGGCAAAGCCAGGTCAACGGAAAGACGATCCAGGATGTGCTGGAGAAGCGTTTGGGCTACCTGCTGGAGGTGCCGACCCGGATCTACGGCGCGAGCCGGACGGATGCGGGAGTCCATGCGCGGGGACAGGTGTTCCATTTCGACGCGGACTGGCAGCATCCGTTGGAGCACCTCCTGCGTGGATTTCGGAGCAACATCCCACCGAGCATCCAGGTGCAAGCGCTTGAGCCCGCCGGATCGAACTTCCATGCCCGGAAGGAGGCCCGGGGGAAGCGATACATCTACTACCTGCGGGAAGGCGAGGCCTCGCCCTTCGAATGGCGGTATTGTTGGTCGCTGGGACGTCGTCGGCTGAATTTGGAGAGCATGCGTGAGGGCGCCCGGCACCTCGAGGGAACGCATGATTTTTCAGCCTTTGCGGGGCGGAGTCCAAAGGCACAGGATCCCAACCCGGTGAAGACGATCTACCGGATAGAGATCAGGGGAGAGTGTCCTTATTTTGAAATCGTTTCGGAGGGGAGTGGATACCTTTACAAGATGGTTCGGAGTATGGCAGGAGCCCTCATAGACGTGGGAATCGGGAGGCTCGAACCCGGAGACCTTGCGAAAATCCTGCATTCCCGTGAGCGCACGGCGCAGATCCGGACGGCGCCTGCGCGCGGGTTGTTTCTAGACGAGGTCTTTTACGGGCGGAAGGAGGAGGACTGAATGGCGGGCTACCGGCGACGACGGGCCTTCATGCTCTTTCAACTCGGGGAGTCGGAGCGCTCCTGGAAGGGGTTAATCCTGCTCGGTGTTCTCTACCTTGGGGCGCTCGGAATTGCGGCAGTGCTGGCCCCGCCGGTCTATTGGCTGATCCAGTGGTGGCATGAGACGGCTCCCAATCCGCTGACGCGGGACATTGAGGACAATCCTTTCACGGACACCTACGACCGGCTGAGGTGGCTGCCAACCCTGATTGCGCTTCCGTTCGTGCTGAAGGCCTGCGGGCTGTTCTCGTGGAAGGCCCTTGGCTTCCATTTTCGGGAAGGGGGAGGCCGCCTGTTTCTCGGGTATTTTTTCCTCGGCGCAGGCTTGCTCTCAGCGGTCGCGGTATTCCAGGCCCGACATTACGGTGCCGATTTGATCGAGAGCAAGGCGTTGGGAGATTGGATCCTTTTCTTTCTGAGTGCCCTGACTGGGGGGGTGTTGATTGGGGTGCTCGAGGAAATCGTGTTTCGTGGGATGGCGTTCCGGATGGTCTACACCCGTTTCGGGCCGTGGGTAGCTTTAATCGGAACGAGCCTTTTCTTCAGTTATGCCCATTTCAAGATCCCGGATTTCCTTTGGGAAGGCGGCCCCGGGGCGGTGCATTGGGGAAGCGGTTGGACTGTCGCGTTTTGGACCCTGTTTGGGATCACCCGGGATTTCGATCCTCTGGTCTTCCTCAACCTTGTTCTCTTCGGGATGGTTCTCGGGGCGCTGGTGCTGCGTTACCGCTCGCTGATGGCGGCGGTGGGTTTGCATGCGGGGATTGTCATGGCCATTCTCTTTTACACCGATGCGACCGATATCCAGCGCATCACAGCAGAAGAGAAAATCCTCGATCCCTTCTGGGGCAGCGGCGGGCTGAGGGATGGTCTAATGACCACGATCAGCTTTGTTTTCCTCTGCATCCTGCTTGTGGTCTCAGGAGAAAAACCGGAGGACAGAGATGCCTGAGTCCCCTCCGATCGCGGACCGTCTCCTCGACTCCTTTTACCCGAGGTCCTGCCTCGTGAGCGGCGAGCCGCTGAAAGGGAACCGCCCCTACCGGTATCTCTGCGAGGAGGCGGGCGATCGGATCCTCCATGTGGGTGCGCCCCACTGCGGAATTTGCGGGCATCCCTTCTGGGGGGCGGCGGATTCCGAGCAGGCCTGTCCGCATTGCGTGGAGCTCCAGCCCGCCTTCCGGGAGGGGAAGACCGCGGCCTTGATGCAGGGGCCGGCCCGCACCTTGATCCACGAACTTAAATACCGCCGGGGCCTCTATGTGATCCCGGACCTCGTGGAGATGGCAAGCCGGTCGCCAGGCTTTTTCGAGTTCCTGGAAGGCGCCCGCCTCGTCCCCGTCCCCCTGCATCCGCGACGACGGCGCCGGCGAGGTTTCAATCAGAGTGAGGAACTGGCACGGGCGGTTTTGAAGCGGATCGGGGGAGGACGGATGGAACCCCTTCTCGTGCGACCCCGCCATACCCGGACCCAGACCCGCCTTCGCCGCGGCGAGCGGCAGGCAAATATGCTCGGAGCTTTCCGGTTGCGCCGGGGCCAGCTTTCGGACCCAGACGCCCGCTACGTCCTCCTTGACGACGTCTTCACGACGGGTGCCACCCTCAACGCCTGCGCCCGTGTCTTGAAAGCGGCAGGGGCCAAAAAGGTGGATATCGTCACCTTTTGTCACGGTTGAACGGATACAGCGCCGCCGACAAAAGGGTTGCGCTCCCTTGACGGCCTTCTACACTTTGGCGATTCTGAAAATTCGCTTATGCCTCTTTTCAAAAAGCCTCAGTATTCCACGGTTACCGTAAAGAAGAAGGACATCCCGAAGGGATTGTGGACGAAGTGCCCGAAGACGGGTGAGATCATCTACAACAAGGAACTGGAACAAAACTTGATGGTGGTCCCTCAGAGCGGCTATCATTTTCCGCTCAGTGCTCGTGGCCGGATCGCTTCCCTGCTGGATGAAGGTACTTTTGAGGAAAAGAACGAGGGTCTTGCCTCCCTCGACCCGCTCGATTTCACCGGGCAGTCCCCTTACAAGGAAAAATTGGAGGAATACCAGAAACGGACAGGAGAAAAAGACACCGTGGTGTGCGGCACAGGAACCTTGTCGGGTATGCCTGTGAGCATCGCGGTAATGGATTTCAAGTTTCTCGGTGCAAGCATGGGTTCGGTGGCCGGTGAAAAGATTACGCGCAGCATCGAACGGGCGGTGGACAAGAAAATCCCGCTGGTGATCGTTTCCGCGAGCGGCGGGGCACGGATGCATGAAGGGATTTTGAGTCTCATGCAAATGGCGAAAACAAGTGCGGCCCTGGCGCGGCTCTCCGCCCGGAAAGTCCCGTATATTTCCGTTTTGACCAACCCGACGATGGCTGGGGTGATGGCCAGTTTTGCGAGCCTCGGCGATTTGATCCTCGCCGAACCCGGGGCCTTGATCGGCTTTGCCGGTTCACGGGTGATCAAGGAAACCACGCAACAGGATTTGCCCGAGGGCTTTCAAACTGCGGAATTCCTGCTTGAGCACGGGCTGATTGATCAGATCGTCCACCGGGCGGATTTAAGGAAGCGTCTTTCAACCTTCCTCGAGGCGATGTATCCCGTCGGGAAAGAAATACAGTTGCAGGCGACCGGAACAGAAGACTAGCTGCATCGGCTGTGAACCCGGATCTTTCCACCTACCCGGCGGTAAAAGCCTACCTTTACAGCCTCAAACATCACGGGGCGAAATATGGCATTGACCGCATGCGCCTCCTCGCGGAGCGGCTTGGCAATCCGCAGGTTCACTTTCCCTGTATCCACATTGCTGGGACGAATGGAAAGGGCTCGGTGTCCGCGATGCTCGAGAGCATCTACCGCGAGCACGGCTACCGGACGGGGATGTATACTTCCCCACATCTCGTCCGCCAGGGGGAGCGTATCCAAGTCGAGCGCCGGATTCTGGAAGAGGAACGGATTGCGGAATTGACCCGAATTCTCTATCCCCATGCCCGGAACCTGGGAGAAGCAAACCCGGACGACCATCCCTCCTTTTTCGAGTTCATGACGGCGATGGCGTTCATGGAGTTTGCGGAACAAGGAGTGGACCTTGGAATTATCGAGACGGGACTCGGGGGCCGCCTCGATGCGACGAATATCGTTCATCCGGTTCTCTCGGTCATCACCTCGATCAGCTATGACCATGTCGATATCCTTGGAGATACTCTCGGTAAAATTGCGGGAGAGAAAGCCGGAATCATCAAGCCGGGAGTCCCGGTCGTGATGGGGCTGGTTCCCGAAGAGGCGGAAACCGTCATCCGGGAAACGGCACGGGTCCGGGAGGCGCCGCTTTTCAGCGTTCGGGAACGCTTTGCGAGTGAGGACTACCCGAAAACCAATCTGGAGGGCGGCTTTCAGGAGCACAACGCAGGCACCGCCATCCACACAGCGGAGGTGCTGGAATCGACTTTTTCGACGGAAGCCCGACGAAGGCGGGAGGCCCTGGAGCGCGTCAGCTGGCCGGGACGCTGGCAGCGAATCGAAAGCCCACAAGGACTTTTGATTCTCGATGCGACCCATAATCCGGAAGGTTGCCGGGCGCTTGAGGAAAACCTGCGCAAGCTGGTCGAGCGGACCGGTTCAAAGCCGGACATGGCGGTTGGGACCCTCGGAACGTTCCGCATCCGTCCACTGATTCAGACCGTTTCCAAATTTGCTCGGAACCTCTACCTTATTCAGCCCAGGCAACCGCGCGCTGCCGATTTTGATTCACTATGTAGAGAGATCCCGAAATCCTTTAGGGGAGGGGTTTTTCGTTCCTCTATTCCCGGGCTCTTTCCGGTTCAGGGTCTCTGTCAGTGGGGGAGCGAGGCCAAAACCCTTGTGGTGACTGGATCCATTTACCTCGTTGGAGAGGTTGCCGACCGTTTATTTCACCAGATTCCCGTTGAAGATTCGTTTCTTCAGGATCCGATTCGGTGATGATCCGCGGTTCGAAAAAGGGATAACTAGTAGAGGCACGGCATCGTCCTACTGATCCACCTATGGTAATGGTTTCCAAAAAAAAAATTTCTTTTTTTCCAAGGGAATTTGAAACCGAAAGGTTATTCACAAGAGGCAAGGGCTTAATCCGCTTCTTTACTCACCTCGTGAAGTGTTGGTTACAAGGGGGTTACGAAGTTATTGACAATTGGTTAACAAACCGCTGACAGGTTATTCACAACTTATTGGATGGCAACCATTTATGAAACTTTTTTATTGACCTGAGATGGGTGCAGGGTAGGATTTCTTCTAGTTCTTTGATAGAACGGATGCTGATTCCGTCACCGACCCAAATGCGGGAAGGTGCAAAACACGGTGAATCGTTTACCCCGTTTTTTTTGAATCTCCGGATTTAGAAAAAGCTGGGGCGCACGAAAGACCGGTTTTGTGGAAGCAGATCATCCAAAGATAATCCCCAGCTCAAGTCACCGCGATTTGAGCCCCTGGGGGAAAGGCGGCACTCATCTGACGTGTGCCGCCCCTGTGAATCCGGAAGCTTTTCGAAGCGGAAGGGTAAGCAGGCATAGATCACCCGCGCCCCTCTGCGGTGTCGTGACTGCAGAGTTAACCACGACGAGGGCGTGCGGCGGCCAGCCCGGCAGAGCCCGGTTCCCTGCGAACCCGGGCCAAGACTGAATCCTTGATGTGCAAAATGAAGCAATTCTGGAGCACACAGCCAGGCAAGCCGAGTGATGGTGCGGTAGAGATACCTTTCAAGGGGTACAGTGCTGCTAAACCAACCGCGGGGGTCTTCAGGGCTTCAGCCATGTGAACCGTTCCGAGTGGATTCATGAAATTCGGAATGCCGACCGGAAGCTGGAAAAGAAATGAAGACCACGACCTAATCCGCGAACCGTCAGACTCTGTTCTGGAAACCGTAGGCGAAGATGAGGCATCAAGCGTCGCCCGGAAACGCCTTAACGCAATAAGGCGAGGAACCCGGGCTCCGATTGCAGGAGCACAGGGGAGACGAGTTCCAGAAAAGGAGGACTTCACCCAAAACGATGAGACGTGACGGCCAAACTGAAGCAATCCATCGGGGTGTGGTTACCAAACAGGTAAGCTTATTCGGGTAGCGATGGCCGGATATGGACTGCATCTGGAAAGCCCGAGAAGAGGTCTGAGAGATAAGAGGCGAGACCCGTAGCGGTAGGCCAACGTATTCTTCGAAAGGGGAATAGCCGACCTACCGCCGGAGGTTCCGAGATTGACCGGAAACGGATGCAGCAAGATCGGAGCCGGGTGTAGCACTCCACCAGAGATAGCGCCTTTGGTAGAGCGAACTACGCTGAGAAAACCTCACTCAACAGAGTTTCGGGAGCAATCCCGGAGACGGCCCTGCTATGAGGCCGGTAAACGAATTCTGGAGCACCTTATCCTCCAGGGAATAGCGTCGGGGAGTCAGCGGCCCGCTTGTCGCAAGCAAGAAGGCGCCCAACGCTGGCAAACGGGAAAGAGTGCGTGGCGAGCAACATCCCACTCTTTCAAAGAGGCTCGGAAGACAATGTCCCCTTACAGGACAGACCTTCCGGGCCTTTTTGTTTGTACGGGTTGGGATGGGGCTTTCTGGGGAAGGCAAAAGTCGGTTTGTAGCCTGCAAAAGTGTGGGGGATGGCGGTTATGGGTTCTTTCGGCAAGGGAAGGGGGGGATGATTAATAAAATCAGGAGGGAGAGGGGGATGGGGAGGGAGATGGGGATGGGGAGGGAGAGGGGGAGATTTCTTTGTTGGGGAGCCTAGTGTCTCCCGTTGGGCTATGGCGGACGGGGACGGCGCGACAGGGAAACGCCTCTCCTGCGGGGTCGAGGGGTAAACCCTCTCCTACAGGGTCGAGGGATAAACCCTCTCCTACGGGGTCGAGGGATAAACCCTCTCCTACAGGGTCGAGGGATAAACCCTCTCCTACGGGGGGTTCTTTTTGTTCTATCCAGGCGTAGCCTGGGGAATAAAAGAAAAAGGACGGATCCCGAAGGATCCGCCCTTTGATAAGGATTGGTCTGATTGACTGCTTAGAACTTGAACTCAGTGGTCAGGTAATAAGCGCGTTCCGGAGATAAGTTCCATCCACCTTCGGAGTACTCTTCATCAAGCAGGTTGTTGATGTTGAGGCGGAAGGTAGTGGGAACTTCCCAGAGCTGGGTCGAGTAGCTGGCGAGGGCATCGAAAACCAGGTAAGGTTGTCCGAGGCCTGACACCCAGTTGGTGGAGGTATTGCTGATTTCGAACTCGCTGGAATAACGGAAACCACCGCCGAGGGAGAGCCCTTCGAGGGCACCGTCGATGAAGGTATATTTATTCCAGAAGTTGAGCCGGATTTCCGGAGCATTTACCAGGCGGCGCGAAAACTGCGGGTGATCCGGAGGACGAGAAGGATCTTCTTTAACCTCAGCCGTCCACAGATTGGAGGCCGAAACCTTCATCTGATAATTGGGGGTCGGGGTCCAGATTACTTCAGCTTCGAGTCCCTCGGCGCGCTCAAACGCGTCGTTGGTAAACCAACGGACGAGGCTACCAACCGCACCAGTGCTGAGAACGATGTCATTCAGCGGCTCATTCAGAGTACGATCAGAGTCATCCACGTAACGGTTGGCACGATCGAGCTGGAAGAGCGAGACGGTCATGTCCAGCTTTCCGTCCCAGAGGATGGTCTTCACACCGACTTCCAGATTTTCACCGGTTTCGTTTTTGGCATCGGGAGCCGTGGCGTAGAGCCGGTCGACTTCCGCTTGGCCGGAAACGAAGGTGGTTTGACCCGGATTCTCAGCGATGAATTGATCCACGGCATCCCTGACATCGTTGTCGCCCCAATTGGCAAGGCGCCCGCGATTTGGACGGTAGGACTCAGAGATGCTCGCGTAAACACTGATTTCAGGGGTGATCTCATACATGGCTCCGAACATGTAGGAATCGCCAGCACGGGTGTTGTCCAACACCGAAGTCTGGTAGGATTCCGACATGGCGTAGGCCGGCCATTGGTCTTCAGGAATGGTATCCAACATAAAAGGTTGGCCATTATACCAGGGTGGGTTTGTGTCCACAACTTGTCCGCCACGCGGGTCGCGTTCTTCCGTCCGGAAACCACCGGAGAGGTGGAAGCGATCCCAGAGGGTACCTTGGTAGGAGAAGTAGGTCTCCGTTTCTTTGGGGACGTAACGGTCCCGCAGGGTCCGGCGGGTCATGGCGATGGTTGACAGAGTCGGTTGCGGGTGGATTTCAGGATCCCACTCGGTGTAGACCTGTTGCGGGGTCATATCGTTGCCATTCCGGTCTTGGAGGGTTTGCAGTTCAAACACATTCCAAGTTGGGCCGCCGGATTGATTGTCCTCCGTGGCACCCGGAACCTGACGGTAATCCCAGCGCGAGAAACCAATAGGAGTTCCGCCGAACTCGGAGCGGTAAGTCCGGATGATGTGACCGGCGAGCACCTTGTTTTCCAACGGACCGATGTTGCCTGTGAGGACAAGGTCGAAGATGTAATTGTCGGTGTTTTGCTCGTAATCGCGCCAGGTATCCCCGCGAAGGGTGTGGAAGGTAACCCCATCACCATTCGGACGGGCTTGGGAGCGCATTTCGTCGTAATTGGCCTTCTCGCGATTGAACTCGAAGTTGAGATCGAGCCAATCGACGGGGCTCCAAGTGGTGCGGATGTTGTAGTTTTCAACATTGCGTTCGGCATAATCGTCGGGACCGAAGCTGTTCCATTCATCCGGATCACCGAAGGCCGCACCGGACATCCGATCGAAGGTAGGACCTTGATTGAATGCATAGTAAGGTGAGAAGTTGCCGTCGACAGCATTCCGGTAGTTGCCTAACCACTGACCGAAGCGATTGTTCGGGCTGAAGTATTCCGTGAACAGATCGGCGTCCGGCGAAGCGATACGACCCGCGCTGACAGCGGCATCAAGCTCAGCTTGAGTTGGATTCTGCACGCTTCCGAAGTATTCTTCCGGCCAGATCCATGCATAGCGGTTGGTATTCTCGCGCCGGTTATGGAACTCAAAGCGCCCGACAATCATCAGGTTGTCGACGGGCTGCCAACGCACACTGGTGAAAACGGTGTCGGTGTGGAGGTATTCATTCGCATCATCACCTTCGGAATTTTCCATAACGAGGAGGGTCCGGAAGGCGAGGTTGTCGCGCAGGAGGACATTGTTATCCAGCTTCAGCTTGTGGGACTTGAAGGACCCGATACGGTAGCTGAAGGTGGTGGGCAGGTCCGCGAGGCGAGCCGACTTGGTCACGTAGTTGATAACACCGCCGGGATAGCCTTTGCCATAGAAGGTTGCGGCCGGTCCCTTGACGATTTCGATCCGATCCACAATATCGGCATTGTAGCCGGTGTAGCGGAACACATTATCCTGCAGACGCAAGCTGACAGGGAAACCCCGTAGGGTCATCGACCCGGAGGGGGTGAAGTTCGTGCCCGGCTGGAGAACCCCCATTTGGGAGTCGCCACTGGCAGCGGCGGTATAACGCAGAACCTCGTGGATCTGGGTGCCAATATTGGTGTCTTGCAGGAATTCTTCCGAAAGCACCTGAACATTCAGGGGAATTTCGTAGATCGCTGCACCAATACGCGTAGCGGTTTGAGAGTTCGAGACGCGATAACCGAAGTCCTCGCCTTCCGAAACCTCAAACACGGAGAGGGTCTCGATCTCGTCCTCATCTTCTTCCTGAGCGAAGGCAGAGCCTGCGAACGGGAGAGAAGCAAGAAGACCGACGATCCAGAATCTCTTCCAGAGTTGGTTTTGGGATAGCTTCATAGTTTATTTGTTTTGGTTGTGTGACTGTTTTTGTACAGTATTCAGCAGTAGCTTATGCTGAAATTCAGAAAAACTTGGGAGAGGGCACGAGCAGCTGCGCAACATTTGCGAAAACTGAAAGTTCCAATTCATCGGCTTTGGGAGAAGCATGGATGGGGAAAGGACAGGGTAAAAACGATTTCGAAATCGATTTCGGTGGGGTATTGCAAGTAGTTGAGTGGGAAAAATCTAAGATTCCCGAGTGTGTTGAGTTGTTGTGCAGGTTGAAAAACTGTCCTGCAAGATGATTTAAAAAGGTTTTTGTCCCCCAATTCAATGTTTTTAGTAAAAAAAAATGGAGGGAATTAGATGGGATATTTGTAAGAGAATGAAGGTCGGAGGGGGGCGAAGCGGGAAAAAGGCCTTCTATGGGGAGGTTTCACTGGAACCAGGGAAGTTCTTCGGCTTGGGCAAGGAGGGTGGGGGTATCGGGGATATCCTTGATAATCTGATTGGGAGCGGGACCGACGCCGATGTAGCGAAGATTGGGAATGGGGACGGGGGAATGACCCTGCCGGGAGGCGACATCGGCGACAGCCTTCATCATGGAGAGGATGTAAAGGTGGGCGCGCGGAGGGAGGTCGCTCCAGGAACGGCATTTCTGGAGGTCTTCCTTCCACCCGTCGAGTTCGATGTAGAGAGGGCGCAAACGGTTACGAAGGGAATCGGCACGGGGGACGCGGTAATAGGGATGACCGTCAGCATCCTGGTAGGCGGTGCAGATTTTAAGTTTTCCGGACCAATCCTCGCCGTGTCCGAGGACATCGATTTTATTGATGATGAGGTCCTGGCATCCGCCGTAGCGGATGGCGTCGCCTTTCTCGACGGCGTCGAACCAGCCGACCCTGCGCTGGCGACCTGTGGAGGTGCCGAACTCCATTCGGCTGAGGCGGTCCCCGAGCGGGTGATCCGGCTCGAAGGCGGTGAGGAAGATATGGGTTCCCACTTTGGTATCGTAAGCCTTGCAGACGCCGATGTTATGAACGGGTTGGACGGGGATACCGGCGCTCTGGAAGAGCTCGGGGGTAAAGGTATGGGAAGCGGTAACGTTGGGGGAAAAGCCGTGGCGTTTATCGAGCCAGTAACTCTGGCCGAATTCCCCGATGAGGTATTTCCCGTCGCTGAGGAGGGCGAGGACGGCTTCGCGGATATCGCCGATGACCGGGGAAAGAGAGGATCCCGCCTGCCAGTAGGTGTCGAGGAGGAGGTCGAAATCGAGGGTGAAAGGTTGGTTGGGATCGGCGAAGCGGGTGAAGTCAAACTCGGAGCGATCGAAGAGGCGAGAGTCGATGGCCTCAGCGTTGGCACGGGTTTCAGCGTTGGTCAGGGTTTGAAAGAAGCCGAACCAGGCTTCCGGGGTGACTCCGCAGACGTGCCGGATAATGGCGAGGGCGCGGTCGGTTCGTAGGCGAAGGAGGCGCGCATAGGCGTCTTTCTCCTCGCGGAAGGCCTGGAAGAAGATCTGGCCCTGGGCGGTTTCGTCGGTGTAGGCTGGGGAGATGCCACGACCGGTGGAGCCGCGGGGTGCTTCACCGAGGATTTCCCGACGGTAAAACTCGTGAGCGAGGTCGAGAAGCCGGTGGTTGAGATCGCTGACCATGCAGCGCTCGTCGATGAGGAGACGGGAAAAGACCTCGTAGCGGTTCTCGACCTCGAGGGGGCGAAGTTCCCACCAGATCTTCCGCGGGTCGGCAACGACGCCGGCCCCGAGACCGAGAACGGAAACCTCCGCCTCGGGGACTCCGCAAGGCAGAAGGTTCAGCTTGAGGCCGGCGGCGGTATGTCCTGAGTTCGAACCTCCGTTAACTTTCAGGACCATGCCGACCGGGGAGGGATCCGATTCCAGAGCTGAAATTTCCTCGACGACCTCGTGGACGAGGCGTCCCTTGCCCTCGTCGCCCATACTGATGCCGGTGTCGGCAATGATTTTACTTTGAAAAGGAGTCAGGGCCATGGGG
>CAYQKH010000099.1:0-11683 GCA_964417945.1 uncultured Opitutales bacterium
CCTCCGAGGCGGTGCCCATCATCGAAAAAGCGAAAACTGAAGGGGTGCCCACCCTGCTCGTCGACCAGATCAAAAGTTGTTCCTACAGCCAGGCCGCCCCCAAAGAGAAATTCGATAGTACCGGTATTGTTTACGTGATCCTCAGCGGTCACCTCTAATTTGACTTCGCTGTTGTCAAAAGCGATCGGATTGACGTTGGCTTGATATGTAAAATCCACTTCCCAGAGACCAACTGCATCAGAGTAGTCGTAATCACCAGTTGTAGTTTTGCCAGTTGTCGCAACGCGTCCACCAATAACCTGACCATGAATGCGGATCGTGTTCGCCATTTCATCATAATCAAGAAACATGCCCGTGCTGGCTTCAAAATCAAATGAGTAGACTTTGGAGCTATCGCCGTCGATGAGACCGTCGAGGCGAAGTCCGTAGAAAGGAAGTGCTTCGCTGCCGTCGTTATGGTTTCCAAGCAAAAATTGAGCTTGGAGGTTTGTCGCCATCGTTAAAAGCGCGACGAATAAGATGCTGAATGTTTTCATGCTAATATTGGGTTAAATTAGGAGCGTTTACTGAGGAGAATAATGGTCTCCGTTCAATCGATTTCAAATCAATAATAGGGGTAATCCCCTAAATATTTCATGTAAGAAAGAGTCTTATCTTTTTTTACTGAATATAAGAGTGGCTAATTATTAGAACCCCTCAAAGACGCTTCCATCGGAAGAATCCGGCCAAAAGAATTCCCATAAATCCGAGAATAAACCCGACCTGACTGGGTTCGGGGATCGCCGTAATCATCAGCGCCTCGATATCGGGGGAATACTCATTAGCCAGTGAAATCACGGTTCCATTACTGTCTACCGCTGAATTCACTCCGATGATGGTCATCCCATAAAAGCCGCTCGCGCCCGCCGAATTGGAGGGTGGAGCATAAAAGGCCGGCGCACCGGAATCCCCTCCTTGCCCGAGGGCTTGGTCGATTGTGGGGGAATCTGGAGCAAAACTATCACCGGATGGATCCAAATTGAATCGAATGCTGTGACCGCCATCACTGAGAGAGCCAATTGGATCATCGTGGACCTCGTTTTGCGAAGTAGACGTTCCTACCCGCAGAGAGCCTCCGCTACCGCTTCCAACCATGAAGAAAATATTACTGACCGCCCCGTCCTTAGGAGAGGTTGAAATTGCTCCATCTCCCTGAAAATTCAGGGTTTGGTCAGCACCATTGTAGATCGGATAAGGCTTTATAGAAGAACTGGGGTTGCCGGAAAACTCTATTAAGGCCAGGTCCGTGCGTCCGCTTGAAAAATTATCCTCGAAGTCCCCGCTATTGAAAATGTCGTAAATTGCCTTAACTGAAAGGGTTTGGGATCCAAGATTATTGGCGGACGCACCTCCATTGTGATCGTGCCACCAAAATGTCACCGCCTCCCCAATTGACGGCTTTTTATGCCATGCGGAAAGTCCAAAACGATTGGGTCCGTTGGGGTTTTCGATTAAAGTAACCCAATCTCCGGTTGAAGAATATCCAACTCCTGACCAATCGAAATTTTTTCCAATGAAGGTCGCTTGACGGGTTCCGCTCCGATCGAAGGTGTGAACGCTACTACTGAAACCGGTAACGAACAAAGCTTGCGCCGTCGTTGAACTGACAATCCAGAAGAATAGAAGGTGTGGGGATATCAGGGTCCTAATCACACCCTTTTCAATGAATCAGAGGATCACTATTGGCAAATGCAAAAGAATCGGCCTGATCTCATTTTAATTACCGCGCCGACGCTTCCAAAACAGGAAGCCGAGCAACCCGGCCAGGCTTATTGCACCCACCGTCGACGGCTCGGGAATCGGGTTTTCCACCAGTGCGATCGAGGTCTCAATCCGGAAATTGGATCCCACCGTTTGCCGTTCCGCGAAAAACAAGTCGAAATCGTAATCCTCTCCCACGGTCAACCCCAGGGTGTCGAGGGATACCGTTTGCGTGAGCGGTCCATGAACACCTCCCAAGTCGATTTCCAAATTGTCGTCGATGAAGACCCATAAGTCGTCATCCCCACGAAAAGTGAATTCCTCACCCCCCTTGTAGGTGAAGCTCGTGCTCAGCTCGAAGGTGAAGTGGTAATTGTGGATGCGTCCGTCATTGCCGAACAGCTCATTATCGATCGGGAAGAAGGCGCTACTGTCGTAGGTGAAGACCCCGTCAGTGTCGTTGTCCTCTAAATCAATGCTGTAGGTTGTCCATTGGTTCACCCCCGGGGTGTTCCGATACCATTGATCGAAATTCGCAGCACCATTCGTCGTAACCGTGCCACTGCCTCCGGCATACACCGGCTTACCGTCACCGCCCAGCGTATTTGCGACGATCCCCGTCTCTGCCAGCCCAATATTCTGCTCGAAATCCGGGTGGGTGTCCTCGAAGTCACGGATCGTTCCGGTTAAGGTAATCAGGTTCGCCTGGAGGCTGGAAATGCCGAGGAAAGCCGTGAAAGCAGCGATGGAGGTGAGTCGGGAGACAATTTTCATTTTTATTGGGATGATTAAGATTTATCCGAATTCACCAGAATTCTTACAAAAAATCAAGATAAATTTAGGGAAATTACCTTAAAAGAATGGGTATTTACCCCCATACCTCCCATTTCCTCTAGTGGTCTCGCCCCGGCCCCCCATTTTCGAAACTCCTTTCAAGGTGACGCTTGAAGACCGCGAGAGGGCGCTCCGAAGTAAAGAAGGAGGAGGGGGGCGAAAAGGAAGGCTTGCTTTTTACACGGCTGAGCACCGCCAAAGACAAAAGGTCGGAAACCGTGACCAAGGATCTCTCCCGGCAAGATGGGCCGTCTTAATTTAGGGCAGGGGGACGTTCCGTATGCAGAACCGCCTTCACCTCGGTTTGAACGTGGTGCTCCACCGTCGGCTTTGCAGAACCGCCGTCTTCTTCGCCCCAGATGATCGTAAAGGTTTTCCCCGCTTCAATCTTGGCCTCATCGACCATTGCCAGGGAAAACCACGATCGGGCATTGGAAGTGTAGACATTGTAGGTGGCCAGGCCAACCCTCTCCTCGCCATCCAGGACGGTGTCGAATGGTAGCGTCGAATACTGGGAACCGGGCACCTCAAGATACTTATAGCGATCACCCGCTCCGAGCATGCTACCCCAGATCTTCAAAACATCTTCCTTGTCCCAGATCAGCCAGCACTTCTGCCGGTGGGGCTGGTTCTCCAGCTTTTCCAGTGCTGACCGGCCGAGGAAATCGTGATCGAACTTCACGTGGCGTCCATAACCAAGGTCCCAGGGCGTCTGATAGTAGTCCTCGATGTTGTCCGAGTAAAAACTGCCCCCCAGCGAAGCATTCGCCTCAAAGCCGTCCGCAGGCAGCCACTCCCGGTATTCCTTCATCCCTTCACCCGTGAAAATCGCCGGCATCGGCGACGGGATCCAGCCCGACTCGATCGAAACCGTCGAGTAGGCACGCGCACCTGCCTGCTGCAATCCGTATGCTTCTCCGGCCTCGAGGATCGCGTTGCGCACCGTTTCCGCCTCTTCAGACGGTCCGTGCAATTCCAGCCCACCGGTGCGGGACATCCCGTGGTTCAAGGCATGCACCGTGCAACCGGCGATCTTGAAGGAGCCCATGTTGAAAAACTTGATATCCGGCAACTCCCCGTCGCAGGCCTTCTCGAAGATCGGCTTTGCGTTCGGCCCCTGCACCTGGAAACGGTAGTTTTTCCGCTCGCTGGGATTGCTCACGCTCCGCTCGTCACGGGTCACCGTCACGTCATAACCACCCTTCTCCGCCTGGTAGGCCAGCCAGTTCGGAACCGAGGGCCGCCCGCTCGTCGCCATCCGCGTCAGCGTATAGCCGAAAAGAATCGCGTCCCCGATCACGTAACCGTCGGGATTGCAGCAGACGATCTGTTTCGCCTTCCCCGGAGCAAACTTGGCAAAGCTGTTCACGCAGAAGTCCTGCAGCAACTGCATCAGGTCCGGACCCTCGAAGAGGATGTCCGTCATGTGCTTCGAGAGATCGAAGAGCACCGCCGTCTTCTGCCAAGCCTCCTGCTCGTCCCGCCAGTTGCTGAATTCCGATTCAATCGGGAACACATACGGCCCCACCGGGGCGTTGCGCAGCATCTCTTGCGGGCTCTTATACAGCTTTAATTTGTCTTCGAGGGATTTCGGGGCAGGACTCATGACGTTACCGGGGTCGGGGTTAGTTTTGAAAGGATCTATTAGTTTCGCCCTCGCGCTCCTTTTTGAAAACCATATTTCCTTAGCCTGCCGTCTCCATTCCTTGGACATTTGGGAAAAATTCAACCTTCACCGCCCACGCCCGCACGCCAACACGCCAACACGCCCCCATGAACCCATCACCCATTCATATCCTCCTCCTCAACGACCTCCATACCCAGGAAAACCCCAAGAACGGATACCTCGATGCTTCGGATCGCGCCGAATGGCTATTCAATGAAATCGCTCCCGGCGGGTCCCTCGCACACGTCGATGCTCTGATCTCTCTCGGTGACCTCGTCCATGGTGAGTCCCTGGAGGCCATCGATCACGAACTCTCCCTGCTCCAAAACCGTCTCGCGGAAATCCCCAAGCCTTTCTTCCCCTGCTGCGGAAACCATGAGATCAAACAAGCCGAGGGGGATCCACGGATGGAAGCACCCTACCGGGCCTTTGCCGGAACGTGGGGGATGGACTACCGGTTTTCTCTGGGCCCCGTGGATTTCGTTGTCCTGAACAATGCGGGCACCTTTCACCTCACCCCCGAGCGCCGCTTCGAGCGGATGGAACGCCTTGTCAAACTGCTCGAAACCGACCCCTCCCGCCCGAAAATCCTCGTCTGCCATATCCCCCTCGTTCCCCTCCGGAATCCCGACGCGCTCCGCCCCAGCTTCTACTGGCGCAGTTACCAGTGCCTCGAATCCGAAATCCTCGACACCGTCGACCGCTTCGAGGACCGCATCCCCCTTGTTCTCTCCGGCCATCTCCACCTCACCGGGAGGGTGAAGAGGAGAACGGTCGACCATTTTTCCTGCGCCGGCACCGCTTCCTTCCCCCATCACTATACCCTCCTCACGATCCACACGGACCAACTCGACGTCGAGGTCCGCTCCCTCCCTGTCGAACTTCACCGCCCCCAAACCAATATTCACGGGACTCCCCATCACCCGCGCGATTATACCGACCCCGATCACCCCACCCCCCTCGCCTACATCGAAGGCCTCCCCGAGGAACGCCGCTTCTCCTGCCCCCTCATCGCGAAGCGAAGACCCTGACTCGCCTGCCGTCCCCGTCGCGCCGAAGCCTCGGCGCAGCTCGGAGAGCGGAGACGGGAGCGAAGTCGATGGGCTGACGCCGCTGAAAAGGATATTCCTATCAGTATTAGTAATGAGGGACCGTCGCAAAATCGCACAGACACAAAGGGAATAACCGTCTGCTTGCCGCCTTATCTAAAGGCAATTTGCACATGTACAGCGAACGTTGGGTGGCCTTGTTTGAGCTATTTGATCGTACTCAACCGGATATTTGCAGCCAAGCTTCAACAGAATAGTCATATAAAAATCGTATTCCATCCACTTCTGCAATGAAAGCATATCGCCCGTTCGAATAGTCGTATAAATGGGGAAAAATTCCATCAGCGGTCCAAAACCAGCGATCAACATCGCTCAGAAAAAACCAATTTCCTTCGGGCCCGATCGATGGCACAGAGTAGGCCCATCCAAAAGTTGGGGAGTAAGTCCAGGGGGACGAAACATGCAGGTAAATCAGTTTGTAGTTCAGACTCCAGATCCAACCTTCGCCCGTCAAATCCTCTCCTCCTCCAATCGGAATCGCATTCGAAAAATGATCAAAGGAAGGGCGAAGCTCAACGGGGGCGTCTGAAATGAATTCAGCCAGGTGGAGCTGTCTGAAGAAAAACTCAAAACAATGCCTTTCCACGGTTTTTCCATCGACTTCCGTGTTACTCCATCCCTGGGTTGCATCTTGAGGGCTACCGGCGAAGGGAGGAGGTGCAACCCCCAAACCGTTTCCAGGAATGAAACTGTGCCCTGCACCCTCTATTTCCATATAATCATAAGCGTATGCCCGGTATCCCGCCTCTATATTCAGAAGCTCTAACCAGGACGCCAGATCTCTGGCATTCTCTACTGGGGCAAGCGTGTCTAGGGTGCCATTTATGATAAACATGGGAGGATCGTTAATGTCCAGTTCGGTCAGGTCCGCGATAAACGAACCTGCCGCATTTAATATTCCTGCCACCTCAGCTCCCGGTCCTCCGAGATCATCCGCCTCGAGTGCTCCGAGATTGAGGGAAGTCACGGCGCCGGCAGAGTGACCACCAATAATGATCCGGTCAGGGTCAATATTATAGGATTGGGCATGTTGTCTCACCCAACGAACGGCTTTAGCCGCATCCAAAACCGCCGAATCGACACTACCATCGAGGGTGTAGTTAATCGAGAAGACCACATAGCCACGGCGCGCGAATTCGTAGCAATAAACCGGGGCTGGCTGGTCTGCTTTGTCACCCAGAACAAAAGCACCTCCGTGAATATAAACCAGCGCAGGTAGCTCTTGAGGCAATAGAGAATCTGTTGGTTTATAGACATCTAGAAAGAATCGCTGGTCTGTGTCCGGACTTCCGGCGCCATACCAGATGTCAGACGTAACTTGGATTTCATTTTGGTTCAGTATTGGATCCAGAAATATAGTTCCTTCTGCCCGAGCGCAAGTCGCCGACATTATCAGCGCACTTCCGATCGCAAAAAGAATCAGGAATGGGTTAGGAATCCTTTCAGGTTGTAATATTTTCATGTTTTGGTGAATTAAAGTAAGGTATTTTTAGTCAAGGCGAGGTTCGCTTTGCCTGTTCATGGCAAGAGTTCAGGTCCCCATTTTACAATGCGCGAATTGGCGCGCTGAGGAGTGGGTCAGCGCATGTTAATCTGCTCAATACGATCCACGTATCGTTGAGATTTTTCCCGGAATTCCCCGGCTTGATCTTCATTGAGCACGGCTTCTATTCTGGATAGTTGATCCTCTAGAAGATGAATAAATTTGGGGGTCGTCTCCGATCGGATAGCATTCATTCCTTGCCGGAAGCGTTCCAGTTCCAGTCGTACCTGGTCCTCCTGTTCCGGATCCAGTTCGAGATCATCGAGCATTTGCTTTTGAAACCGCTGCACGAGGAAATCCACGCCGGATTGCTCCTGAATCATGCGGACCAGTTGATTCGGAATAATAAAGGACGTGATGCCAATGCCGCATACAAGGCCGAACAGGAATACCCCGCCAATCAACAGGTAAGCTCGATTTCGCCCGGATTTTGAGAGGCCTCGACGTGAAGGATGGGAAGGGTTTTCCGATGGTTTCATGGTTAAAAGATTTAAAGTTAAAGCCAGACCAGGGGGCTGAAAAATAAGGCGTCTTCCAAAAGGCTTAACCCCGCCAAAAGCTGGAAGCCGGAAAACGCGAGAGCCACGAACGAAGCAGCGAAAACGAGGGACAGCCATTTTGGAGTGATCCAGGCGTCCAGAAAGTCCAAGGCGGAAGCAAGTTCGGTTTCAGCCGACAAGGCCAGACGAACCCGGCTGCGAATATTAATTTCAGGGGGTGCCTCCTTTTGTGCTTTAGCAACAAGAGACTTAAAGGATTTCTTGGGAAGAGGTGTATCCATGGGCTTCAAGGGCTGATTTCAAGTGTTGTCGGGCTCGGTAGGAAATGACCTTTGCCTTGGCTTGGGACCATTCGAGTGCGGTTGCAATTTCGGCGATGGAAAGATTCTCGAAATAAAACAGGTTGACCATGACTTGCTCCTGAGGGCTGAGCTCGGAAATTAATGCGTGTAATAGTTCACTGGCTGCGTTAGCCGTAGGGCTCGGGTCATTATCCGGGAGAGATCCGAGGAGATCCTGGTCCACCCCGCTTTCCTTCCTGAGCCAGCGCGAAAGCGGGTTGCGCTTTTGCTTGCGCAGAAGATCAAGGGCCCGGTTGTAGGCCAATTGACGAAGCCAGGGGCCAAAGTCCCCACGTGTTGCGCACCACTTGTCCAACTTTCGGAATGCCAATATAAACACTTCCTGGACCATATCCTCAAGTCCGCCGATGTCGCGGGGGAAAAACCGGTAGAGGATGCGGGCAATAGGCTGTTGGTAGCGGCGCACCAATTCATCGAAAGCCGTGAGCTCGCCCGCTCTAGCGCGGCCAGCAAGTGTATTATCTTCTTCAACGGCAAGGTCCATTCAGTTCGAAGTCGCGGGAATCGTCTCAAAAAAGACAAGGTTCTAAATCCTTCCTTCTCTTGGAACGCCCTGCATCGCCCTCCCCATCCTTTCACAAACTTGAAAAAGCTGGAATGGGTTCAGTGCGTTGAGTCGGGCCGTAGCAAGCAAGGCAAACACCGAATTCGGATTTTTCGTGGAAAGAAGAAGAGGTCTGGACGAAATGGGTTTCATGCTGCTCAAGGATCAAAATGTTCGTTTCTAGAAGACCTGGTTATTTAGGCTTACTTTTGTTTACGTCGGCCGGATCTGGGAGGTTACAAAATACCTCAAAATTATTTTTCGCTCTTTCTCAGGATCCCTTCAGTTCCGCGCATTCCAACCGCAGATGAACACAGATTCACCCTGTTCGAAGACAAAAAATGGATAAGATAGAAAAGTAATGGGGTTCACGCGGAGACACAAAGACACGGAGCAACCACTCTCCGTGATCTCTGGGCTTCTTTATTGCGCGGTTTGGCGGCCCGCTTGCATCCAATTTTATAGCCGGGTCAGGTTTGTGCCGAATTTTCCGGCAATGATGAATATCAGTTCAACCCGGCGGGCCGGTTTTACGGCTACAACCCCCTTCTCCGCGTCCTGCCCTCTCATGCCTCGGCGTAGCTCGGAGAGCCGCATCTGATAAAACTGCTCAAGCGGCGAGGTGTCGCCCTTCCGGGCGGGAAGCCAGACGCGAAGGCGGGAGCAAGCAAAACGCGTCGAAGGGCGACTCCCGTCCCTTCGTAGCGAAACAAAGACCCTGAGCTTGGCTCCGGTGAGCCCGTCGAACCCGTCGAAGGGTGACTCCCGACAACCGACTCCCGTCCCCTGACTCCCGGGTCCAGTCTTTGAGGTAGAGATGCCAGAATGCGGAAGCCTCCTCCGGAACCCTTTTTTCTAATTTCTCATTGAGAGGAAGGTTTCGTGCAATGGTGTAGAAGAAGATCCCAAAGAAGTAGAGGCAAGCCGCCGACAGGAACCAAGTAGAAGCGAATAGTCCCCACCCGAGTAGACCAAGGATGGTAATCCCAATGGAGAGGATTGCAGTTCCGGTAAAGGAGACGAGGAACAGCGGATTAAGAATAACTCGGTTGATGTGTTGCATGGCCCGAACTCCTTCAGCATCTGGCATCCTGGAGAGCGCGGTCATGACGGTGTTGGAGAATATGAAAAACAGTCCCGCCATCAGGGCGGGGGCCAGTGAGTTCATAGCTCTGGCCGATGTGCCGATCGTCAGTGAAGGCAGCGAAAGCCACGTCTGCGATATCTGCTGCATCCACAAAGGGCTCCTGGATTTTACACAATTTCGGATGTTCCCGGGACTAGTCCGACCATTACCATTTTTCCCGGGCAAGACTGCCGGGGTCCGGATGGGCGCTCGCTTCGTGATGAGCTCATGCTCGGGGTGCGAACCTGGGGAAACGCGCATCAACCCGACAACATCATGCTGGTAGGGGGGTACGAGTCCCTGGCGGATGTGAGCGAACGTTTGAGAAACGCATTACCTCCGTTTCTTTGGTTGAAAGCTGATGAGTGGAATTCCCCGCTCATACCCATGCTGAATGACGAGATGGCCAGGGATGCCCCAGGGCAGGCTGCGGTGTTGGACCGATTGCTTGACATGCTCCTCATCGCCATCCTGAGAGCCTGGTTCGAGCGAAATGAAGCGCAGGAGCTTCCCTGGACCCTCAATAGCTTGGCAAGCAAAGTGGGGGTGTCTCGGGCCGCATTGTCCCGGAAGTTTAACGAGGTGCTCGGTGAACCCCCCATGTCTTTTCTCACCCAGTGGCGGTTGGCCCTTGCCGCAGATTTAATCTGTGAACCGGATCAAACCGTAGGAACGGTGGCAGATCGAGTGGGTTATAGCAGCCCGTACGCCTTGAGTTCTGCCTTTAAACGGGTTCGCGGAGTCAGCCCGCAGGAGCACAAAAACCGCTGCCTGGCGGGCTGATCTCTTTTCCTCCTAAAAAGGACGAACCTCTTTCAAATGCCCTGTGCGCGTTTGAGCGCAAAGATCAAATGCCGAAGCCTCCGTTTACTTTGATATCAGCTCCGGTGATGTACTCCGCCCCGTCCGACGCGAGGAAGAGGGCGGCACCGATCCCCGTAGCGGAGCCGGTGATGATGGCGCATTTTTTCTGAAGGTTTAGGTTCGGATTTTCCACAGGTCTTGTCTCTCGATTGCGAAGCTGAATTCCTGTTTTGCAGTTGGGGATCATCGAGTTTCCCGGTTTCCGGGGCAATTTCGCATTGGAGAACCGGGGTTGGCAACCCCGGCGACCGCACACTTCCAAGGTTACTGCGGTTGCACTGTGAGCGTCACGGTGGCCTGCTGAACGGGTTGGCGGAGTTTCCAGGCCAGTCGGGTGGGGGTGGCGCTTTCCTCAATCACGCAATGGGAGAAAATGAATTCTCCGGCATCCGAGGCGAGGGTCACACGGATCGCAGCGTCGCCGTCCGAGATCGTGAGCGAACCGTCGTCGTTCAGTTTCCAGTCGGCATAGGTGATGAGCGCGGTTTCGAAATCCTGCGGACTGCTGTAGGTGACACGGTCGGTGACCTCGACGCTGCCGGTGTCGCTGCGGTCGTATTGGAACGTGCGGAGGAGGCGGGTCAGCGAGTCGACCCGGTAGGCCTTGGTGAGATCGAGGGAGAAAAAAGGGGTCAGTCCAATTTACCATGCATTTTGAGGTTGCATGAGTCATTGGATGGTGAAAGGGTGATGGCATGGCACGAAAAAGTAGGATCGAATACGGCGGAGCGCGTTATCACCTCATCAATCGGGGAAACTACCAATCATCGATATTCGAGACGGAGGGAGCGCGTAAGATTTTCCTGAAGTGCCTGGACGAGGCTTGTATGTCGATGGAATGGCGTTTGTATGCGTGGTGCTTGATGGGGAATCACTATCATCTGTGCGTTGAGACACCACAGCCCAATTTGGTGGAGGGAATGCGTTGGCTGCAGTCAACGTTCGCAAACCGTTTCAACCGTTTCCGCAAAAGCAACGGGCATGTCTTCCAAGGGCGCTACAAGGCAATATTGCTCGACGGTGACGCAGTTGGCACGGTCTGTCATTACATTCATTTAAACCCGGTGCGCGCCGGTTTGGTGGATGCATTCGCCTTGCAGAGTTATGCGGACAGCAGTTTTGCCAAGCTATGGTATCCGCGCCGTCGTCGCGCTTTCGAGTATCCGGAAGTTTCGCTCGAATATGCCGGAGGTCTCGCGGATTCACCGGCGGGGCGCCTCAAGTATCGCGAGTATCTCGCCTGGCTTTCGGAAACGGATGCCGAAAAGAGGCGGCTTGGTTTTGAGACGATGACGCGGGGTTGGGTAAAGGGTACGAATGAATTTCGCAAGGCCGTGCTCGACAATCTGAAAGACGAGCAGCTCGGGCGGGTGGTGGAAGCGGAGGCATCCGAAA
>CAYQKH010000100.1:0-3533 GCA_964417945.1 uncultured Opitutales bacterium
GGACGATGAGGTCGAGGTTAAGGCTGGAGGTGCCGGCCCGGTCGGGGGTGTTGCGGTTATCCTCGAGGAGGAGGACCTGCAAATTGGGCTGGATGAGGATACCGTTGCGGAACTGGCGGGTAACCTCGGCCTGGAGGAGGACGGTGTCCTGCTCGAGGATGAGACCACCGGCTTGTGGGCTGTCCTCCGCGGTGGCGCTAAGGTCCGCTCCGACCCGCCAGTCGAATCCGCCGGACGCGGTCAGTGCGCGTCCCTCCTGCAGGTCCACTCCGGCCCGGCTGATGCCGATGGCGGGATTTTGCGCGAGGTTTTGAAGGATGGCTTCCTGAAGAGTGATACCGGATTGGAGGTCTTGGGCGCGGGCGATCGCCCCGGCCAGAATAAAAAGCCCCAGAAGTGCACCGCACCGGAAGGGACGTCGCGTAAGGGGGATCCGGGTGATCATCACGTCGATAAAAGGTTGTCGGAGAGCGGACTCCTATAAAATAACCTAAAACTCTGGTGTTGAAGGAGAAAAATCACCCTTGCCCCAAAATGAAAGGGGGATTCTTTTTGTCGAGTGGATTCTCGATGCAGGGATCCGCATATCCAGAATCATGAATGCTCCCGGACCAGACCGGAAAATCCTACTCAACCCGGGACCCGGAACGACGTCGGCTACGGTGAAGGATGCCCTTGTGGTCTCCGACATCTGTCCGCGCGAGGGAACCTTTGGGGAGGTGGTGCAGGAGGTGCGGCGGGGGCTGGTCCGGCTGGCGAAGGCGGAGAGGACGCATGAAGCGGTTTTGATCCCCGGGCCGGGAACCTGCGGGGTGGAAGCCGTCCTGCACCAGATTGCCGCCCGCGGGAAACGGCTCTGCCTGCTGGTCAATGGTGCGTATGGGGAACGGGCGGTGCAGATGGCCGGGCGCCTGGGAATCCGGCACACGGTGGTGCGGCGCGGTTGGATGGAGCGGCTGAAACTGGAGGATCTTTCGGAGCGGGCAGGAGTGGAGGACCCGGAGGCCGTTTTCTGGGTGCACCATGAGACGTCGACGGGACTCCTGAACCCGCTGGAGCCGTTGGCGGGCCTCTGTCGGGAGCGGGGCTGGACTTCGATCGTCGACGGGATGTCGAGCTTCGGAGGCATCCCGATGGAAGGGCCGCTCGGAGGGGTTGACGTGCTGGTGAGCAGCTCAAACAAATGCCTGCAGGGGATGCCGGGATTAAGCCTTGTGCTGGCACGGCGGGAGTGGTTGGAGGAAGACCCCGAGGCACTCCCGGCGACCCTTGGACTGGATCTGAGAGAATACTGGAAAGGCCAACGGGAGCGGGGCGAGTTTCCCTTCACGCCGCCGGTGCAGGTTGTTTACGCCCTGCGGCAGGCGCTGCGAGAGACCGAGGCGGAAGGCGTGGCGCCCCGGCGGGCCCGGTATCGTCGGCAGGCCGGGCGGCTCCTGGAAGGGATGACCGCCCTTGGCTTTGAGCCGCTGCTGCGGGAGGCGGACCAGGGCTACATCCTCCTGAGCTTCCGGGCACATGCTCATCCAGAAGCCCGTTTTGAGAAGCTGCACGACGCGCTCTGGCGAAATGGGATCACGCTCTATCCGGCCAAATCCGGGATGGAGGAGGGATCTTTCCGGATGGCGGTTATTGGCGATCTCACCGACACCGATATCGAGCAGGTCCTTTCGGCGGTGGGTGCTTTCCTGAAGGAAGTTGAATCCACAGCAGCGGAGTTGAAATGAAAAAGACGAAGCAGTTACGCCAGCTGATCGACTCACCGGAGTTGTCGATCTTTCTCGAGGCGCACGACGGGTTGTCCGGTCGGATCGTGGAAGAGGCCGGGCTTCAGGGGATCTGGGCGAGCTCGCTGACGCTGTCGGCGGCGCTGGGGGTGCGGGATAACAACGAGGCAAGCTGGACCCAGGTAGCCGACCATCTGGAGTTTTTATGTGATGCGACGGGGATCCCGGTGTTGGCGGACGGCGATACGGGATACGGCGATTTCAACACCTTCCGGCGGGTGGTGCGAAAGATGGAACAGCGCGGGGTGGCCGGGCTGGCAATCGAAGACAAGGTTTACCCGAAGACGAACAGTTTTCTTCGGGAGGGTCGGCAGCCACTGGAGCCGATAGAGGCGTTCTGCGCAAAGCTGAAAGCGGGGAAAGATGCGCGGGAGGACGGGGACTTCATCCTCGTCGCCCGCACGGAGGCCCTGATTACGGGGCACGGCCTGGAGGAAGCCCTTCGTCGGGCGGACGCCTACCGGGACGCGGGTGCGGATGCCCTGATTATTCACAGCAAGGCGACCCAGCCCGATGAAGTTCTAAGATTCCTCCGCACGTGGGAGGGCGGGCTGCCGGTGATCCTGATCCCGACCCGTTATTACTCCACTCCGCCGGACCAGCTTTGGAAGGCGGGCGCCTCAGTCGTGATCTGGGCGAATCATCTTTTGCGCGCCTCGATCCAGGCCATGCAGGAGACCGCGTGCCGGATTGCCCGCGATCGAAGCGTGATCGGGATCGAGGACCAGATCGCACCGTTGCAGGAGGTGTTCCGGTTGCAGCGCGACGACGAGTTGCAGGAGGCGGAGCGTAAATACCGGCAGGGAGCCCGTGGACCGCGGGCAATAATCCTGGCGGCGACCCGGGGGAGCGCACTGGAGGACTTGACGGAGGCGCTGCCGAAGGCGCTCTTACCGGTGGCGGGGCGAAGCCTGCTGGAACGCCACATCCGGAACCTGCGAGCCCTTGAGGTGGAAGAAATCCATGTGGTGGCGGGATACCGGAAGGAAGCGATGCGCTTGCCGGGGATCGTTTGCCACGACAATGACGCATGGGAGCGCACGGGCGAGTTGGTATCCCTGGATTGCGCAAGGGAAGTGTTGGAGGGTCCGACCCTGATCCTTTACGGAGATATTCTCTGCCGCCGTTATATCCTGCAAATGCTCCTGGCGGATCCGGGGGATTTCGTGCTGGCGGTAGATCCCGGTGCGGAGCGGAGAGCCGATGGGCGCCCGCGGGATCTCGTCCGGCTCCGCTCCGGGGAGGCCGGACCGGATTTTCTTGAGAGCACGAGTGAATTGAAGGAGGTCGTTTTTTCGAATGCGATAGAAGCGTTTGATGGGGAATGGACGGGGTTGATGAAGGTTTCGACCCGTGGGGCGGAATGGGTCCGGACCTGGTTGGATACAGCCAAAACCGAGCCGGGTTGGGATCAATTCCAGATGGGGGATCTGCTCAACGCGCTGGTGAAAAACGCGGAAATGGTGCGCGTGCACTGCATTCCAGGTCATTGGTGCTCGGTGGAGACGGCCCTCGACCTCCTTCAGGCGAACCGGAACCTGCTATGAGGAACGCGGCGACGTTCCTGCGAACCCTGCGGGAAGCGGGGTGGAATTGGGCGACGGGCACCCCCTGCTCGTATTTAAAGCCCCTATACAATGCGATCCTTGGCGAAAAGGCGATCCGGTTCCTGGAGGCCCACAACGAGGGGGATGCGGTGGCCCTCGCAGCCGGTTGCTGGCTGGGCGGCCGTCCCACGAGCGTCTC
>CAYQKH010000100.1:3543-11527 GCA_964417945.1 uncultured Opitutales bacterium
TTCCTTGCCGGACGGCGGCCGGTCATTGTCTTACAGAATTCCGGTCTGGGAAACGCGGTGAACCCGCTGGCGTCGCTTTGCGAGCCTTTCGGCATTCCCCTCCTCTTGATGGTGACGCACCGGGGACAGCCGGGAGGGCCGGCAGATGAGCCCCAGCACGCACTGATGGGTGGGATTACGGAGGAGCTATTACGTCGTTTATCGATCGAGACACTCCGGTTGCGGGCGGAAGGCAATTCCAATCCTGAAGAATTGTCGGCCTTTCTCGATTTCAGCAAATCGGGGAGCGCTTCCCGCTGCGTGCTGATCGAGAAGGGTGCGTTTGAGGAGGAAAGCAGTGCCCCGCCATGGGAGAGCGGGACGGATGCGGAGCGCAGGGGAGGGGTCGAACGAGCAGGGGCGGCTGGGGTTTGCACGGAAATCGGGCGGCCGACGATGACGCGAAGGGAGATGCTTTCGACACTATTGGAAAACCGCCGATCCGGAGACCTGATAATCGCGACAACAGGCTATACGGGCCGGGAGTTGTACGGGTTGGAGGATGCTCCGGAGCACTTCTACATGGCCGGTTCAATGGGCTGCGCGTCGGTCCTGGGGCTGGGTTTGGCCCTTGCACGGCCGGAACGACGGATCTTCGTGATCGACGGGGACGGAGGGCTCCTCATGCGTTTAGGGAACCTCGCGCTGGTGGGTTACCATCGCCCCTCGAACCTGGTCCACCTCCTTGTGGACAATGGTATACATGAATCAACCGGCGGGCAGCCGACCTTGTCTTCCGCAGTCGATTTTCCGGGACTCGCGTCGGCAGCGGGTTATGGGAGGGTCCACCGGCTTGAGGGCGGGATCGGGGAATTTGCGGGGGTATTGCCGGAATTGGGTTCGGACGGGAAAGGGCCGGCATTTGTTCATGTTCCCGTTCGACCCGGAGTAACGGGATCGTTGCCGCGGCCGGAGTTGCCCTTTCCGGAGTTGGCGAGGCGTTTTCGCGAAGCGGCGACGAAGTAGAGGAGGTCCCGGTGCGCATCCTGATCGCAACCCCCTACGACCTTTCCCGCCCGGGAGGTGTCAACCAGCAGGCTGTTGAGCAGTGGAGACGCTTAAACGCGATTGAGGGGGTAGAGGCCCATCTTCTGGGACCGGGTCCGGGAGCCATTGACAGGACGGACGGAGGATCTTCCGCCCTTACGGTTGCGGGAAAAATTCGAACTTTTTCCTTCAACGGCGCGGAATCGCATCTCTGCCTCGACTGGGGTATCCGCAGGCCGATTCGGGCACTCCTGGAGACCTTTCGCCCGGACCTCCTGCATTTGCATGAACCCTTTGCACCCCTCCCGCATTACTACCTGCTGCACAAGGCGGACGTTCCGGCGGTCGGAACCTTTCACACCTATTCCGAGACAAGCCGAGGCTATTTCTGGGGTTATCCGCTATTCCGTTGGGTTCACCGGAAACTGGCGATCCGGACGGCGGTATCGGGCGCGGCGCGGGAATTTGTGGAACGGTATTATGGCGGGCCCACGGAGATTCTCCCGAACGGGGTGTCGTATCCCACAACGGTAGCGGAGATCAAACCGGCGCAGGGAAGTCCGTTGCGGCTGTTGTTCCTCGGGAGAAGGACCGAGCCGCGCAAAGGTTATGCTTTGCTGCTTCGGGCGCTCACATTGGTCCGGGCGCGCCTTGGAGCGGACGCGATCCTTCTCGAAGTTGCGGGCCCTTGCCCGGAGCCCGCACCCTCTGAAAATGCCCTGCCTGTGAAACACCTCGGGGTTCTTACAGATAAGGAAAAAGCGGCGGCACTGGAGCGCTGTGACGTGCTGGTGTTGCCATCAACTGGGGGAGAGAGCTTCGGATTGACGGCGCTCGAGGCGATGGCCCGCGGTCGGGCAGTGGTGGCCTTTTCCATTCGCGGGTACCGTGACTGGATGCGGGATGGAGTGGATTGCTGGTTGGCGGGGGAACCCTCCGCGGAACGGCTGGCGGAGACCCTGGAGGCGGTTGCGCGAAATCCCGGGGAGGTTCGGGAGCGCGGCAATCGCGCCCGCGAGACCGCGGCGGATTATCGTTGGGAAGCCCTGATTCCCCGCTGGGTGGATTGCTATGAGCGGGCGCTCGCATTGGGAGGGAAGCGCCAGCGGTAAAGGGGGAAGGCGAGACTTTGCTTAAGCGGGGCGTAGTGCGTCCAGCGGAAAAAGGCCCTTACTTCGGGGCAGAGCAGTTCCACCCAGGCTTCCATCATGTGGCGCGCCCGGCGGGTGTCGTAGCCGGAGGTTCCGGTATGTTCCACCTCCCATCCATGGTCAACGGCCGAGCAGCCGCCCGCTTTCAAGGCGAGATAACCGAAAAGCTTGTCGATTCCCCATCCGATGGGGTTTTCCTCAAGGGCGAAATCCTGGAGCCGGTGCCAAATCGGGATGCGGGCGGCAAAGCAAAAGCCTTCGACGAAGGGAACCGGCCGTAGGCAGTTTTTGCGTAGGGGTTTCATTTGAGGGTGCCCCGTCTGGGGACAGGCTGGGGCGACGACGAGGACGGACGGGTCCGCGAAGGCGACCTCGAGGCGACGAACCGCCAATTTCGGGGTGGGCACGCGGACGTCCGAGCAGATGAAGAGGATCCAATCCTCGGGAGGGCGCGAGTCGACCCGGTTCGCCACGGTGCGGATGAGGCCACCGTAATAGACATTGGGTAGCCGTAGATCGAAAAACTCGAGGCCATGAGGATCAGGGGAGCCGCTGTCGATCGTATAGACTGGGATATGCGGTTGAAAGGCCTCTTTAAGCCGACGGGTGCCCTGGAGATCCCCATGATTGACGATGACCACTTCCACAGAACTTAAGATTCCGGAAGAAGGAGCCGGGGCGAGCCTTTTCGCGAGCGCTAAAGGGTTGCGGTGGCGGCGCATGGCACTATCCGATGGAGGAATGTCGCCTGATTCACGGGGAGAACCGAGGATGCCGGACGGGATCCGCGCGGAGTTGGATGCCTCTCTGGCGCGGTTGGCCTCCGCTCCGAGCGAGGGGAATTGGAGGGAAGAGGTGACGATCGTGGTCAAGACCTTCGAGCGCCTGAAGTGCCTTGCCAACCTTCTGGTTTCAATCCGCCGGTATTACCCGACGCTTCCGGTGTTGGTTTGCGATGACAGTTGGGAGCCGCTCTACGGCGACGGGAGCGAACCCTTTCCGGGGATCTTCTGGGTCACGCTACCCTACGAGCGCGGGCACACCTTGGGAGCGGGACGGAACTTTCTTCTGCGACAAGTGAAGACACCGCTCTTTTTTCTCTGTGATGACGACCATGAATTCACATCGAAAACCCGGTTGGACTGGTTTCACGCGATGCTACAGCTTACGGGGGTGGACATCCTCGGAGGGTGCCAGGGCAGGGATGACCTCGGGACAGCGGTATTTGAAGGCGACCGTGGGGTGGTGCGTCAGGTATTCTACCGCTTCCACAAGCGCCTTGCGCCCGCGGTGGCGGGCTGTGACCGGGTCTCGAACACCTTTCTTGGGCGGGTGGAGCCGGTTCGGGCGCTTGGGTGGGAGGAGCGGGTTTACGGAAGCGAACACGCGGAGTTTTTTTTCCGGGCGAAACGGGAGGGGCTGCGGGTCGCCCAACTCGGCCATGTGTATGTCAACCATGCGCGCCACCTGGAGGAGGCACGTGGCTGGCTGAGCCGGCTGGCGGGACGCTGGATGCCGCACCGGGATCGGGATTACCTGCGGAAACGCAACGGGGAAGAGGGCTCGCCCCACCTGCCGGGAGCCTCGCGGGCGGAACTGGTCCGACGATTCTGTTATGAAAAAAACGGGATCGAAGGCATCCGTGACGAAAAAGATTTTCGGGCGAAGCGGGAGCTGATCCGGATCCTGAAGGAACCGCTGCCGGAGACGGTCTGTCCCTCAGGCGGCGGAGCCGGTTCCGCCAACGGCTAATCGACCCTCTTCCAGTTTGAGGATGCGGTCGGCGAGGTGGAAAAACCGGTCGTCGTGGGAAATGACAACCACGCCTTTGCCGGCCTTTTTGAGGGCGGGAACCAGTTCTTTATAAAAGGATTTCTTGAATGCGATGTCCTGTTCGGCGGCCCATTCATCGAGGAGGACGAAGGGCCGGTCCTCGAGGAGGGCGACGACAAGGGCCATCCGTTTTCGCTGGCCGCTTGAGAGGTCCACGGTGCTGAACCGTCGGCCCTGGAGGGAGACGGTGGTATCCAGATTCATGGCACGGAGGGTCTCCCCGGCGCGCCTTTCAAGGGCGGAATCATCGATCCCGTGGAGGATGGGAAAGAGGTAGAAATCGGGAAAGATGGCGGAGAACCATTCCCGGTGGCAGACCTGGCCGGGAAGATCGAGAGGCTCCTGATCGACGAGGACCCCTCCGGAATCCGGCGGGTAGAGTCCACAAATGATTTTCGCAAGGGTGGTCTTTCCGCTGCCGTTGCCTCCGGTGAGGAAGAGGATTTCGCCACGATTGATGGAGAGATCGAGGGGGCCGAGCGTGAAAGGGGTTTCTCCGTGGCGGGAATCCCGGTTCGAATAGGCGTAGGTGATTTCGGAAAAGGTGATGGTTTCGGGCGAACGATCGGGAATGGCTGAAGGGGTGAGTTCGGAGCCGGGGCGGCGGCGGATTTCCTCCTGAAGGTCGACCCCGGCTTTCCGAATGTGTCGGAAAGCAATTTTCACGCGCTCCATTTCGGTGAAAAATCCAGTGATGGTGGATAGTGGCGAAAGGAGAAAGAGGCTGACGAGGACGAACTGTCCGAGCTTTTCAAGGGAGACGCCGGGGAGGAAGGGGACCGTAAAGAGAAGGACTCCGAGCCCGAGCAAAAGGTAGAGTTCACCCCAACGGGTCATGATCGCCTCGAGGGTTCGGCCCCGGACGGTTTCCTTCATCTGGAGGGTGCTGGCTCCCTCGATTGCCTCGCGGAGGAAATCCTGCCGCCGTTGCCGGTGCTGGTGCAGTTCCTTGGCACCAAAGATGAGTGCCTGAAAATGTTGGATGAGGGCGTGCCAACCCTGTCGGATCGCATCAGCATGGGCACGGAAGCGTTTGAGGGGCAAGCAGTAGATCCAGACCCCGAGGAGGATGACGCCGAGGACGAGAGCAAGGAAGACGGGGGCGACCCAGAGCAGGAAGATGAGAAGGCCGGTGACGGTTGCGCTTCCTACGAAGACCGTTGGGAGGCGCTCGACGGCGTAGGCGATCGTATCGATGTCGGTGGTGAGAACGGCAAGGAGCCGATCCCGCTCCCGCTCAATCAGCGGGTAGGGGGCTTCCAGTATTTGGCGGCTGATTCCCACGCGAAGGTCAAAGATGGCTTGCTCGGTCAGACGGGTGAGAAAGTAGGTGGACCCGACGCTGAAAAGGCCGTAGCCGACCCAGAGGATGACAAAGGCACCAAGGAGGAGGCGGTAGTGGGTAGTCAAGCTGCCGCCGAGGCTGTGGTGAATGACGGCGACGATGCCGGAAACGCAAGCACCTCCGAGGATGCCGCTGACAGCCGACAGGACAAAGAGCTGACGGGAGGAACGGAGGAGGAAGGCAAGGAGGGTCATGGAACGGTCGGAAGGTCGGCTTCCGTCATTACAATATAGCGTTCATCTTCAATGGGGAGGAGTTGGCGGCGAGGCCAATTTTCCTGGTCGGGATGGGTATGGATGGCGGGGTAGATGATTTCCCGGGCCTTCCCGAGGTAGGCGGCCCACCAGGAGAATGTGGATTGGGAAAGGATGACGCGGGAGAAGGAGGCGATAGCGGCCATTGTTTCGGAGGGATTCGCCCGGATGATCTCCGGCCGGAATTCCATCAATGGATTAAGGAAAGGAGAGCGCGGGCGGTCGGTGCAAAGGAAAAGCCGTCGCGGGTTAAGCCTTCGGATGGCCTCGCAGTAGTAGGTCACAGGGAGGACGCGGTTGAGCTTAACGAAATCTCCAAGGCGGACATGAACGACGGCGTCGCGGGGGTCGGTCTCAAGGGCGGGCGGGAGCGCATACCACTTATTGAGCGGGACCCCGTGAAGCCAGCTCATGTCCTGAAAAAAACCGTAGAGCTGGATGCGGCGATGTGCGGGGAAGGGATCGAGCCGGAGGGAGGCATCGGTGAGGCGGAGCCGGGGGCCGGGGTTGCGGGTGCCGGGAAGGGTTTCCCGGGTGATGGGGAAAGGGGAGCGAACGGGTGCCCGGAACTCGAGGCCGTGGGTCTCGGCAAGGTGTCGCCCGAGCGCGTATTGAAAAAGGCGGTTCCCCAGAGCTCCCCGGTAGCGGATTTCAATCATGGGATGATTTCGTTTTACGGGGTTCGTAATAGCCGGTGCGTCGATTGTAACGGGCGTCGGCTCCAAGGTAGCCGTAAAGGTGGGTGAGGTAGGCTTTGACCTCCCCGGGAACGCAGACCGGTTCATCGAGGAATCGCGCGGTTTGGATGGGGTGAATCGCGTCCATGGGGAGCGGAAAGGTTTCGTTCGGAGTGTTGCTGCGGAGAAGGGACCGATAGGTCGTTCCGTCCGGCCGGTAAAAATAGAGGTCGGCCTCCCAACCGCGATAGTCCACATAGAGCTTCGGTCCGTGATGCCGTGAGGAGGTATCGCAGAGCCGGAAGCCTGGGGGAAGTTTATCGGCACAGGCGAGGAGTCGCGGATAGGCCGCATTGGGCAGGGCGAAATCAATATCGCGATCGTGGTAGAGGATGGCGCCTTCGCGAAAAAAGCCGAGGAGGGTGCCATATGTCAGCCAATATTCCACCTCAGCGTCACGGAGCCAGTGGTTGACCTCGCGAAAGAGATGGGTGAGCTGCGCCTGACGGACGGCCCCTCCCCAGCGGGGGAAACCGGGAATAAAAAAGCGGGCGTTGCGCCAGAGAAGGCGGACTCTGCGGATCAGGGGTGACGGGGCGTTGTGCATGGGCTCTCAAAAGGTGAGGGTCGCGGAAAGGCCTCCTGGAGGAATGCGCGGACGCACTGGGCGACCTCCGGGTGGGGGGAATCCCGCTGATCGTCATTGAGGCAGAGGTAGCACGGGGGATTGCGGAGGATGGTGGCAAGGGCCTTTGCCTGTCTGCGGGGGTTGTTGGTCAGCTTGTGGAAGCGGTATTGCCGAAGAAAGCGATAGATGGGAACGACGTTTAGCTGATCCCGACGATGCTTGAGCAGGTAGTGCCGGTAAAGGCGCTCGGGCGAAACGTCGGGACGCACGCGAAACCGGCGTTTTCTCGTGCGCTGGAGAACCTCGGCCCAGGCGGCCTCCATCTCATCGGCCCAGGGCCTGAAAAAGAGCTGGGGAAAATGCTGGAACTTTGCGAGGGCATGGTGTTTCCGATCCCAGGCGGTGTAGGCAAGGTTCTCACCGAGAAGGGTGCCGAAGAGGTAGGGGCGGCCGGTAGGGTCGAACCAGTCGGATCGGGTGACCGGGCGGCAGAGAAAGTAGTCATCGCAACAATAGAGGAACCAGTCGGAGAGGTCGGGGATGCGGTGAAGGCAGGATTCGATGGCGTTGGAACTGAAGGTGGGGAGGACGGATGGGTCGGGAAAGATCTCGTCGTGGTGAACGATCCGGAACCCCGTGGCATCGGCCCGAAGCCATTCCGGGCGCTGGGGGCGCTGAGTGACGAGGTGGACGTTGCCGAGGAGGTCTCCCATCTGCTCGCAGATCGAGCGGAGTCCATAGCGCAGGAGCTGGTAAGGGTCACGAAAGCGCTCGGGGTTCAGGTCTTCCGGATGCGCGTGGTATTTGCGGAGGCTTTCCTGGTAGGCGGGATTGCCTCCGTCGACCCAGGTCATGACGACATCGATTTTCCGAGGTAATGGTTCAGCGCTGAAGGGCATCCGGGCGAGCGTTGGGTGCAATCGAAACGATGAAAGGAGGGGGTTTTCCCTTCAACTCCTAAGGTCAGGTGGCGACGGAGGGAAATCGAGGAGCTCGGAGCGAAGGGGATCGGCGAAAGCGAGCCGTCGAGTATCCCCGGATCGTTGCCATTCCTGGATGCGGGATTCGAG
>CAYQKH010000101.1:0-512 GCA_964417945.1 uncultured Opitutales bacterium
TGGACTTCTCCGAGATCAAAGGCCAGCAGGCGGCTCGGCGCGCGGTGGAGGTGGCGGTCGCGGGCGGCCACAATCTGATCATGATTGGTCCACCCGGCTCGGGGAAGAGCATGATCGCGAAGCGGATTCCGACAATCATGCCGGAGCCGACGCTGGAGGAATTTTTGCAGGTTCTACGGATCCATTCCGCGGCCGGGATCACCCTGGAAAGCGAGGACCGCTCCTTTCACCGCCCGTTTCGGGCGCCCCACCACACGATCAGCGATGTCGGCCTGCTGGGGGGAGGATCGATTCCCGGACCGGGTGAGATTTCGCTGGCACACAACGGGGTGCTTTTCCTCGACGAGCTTCCAGAGTTCCGGCGCTCGACTCTGGAAGTCTTGCGGCAGCCCCTCGAGGATGGGCAGGTGACGATTTCGCGAAGCGCGGGAAAGATTACGCTGCCCTGCTCGGTCATGTTGATCGCGGCGATGAACCCGACCCCGAGTGGTTACGACACGGACGACGAGCGC
>CAYQKH010000101.1:522-11510 GCA_964417945.1 uncultured Opitutales bacterium
GACGAGCGCGGACGGGTCCACACCCCGGCCCAGATTCAGCGCTACCGCTCCCGGATCAGCGGTCCGCTCCTCGACCGGATCGATATCCATGTGGAGGCGCCCGCCCTGAGCGTGGCCGAACTCCGCCAGGCAAAGCCCGGAGAGACTTCCGCGGCGGTTCGGGAACGTGTAACGGGTGCCCGGATGCGACAAGCAGAGCGGTTCACCGACCGTGGGACGCCCTGTAACGCGCGGATGGGACATGCGGCGATTCGCCGGTATTGCGCGATAAGCGGAGAACAGGGGAGCCTTCTGGAACACGCGATGAAGGAGTTGGACCTTTCGGCCCGCGCCTACGACCGGATCCTGAAGGTCTCGCGGACGATCGCCGACCTGGCGGAGTGCGAAACCATCAAGACCGACCACCTGCTGGAGGCGATTCAATACCGGAGCCTGGATCGCCGGCTTTTGGGATGACGTTTCCCGGTCGAGGTTGTAAGGATCGCGGTGAGCGGGGGGTAAGGAGACTCTCTAGAGGCCATCGTTTCTTTCCTGGTTCCCTGCAGCTTCTTTTCTACACGGAGGAAAGGAACTTGGCGACTCGGTTCTGTTCGACCATGGTTTGGATTTTTCTGATATTACGCTCGATCTTCTCGACGTAAGGATTGGTCGTATCCGATCCGTTAACCGGGCGTTGAAGGTAGCGAAAGACCCCGCTGCAATCCTGCTCGAGAACCTTTTTCTGGACGAATGCCCAGAAACCGGGGGTTTTCTCGATGAGGTCCCCGGCGGAGCGGAACATTCGCTTTTCGGAAGGAATATTCTGGAAGTTGTCGGACTCCTCAAATTCCTGAAAGAGGATGGGCAGTTTCTCGAGGTATTGGTAGTCGGCCATCTGCCCGAGGTAATCCGCGGTGCAGACGCCACGGGCAAGGAAGCGCTCCATTTCATCCTCAAAATCGAGTTGATTGATGAGGCTGCGGGGCCCGGTGCAGCGAATGAGGTCGACGACCCAGCGAATATCCCGGGTGGCCCAACCGTTTTCCTTAAGAAAGATGGTGGCGATGGTGACGCTGCGCTCTTCGTGCTCGAGAGTATACTTGGCCCCGGTTCCCTCGGGATCCCCGGCGTCCTTTAGATAACCCACATCATGGAGGAGGATGGCCGCGAGGCCGACCCGGAAATCGCGGGCGGTCAGGGCGGGCGCGTCACTGGAAAGGACCCGTCCTTCCATGAGCCGTGCCATGCAGAGAGTGGCCTGAAAGGTATGTTCGCGGTCGTGGTATTCCGTGGTGACCTTGCCGTAATTTTTGTAACAGCCGTCAAACATGGATTTGACCGAGTCCGTAATCTCGACAATAAAGGTGGACGATTCGTCGGAAAAACAGTCCGAAAAGATGCTCACCAGGGCCTCTTGAACGGTGTCGAGGGTTTGGGTGTTCACATCTTTAAGTGAATAACTCATTGGGGATTTAAATTATAATTAGTACAAAGTTTTAATCGGTGAAAGGGAAAAGATATGTCGGGATGATGGAATCCCACTACTGTTTACCACTGGGGAATCCCCCTGAGGCGGGACTTCGAACCCAATAACCAACGTGGGAATACTGATCGGGCTTACGGGCGGGATGGGAAGCGGAAAGTCGACCGTGCTGGAACGATTTGCCGAAAAGGGGTGGCGGACGATCGAGGCGGACGGCATCGTGCGGCGGCTCCTGGAGGAGGATCCGGCCATTATCGAATCGATTGTCGGCCACTACGGGGAGGAGGTGTGCGGTCGGGAAGGAGGGGTGAACCGGAAGTCCCTGGGCGCACGGGTTTTTTCGAACGACAGGGAACTGGATTGGCTTGAGGGGCTGCTGCATCCGAAGGTGCGGGAGGAGTGGCAGCGCTGGTCAGAGAATCAGGCGGGGGAGCGCGGGGTGGTAGAGATCCCATTGCTTTTTGAAAAAAACCTTGAAAAGCACTTCAATTTTATTGTTTGTATAGAGGCTCGAACTGTAATCCAGCTGGAGCGGCTTGCCCTCCGCAACATTCCTCCAGATATGGCCCTCGCACGCATGAGGCGTCAACTAACGACCCAAGAGAAATGCCAGCGGGCCGACTTTGTATTATCAAACAACGGAAGTATTGCCTTCTTGAATGCACAGGTTGACCGCCTTCTGAAGCAGCTCGAAACCGAAAATCCCACCCAATTGTAAATTTGGAATCCACCGCCTGTTCCGTGGTGAACCGGTGATTTTTTATCAATGACTGATTCTGACGAAACCCCAAACAACGACGCCCTCTCGAATAAGGCGGATACGTCCCCCGAGACCGGTAATTTGCCCGCGGGCGAGCGAAAGGCCCCTGCTAAAAAACGGACCGCGGCAAAGAAGCGCGGGAGCCGCCGACCGAAATCGGAAAGTGAGGAAGCCGAATCCCAGACCGAGCTCCTCTACAGTTCGGATGCAAACGATGGCCGAGGGTCGGGTCCTAATGCACCGGATTCGTCTTCGGACGATGAGGGAGGGGATACTTCCTCTCCCCGAGAGGAGAAGCGTGGATCCGGAGAGGGTGGCGCCCCCCCCGGACGGGAGTCATCGGGTCGGGATAGAGTCGACGAATCCCAGGGCCGGGAAAGGGGCGGTGGCGGCCCTCGGAACGGTCCGGACTCGAACCAGCGCCAACCGCATCACCGTGGTGGGGGGGGCGGCCATTCTGGGAACCCACAGAAGGGAAATTTCAGAAATAAGGGGAAGCCGAACAAAGGGCAAAACCAGCAGAAGCCGAACAAGCAGAAGCAAAAGCAGCTCCGCCGGAAGCAACGGAAACACGAGGAAGAAGCGGACATCGTGCTGGGGAACCTGCCCGTGGATGAAGAGTTGAAGGACTTCGAAAAGCTGGTAGCCCTTGCGGAGGAGCTTTTTGAGGGCGACGCTATCCCATTTGACTTCAACGAAATTTATGATCTCCAATTGAACGACCTGCGCGACCGTGCGGAATCAGAAGGGATCACCTTCGAGAACGCTCCGAACCGTCGCCGTCTGGTCAATGCTTTAATCCGGAAAGCTTTTGAAGAAAAGAGGCCTTTGCGGGTAACGGGTGTGCTGGACGTGCTGGATGACGACCTTGGCGGGCTTCTCGTCTTCCAGGGGGACAACTATCGGGTGCGGCCGTTGAGTGCTTTTCTTCCGGAATGCCTGATCCGGCACTATGGGTTGCAGCCCGGGCACATCGTCCAGGCGCAATTCCACCCGCACCGTGAGGAGGAGTCGTGTCCCTTTGTCGTCCGGGTGGATAAGGTGATGGATAGGGATCCCGAGGAGGTGATTTCGGTGATTCCATTTACGGAGCGGGTGCCGTATTACCCGACCTCGCGAATCCTTCTGGAGTCGGCCCCGGATTCGAATTTCGACATCTTCTGGGACAACATTTCGATGCGAACGGTGGACTGCATTTCCCCGGTGGGGTTTGGGCAGCGCGGCCTGATCGTGGCACCCCCGCGGGTGGGGAAGACGGTCCTGCTGCAGTGTATGGCGAACAGCATCCAGAACAATTACCCGGAAAGCCACCTGATCATCCTTTTGATCGATGAGCGTCCGGAAGAGGTAACGGATTTCCGGCGGCAGGTTCAGGGAGGGGAGGTCATCGCCTCCACTTTCGACGAAGCGGCGGAGAGCCATGTGCACGCGGCGGAGATGGTCATCGAAAAGGCAAGGCGGATGGTCGAAGTTGGGAAAGACGTGGTGATCCTGCTGGACTCGATTACGCGTCTGGCACGGGCCTACAACACGACCCAGCCGAGCAGCGGGAAAATCCTCTCTGGCGGTGTGGAGGCGAATGCTCTGCAGAAGCCGAAGCGCTTTTTCGGATCGGCGCGGAATATCGAAGATGGGGGGAGCCTGACGATTATCGCGACGGCGTTGATCGATACGGGGAGCAAGATGGACGAGGTTATCTTCGAGGAATTCAAGGGAACCGGAAACATGGAATTGCACCTCGACCGGGAAATGGCGGATAAGCGGATTTTCCCGGCGCTGAGTTTCGCGAAAAGCGGCACTCGGAAGGAAGAGCTGCTCTACCATCCGGACGAGATGCAGAAAATTTACTCCTTGCGCCGTGCGATGAAAGGGGTACCGTCGGGAGAAGCGATGGAGATGCTGATTCAGCGCTTAAAGAAGACCAAGTCAAACGCGGAATTCCTCATCACGCTGAGCCGGTAACTTCGAAAACCTTGCGGCCCGCTGGCCTAACCCTTTCCCTCTCTTACTTTTATTTTCGGTGACGACGGCCGACGACTACGTTCTTCAAATCTGCGTGGAGTGCGGGCTCCTTGAAAAGGAGGCGCTGGCTCATGCTCGCTCAGCGGCGGGTGACAAAGCCGACGACTCGGCGATCCTTCAAGGTTTTTTCGCGGAAGGGGTGTTGCAGCCAGAAGCGGTGGTGAAACAGTTGGCAGAGGCCTTCGGGATGGAGACGATTGATCTCGAGGAGACGGATCCGGAGCGGACGGTCCTGGAATTGTTGTCGCCCTCCACGGCTCGTCAGTATCGCGCGATCCCAGTGGGGGATGATGCAGGCACCGTGGAATTGGCAATTTGCGACCCGCTGGACACCTCGGTGGTGGACGACCTCGGGCACCTTCTCGGGCGTTCTGTTGCAACGCGGCTGACCAGCCCGGAGCAGATCCAAAAGGCCTTGAACCGGTTTTATGGGGATGAGGCACAGGACGAGGCGGTTTCCGAGCTACTGGGATCGTTCCAGAAGGAAGGGGCGGCAGCACCCACAGAGGAGGAGGGCGACTTTCTGAATATAGAGGCGGTGGCGGCGGTTGCTTCGGAGGAGGAAGCGCCGATCATCCGGTATGTGCAGAAGATTATCAGTGAAGCTTTTCGGAGGCGGGCTTCGGATATCCACCTTGAGCCCCTTGAGAAGCGATTCCGAATCCGCTACCGGATCGACGGGGTTCTGCAGGAGATCGAGAACCCTCCCAAACGCCTGCAGCCTTCGATTCTGTCCCGGATCAAGATCCTATCTAAAATCTCGATCGCGGAGAAACGGGTGCCGCAGGACGGCCGGATCTCGATGCAGGTGGGAGGGCGTGCGATCGACCTGCGGGTCTCGACGCTGCCGACGGCGTTTGGGGAGAGCGTTGTGATGCGGATCCTGGACAAGGAAGGGCTTAAGCTGGGGTTACCAAACCTTGGCTTTTTCAGCGACGACCAAGCGGTTTTTGAACGGCTGGTGAGTTGCCCGGACGGCATTTTTCTTGTCACGGGGCCGACGGGTTCGGGGAAGTCGACTACGTTGTATGCAGCTCTCAACTACATCAACCAGCCGGACCGGAAGATCATCACGGTGGAGGATCCAGTGGAGTATGAGATTACGGGGATCAACCAGGTACAGGTTCGGCAGGAAGTGGGAATGACCTTCGCGGCGGCCCTGCGGTCGATGCTGCGCCAGGCTCCAAACATCATCATGGTGGGGGAGATCCGGGACCGGGAGACGGCGGAGATCGCGCTCAATGCGTCGCTGACCGGGCACATGGTCTACAGCACGCTACATACAAACGACGCGCCGAGCGCGGTCAGTCGGCTGGTCAACATCGGGATCAAGCCGTTCCTGATCTCAGCCTCGCTCCGGGGCGTCCTCGCGCAGCGCCTGGTCCGGCAAATTGATCCACAGCACTATGAACGCTACACACCGACGGAGGGCGAGCTGGCGTTGATGGGCTTGGAGCCCGGGCAGATCCCGGACGCCGACTTCCGGATGGGGGTCCCCCATCCCTCGAACGGGGGGACCGGTTTTAAGGGGCGGAAGGGGATCTTCGAGATTTTTGTCGTGGATGAAGAAATCGAGCGGCTGGTTTACGAGAACGCCAGCCTCGTGGCCCTGCGAAACAAAGCCCGTGAATTGGGGATGGGGACTTTGCGGGAGGACGGGCTCCGGAAGGTGCTGGCGGGGGTAACCACCCTGGAGGAGGTCTTAAACGTTACAGTTGAACCGCTGGAGGCTTGAACTTTTAATACGGAAATAAGTCATAGCGGTTCGCCCGCCACACCACCTTTAACCCAGGAACCTCTGCCATGAGCTACGAAATGAATGAGCTGTTGACCCTGATGTGCGATTCCGGCGCATCCGATTTACATTTACAAGTAGGGGTCCCCCCAACCCTGCGTTTGAGTGGTTCCATGACACCGGTGGATGGGCCGGACTTGACGCCCGAGGATACGGAAGACCTCGTGAAGTCGATCACGTCGGACCACCACCAGCAGAAGGTCAAGACGAGCGGCGGGGCGGATTTCGGATTTGCCTTTTTGGACCGCGCGCGGTTCCGGGTATCGGTGCTGAAGGCGAAGGGGCATTTTGGAATGGTTCTCCGCCAGATCCCGAACACGTTTTTCCGGCTGCGGGAGATTGGCCTTCCGGAGAGGATAAAGGACCTGCTGACCCGTCCTCGCGGGTTGATCCTCGTGACAGGTCCGACGGGTTCAGGAAAGTCGACGACACTGGCGTCGATGATCAAGTGGATTAACGAGAACACGGACGGGCATATCATCACAATCGAGGACCCGATCGAGTATTACCATGAGCACAAGAACTGCATCGTGACCCAGCGGGAAGTTGGAGTGGACGTGGAGAGTTTTGCGGGTGCGATCCGCGGCGCGTTGCGGCAGGACCCGGACGTTATCCTGGTGGGGGAAATGCGGGACCTGGAGACGATCGAGGCGGCGGTCAGCGCGGCGGAAACCGGGCACTTGGTCTTTGGCACTCTTCACACGACGGGAGCGGCCCGCACGGTGGATCGGATCGTGGACGCCTTTCCGGCGGACACCAAGGACCAGATCCGGACGCAGCTGGCGTCCTCGGTGGTGGCGGTTATCTCGCAGGTGCTCTGCAAAAAGGTGGGCGGTGGCCGGATCGCGGGGTTCGAGATCATGATCACGACGAACTCGATCGCGCAGCTGATTCGTGAGAATAAGACCTTCCGTATCAATTCGGATATCCAGACGGGAGGCAGTCTCGGGATGATCGGCCTGGACGCCCACCTGCTCAGTCTCTATAACAAAAGCCTGATCAATGGGGACCAAGCCCTCGTAAAATCCCAGAACCCTGAAGAGATGCGGGCAAAGCTGGAGAGCCTCGGTGCGGACCTTTCGAAGTTCGACGAGCAGGCGATTTAACCGGAAGCGCGCACGGAAAGGAGGAGAAGGAAGGCGATGTTCGAGGACCAAAACCCCACGCTCCTGGATCTGTTCTCGGGGCATTCCCGCTTCGAGGGGATGTCGATCAAGGAGTTCGCGGAGCGCAGCCAGACGACCGGGAAATCGGCGGCGGAGCTGGCACTGGACGAGGAGTTGTTGACCCGGGAGGAGCTGCTGGAGGCGATTGCGGAAGCGCTTGGTTACCGCTACCTGACGGAGCTGCCAACGGCGGTTCCGGAGTCTATGCGCGCGATCCTAAAAGGGGAGGTGGCTCGAAAGTATGGGGTGGTTCCGGTGGAAGCGGACGAGAACCGGGTGGTGCTTCTGGCGATGGACCCCTTTAACTCGGCGATCATCGACGACCTCACTTTTTCTTTAAACCGGGATGTGGAACTCATCGTATGTGACCCGAACGCACTGGAAGCGCTGATTACGGCCCTCTACGGCGAGGAGGAGACCCGGTTGGACGACCTGCTCGGGGAATTTGGGGAAAGCGACTTCAGCGAGGTCGATGAGGAAGAGCTGACGGATTCGGCGCTGGCGACGATGGCCAACGAGACGCCGATCATCCGCTTTGTGAACCTGGTGTTGCAACAGGCGGTGCGGGACAAGGCCTCGGACGTTCATTTCGAGCCCTACGAAGACCAGTTCCGGATCCGCTACCGAATCGATGGGGCGCTTTACGAGATGGCACCACCCCCACGGAACCTTGCGGTGCCGGTGATCTCCCGGATCAAGGTTTTATCAAATCTGAACATCGCAGAGCGGCGGATCCCACAGGATGGCCGGATCAAGATGACCCTCGCAGGACGAGCAGTGGACCTCCGGGTTTCCACACTGCCGACGCAGTTCGGCGAGTCCGTGGTCTTGCGGGTTCTGGACAAAGGGGTGGTCAACCTCGATCTCGACAACCTGAGCATGCCCCAGGGCCTCCTCGAGGGCGTTCGGAGAACGGTGCGGCGGCCGAACGGCATCTTTATCGTGACCGGACCAACCGGAAGCGGAAAAACGACGACCCTCTACTCCGCCCTCCGGGAAGTGAACAAAGTGGAATCGAAAATCCTTACGGCGGAGGACCCGGTCGAATACGAGATCGATGGAATCCTGCAGGTGGCGGTCAACCACCAGGTAGGGCTGGATTTCGCCAAGGCGCTGCGCTCCTTTCTGCGGCAGGATCCGGATATCATCATGGTGGGAGAGATCCGGGACCTCGAGACTGCGCAAATTGCGGTCCAGGCATCGCTCACGGGCCATGTGGTCCTAAGCACGCTGCACACGAACGACGCCCCGGGAGCGGTGACCCGTCTTATTGATATGGGCCTGGAGCCCTTTTTAATTTCCGCCTCGCTCGAGGCGGTCCTCGCCCAGCGACTTGTCCGCCGAATCGATCCGGGCAATATCCAGTCTTATCTCCCCGATCAAGAGGTCCTCGATCTTCTCGGCCTCAATGCCGAAACCCTCTCCGGGAAGTCTTTTTTTTACGGCAAAGCCGCTCCCGAGAATAATTTCACGGGCTACCGCGGCCGGATCGGGCTGTTCGAAATGCTTATGGTTTCCGATGCGATGCGCGAACTGATCAATGAACGGGCTCCCACTCTCATGCTCCGCCGCAAGGCGATCGAGGAAGGCATGCAAACCCTCCGCGATGATGGACTCCGCGCGATCTTCGACGAACAGACGACGGTTGAGGAAGTTTTGAAGTATACTTAGGTAGGTAGTCGGACGCGGGTGGGGAGTTTCGGTTTACGGGAATCGAGTGAAAAAGAAGGGCACTGCTTCAACCGCAGCTCAGTCCTCGCCGCGGACTCCGATTTCGCGATTCAGTGTCAGGTAAATGCATTTGACAATATATGCGAATGGTGGAATATCCTTTCCCATGCGTGTTATTCAAATTTACAAGTGTCTGTGCGACGGGCAGCGCTTACGGATTTTGAATCTGTTGCGTGAGGGCCCGCTGTGCGTATGCCACCTGATGGAAATCCTGGAGAGCGACCAAGTGAAGGTGTCGAAGCAGCTCCGCTACATGAAGGAGCTGGGGATGGTGAAAGGGGAGCGTCAGGCGCAGTGGATGGTGTATCGACTGGCAGACGCAGAGAACCGGCTTTTATTGAACAATCTAAAATGCCTGCAAGACTGCGCGGGAGAGGAGCTGTACTTTGAAGAGGATTTGCGGCAGCGCACGGCTCTGCTAAAGCGTTTGTGCGAGAGGGACGGCCCAGTGCCGGACCTGGGCCAGCGCGCCTGCTGCTGAGGGGCTGTTTGTTTATAACGATAACCTATTTAACCTGAAAACCCATTGACTAAATGAAATCTGAAAAATCCCAAGACACGCACGAATTGGTGCGGACGAAATATGCGGACATCGCGCGGGGCGAGAGCTGCTGCTCCGGCATGCGCACTGCGGAGTCGACCTACGCCGAGGTGGGCGAGTCCTACGGGGCAGTGGAAGGCTATGTGCCGGAGGCGGACCTCGGCCTGGGCTGCGGGGTGCCGACGGAGCTGGCGGCGATGGCGCCTGGACAGACGGTGTTGGACCTCGGATCGGGGGCAGGCAACGACGTGTTTATTGCGCGCCGGGAGGTGGGGGAAACCGGCCGGGTGATCGGGGTGGACTTCACCCCGGAAATGATCGCACGGGCCGAGGCCAACCGCGAAAAGCTGGGCTACACCAATGTGGAGTTTCGCCAGGGCGCGATTGAGGACCTACCGGTGGAGGACGGCGAGGTGGACGTGGTGATCTCGAACTGCGTGCTGAATCTTGTGCCGGACAAGGACCGGGCGTTTGTCGAGATCTTCCGCGTGCTCAAGCCCGGAGGGCGCTTCTGCGTGTCTGACATCGTGCTCGTGGGCGAGTTGCCGGAGAAACTGCGGCGGGCGGCTGAGCTGTATGTCGGCTGCGTGGCGGGGGCGATGCAGCGGGCGGAATACCTCGGGGTGATCGCGAAGTATGGGTTTGAAGACATCGAGGTCGCGAAGGAGCGCAGCATCCAACTTCCCGACGCGGACTTGCTCGAGCACCTCACTGCGGAGGAGCTGGCTGCCTTTCGGGCCTCCGGCACCCAAATCCTGAGCATCACCGTGCGAGCAAGGCGACCGCTCGGCGCTGAGAATTCAAAATGCTGCGGCTAACCTTATGCCAAAGAAAGTAAAAGCACTCATTCTCTGCACGGGAAACTCATGCCGCAGCCACATGGCGGAAGGCATTCTGCGCCATGCCGCCGGGGACCTGTTGGAGGTCTTCAGCGCGGGCTCAAAACCCGCCGGATACGTTCACCCGAAGGCGATCGAGGCGATGGAGGAGATCGGCATCGATATCTCCGGGCACACCTCCAAGCACCTCGATCAATATGTGAACTGCGGAATGGATGTGGTCGTCACGGTGTGCGACCACGCCAATGAGTCCTGTCCGGTTTTTCCCAGCGAAGTGGCGCGCCATCACTGGGGATTTGAGGACCCGCCGAAGGCGGCCCGGGCGGGCGAATCGGAAATTGATGCCTTCCGCCGCATCCGCGACGAGATCCGCAAGACCTTTGAAGCCTACGCCGCCGGCTACCGCGACGCTACAGGCCGAGCCTGACCGCCTGATCCAAACCCTCAAATCAGATTGGAGGCCCAACGAAGCTTGCGGAGCGGAGGGTGGGTCTCCCCGTAATCCGAATTATGACCGAATCCATCGCCAAAAAAATGTCACTTCTGGACCGTTTCCTCACGGTCTGGATCTTTGTTGCCATGGCCCTCGGGGTCGGGATCGGGTATTTCCTGATCGGCGATCCGGAGGCCTTCTTCGCGCCCGTCACGGTGGGCACGACGAATCTGCTCATC
>CAYQKH010000102.1:0-11417 GCA_964417945.1 uncultured Opitutales bacterium
GGGCGACCATCGCCGCCTGCGCGTAATAGCGGCGGATGACCTGGCTCCAGGTCCCCCAGTCCGCATCCCGCGCACCGTAACAGGAAAGCGTATGGCAGGCCTGCTGATCGGTTAGAATGAAAAAATGGAAGGTGGATTCGACGATCGGCTCATGGCTCAGGGAAGGGAGTAACAACGACTCCTTTTTCCGTTGTGAACCCTTCCCGGGAACGAAAAAATCTTAACCTCCTTATCCTCCTTCCGCCAACATGATGCCTTCCTCCAACCGCCCTATTTTACACCTGATCTGCCAGGCCCACCTGGATCCCGTCTGGGTCTGGCCCCGCCGCGACGGCTACTCCGAGGCCCTCACGACCATGGGGAGTGCGGTCCGCTTTCTCGAAGAGGAACCAGACCTGAAATTCACCCGTTCCTCCGCTGCCGTTTACCGGTGGGTCCGGGAATCCGACCCGCGCCTCTACGACAAGATCCGGCAGCTCGTCGCCGGTGACCGCTGGGAAATTGTCAATGGATGGGAGGTGCAACCCGACGCGAACCTCCCCCTCGGCGAGTCCTTCATCCGGCAATCCCTCTACGGAAAACAATGGTTCGAAGAGGAATTCGGGGTCGATGTGAAAATCGGTTACAACGTCGATACCTTCGGGCACGGTGGAAACCTTCCCCAAATCCTCTCCCGCTCGGGGATGGACGCCTATGTTTACATGCGGCCGCCCGTGGATCCCGACCACAACCCTTATCCCGTCCTCTTCTGGTGGGAATCCCCAGATGGCTCCCGCGTCCTCACTTGGCACCTCCAGCAGAATTACGGGCAACCCCCTCGCACCGGGGGCGATCACATCGAAGGGGAAATCCGGCGCGCTGCTGCGGAGAACTTCGCCCCCGGGATTCAGCACGCCGCCTGCTTTGTCGGGATTGGCAATCACGGCGGCGGTCCCACCCGCCGACAGATCGACCGCATCCATCGGCTCCAGGAGGATCCGGATCTTCCCGAGCTGCGCTTCTCCACCCTCACCGAGTTCTTCCGTTTGGTGCGGCAGGAACCTCGCTTCTCCGATATCCCCGTCCACCGCGAGGGTCTCCAATACATCAATGTTGGGTGCTATCTCGCTCATGGGCGGATCAAGCGTGCGAACCGCCGGGCCGAACGCCTTCTCCTCAAGTCCGAGGCCATGGAGTCCATGCGGCGGATGTGCGGGATTAAGGCAGCCAACGACTTCTCCCAACAACATCTCCACGCCTGGAGAAACGTTCTCTTCGGCCAGTTTCATGACATCATGGGCGGCACCTGTATCCGGTCCGCGGATACCAGTATCCTCAACCAGTTCGGCCACTCGGACTTTATCGCCGAATCATTCACCGAGCGGAACCTCCACACCGTCGCCCGCGCCATCGACACCTCCTGGGCTCCCAAGGGGGTCCTCACCCTTTTCAATCCGCTCCCCTGGAAGCGCACCGCGACCCTCAGCTTTGACACCTTTGTCGCCCCTACCGGTGAGGATACCATCACCCATCTTCAGGATTCCGAAGGCAAAAAAGTTCCTATCCAGTGGACTCCCGCCGAGATCGGTTTTGGCCCCATGCAGATGGAATGGCGATGCCTCAACGCCAGCGTCGAGCTTCCCGCCTTCGGTTACCGTTCCTTCTCCCTCGCCGAAGGGCGCGCCCCCGCCCTCAGAGAACTCCCTGCTGATACGATCAAGGTCAATCGCCGTCGCCCCGGGCTCTCCGCCTTCCAGACGAAGGTCGGCATCAACCTTCTCCGCCAATCCCTCCACCTCAAAGTTTTCCGGGATACCGGGGATACCTGGGGGCATCGGCTCGATGGCTATGACGAGGAAATTGGAGAACCCCGCCTCGAGAACACCACCCTCCTTTACCGGGGCCCCCTCAAGGCTACGTTCCGGCAGGAGGCTCGCTATAAAGAATCGGTCATCCGCCTTTACTATACCCTTTGGAAAAACCGTCCGGAGGTGGAGATCCGCCTCGCCATTCGGTGGAACGAGCCGCGTGAATTGCTGCGGCTCGTCATTCCCGGTGCCCTCAAAGACTCCGTTGTCTGGGTCGGAGAACCCGGGGGCTCCGTTCAACGCCGCCAGGATGGATGGGAAAAACCCGCCGCCGAATGGGTCGCGCTCGAGGGTGTGGCCGGCGGCCAGACCCATGCCCTCGGCGTCGTCGCCGATCGGCCGATGAGTTATTGCGCCGAAAAGGGCACTTTGGGCATCGCCCTCGTCCGCTCCAGTTATTACGCCCACCACCAACCTGGAGGTCCCTCCCCGCTGGAAGAAAATCCGTATCTGGATCTCGGGGAGCAGGATATCCGCCTCTGGTTGATCACTACGAAGGGGAAAAAGGACCGTCTCCAGCTTCATCGGATGGCCTGGGAAATCGAATCCCCCGCCGAACGGGTCGTCGACTATGGCCATCCTGGGGATCTCCCCCCCAGCCATTCCCTCCTTGAAGTGTCGCCGCCATCCGTTTCGGTATTGGCCCTCAAACCTTCCGAAAGCGGCCGCGGGATCGTCCTTCGCCTCCAGGAAACCACCGGCAAGACCACAACCACCACCGTATCCTCCCCCCTTTCGGATCTCCACCACTGGAAGGGAGATTTGATACCTCACCAAATCCTCACCCTCGAGTTCCCGCTTCGGTCTTCCAACAAAGGACCGCGCGTCCTGAATCTCCTGGAAAAACTCGATAGCTGATCGTTGCCGAATGGTCCCTCTCTTTTGGGAGGGGGCTTGAATGGATCACGCCAAAAACCCCATTGGAATCCGCACCTGTATGGAAGAAGGAGGCGTTCGCGTCCCTCGCCGCACCTTCGGGTAAATCCCCTTAAGAGAGCGCCCGCAACAGCCGGACATTCGATCGTGAAAGCCGCTCCGATAGCAAGCGCACCATAAATAAGTGCAAGACTTCAGCCACTTCCGGATGCTCCTCCCGTATCCGCTTCCACTGCGCTTCCTCCAAAACATAGACCACACTGCTTTCCACTGCCTCTGCTCCAGCCGAACGCTTCTCTTTTCGGTAAAGCGCCATTTCCCCAAGAAACGTTCCCGGTCCGAGGGTCCGCAAGCGGCGTCGCTGCTTCCCGATTTCTCCGAAGACATCAATTCGTCCCTCTTCAATGTAAAAGAGGTCGGTCGCCTCCTCCCCCTGACGGAAAAGCACCGCCCCCGCATCCAGCTCCATCCGGCGAAAAAAACCCGCTAAAGGCCCCGCTCGTTCACCCGCCTCCTCAATCTCTCCGAGGGTTTTTTCCAAGGCCATCCGCTCCACCGCCTTCGCTTCGTGTCGCTTCAAAAGCTCTTCTTCACACCAGCTCCCCCCCATGGATAATTCGGGAAACTCATGCAACAATCGTCCGACGGACGGTCCGTAAAATTCCATCCGCCGGAACATCTCCCCAACCGTTTCCCGAAGATCCGTGAATACCAGGGAGAATCCCATCTGGTCACCCAGCATCTGAAGTTTCTCAAAACTCTGCGCCGCCGAGATGTCGATTCGCTCCACCAGACGGAAATCCAGGATCAAATAACGCAAGGGTGGACGATCCTTGTCCTCCGCGCGCTCGCGGATGCTTTCGATCAATCCATTGGCGCTTCCGAAAAAGAGAAAACCCTGCAGGACGTAAACATGAATCTCACCACCCTGACGATCCAGGATGGCTTCGTGCGCGGGCGGTCGGTCCACGTGCGTATCCAAGTCCTTGCCTCCAAAGTCGAACTTCACCACCGATAGTCGACTGTAGTTGTATGCAAATAAAAGGATCGCCGTCACCAATCCCAGCCCCACCCCTTCGAGGACCCCGATCCCCGCGATGCAGCCAAGGATTATCAGGACAAGGACGTAATCCAACATCGGCATCCGCTTGAACGCCTTCCAGATCCATTCATGGAGAAAGACAAGCCCAAGATAAACCAACAGCCCCCCCAACAGGGGTAGCGGGGCCAGGGTTACCACCAGCGGGCCGATCAGAAGCGCCACCGCCGAAAAAAATGCATACGCCAGCGGGGCAAGCCGGTTGACTCCCCCAAGGTTGGTCGCAAAGGCGGTGTTCCCCACCGAATGCACTCCCGGTGCCCCACCGCATAATCCGCAGAAAACGTTCGATACCCCCGATACCTTCAAATCCTGATTCAAAGACAGGTCGCGCTTCGTCAACAACTCAATCCCTGTGGCGTCCAGAAGAAGCGAGATCGCATTCACCGCGAATACCACGAGGATCGCTCCTACCTGCGCCACGACCACCCCCCAGTGTATCGAACCCAGCGCCTCCCACCCGAGAGGAGGCCAGAAGGGTTCCCGCGAATCCAGTCGGACCAACCAGCCTCCCTCCCGCGCCGATTCCAGGTTTCCACCCGACAGAAAGAGGATGCTGTAAAAGCCCAAAAGCCCAACTATCAACATCAGCGGGAACAACAACCAGTGGTCCCGAATTCGCTGAATAACGAAAAGGGCGAACCCAAAGCACATCCCTGGGATCCAAAGGGCAAGGTTCTCCGCCCGGAACAGCTCCGCAAACGTCGCCGGACTTACTGAGATTCCCGCCATTACCGAGATTCCACCCGAACAGAAAAGCCAGCCCACACCCGCGAAAAAACCGCCCATCACCGGAAACGGAATCGCCCGGATCATGTTCCCGAGTCGGAAAAGCCCTAGAAGATAAAGCAGGATCCCCGTCACCACCGCGCTGGCCGCCACCGTTGCCACCAGCGTCGGTAATACCTGCTCCGGATTTCCCGTCGCCAATACCATCGCTCCCGCTCCACCAACCAATGCCGCCAGCACCGGAATCATCGCACCCCGTGCTCCACAGATCGTCGCCGGATTCGTTCCGAATAGCCCTGTTATCAGCGTCGGTATCGCCGAAGCCAGCATCATTGCGCTCACCCCCACCCCGAGGTAGCCCGAAAGCGGACCCGAGAAAATATAGACACTCGTTGAGATGACGAAGGTAAACTCGATCAGGACAATTATCCCCGCGGCCAGGAGGATATTGAAGACGTGCCCCGGTGTCCGTTGCCCGGACGGAAGAACTTCCGCTGCCAAACCCATCACTTCTGCGTTATCTTTAATTTAACCTCCAGCTGGCAAGCGCGAACCCATTATTTATCCTTCGTCGCCACGAACGCCACCGCCACCGCTGATAAATCCTGAAGGCGCTCTCCCAGGGCGCAAGCCGACACCTCCACTGCCGCACCGATCCGGGGAAGCACCTGCTCCCGATAATGCGCGCGGACCTGATCCACCCAAAAACCACCAAGGTGCGTTGCCAACGATCCCAACAGGATGCGGTCCGGGCAGAGCAATTCCGCTACCATCGCGCAGACCCGACCCGTCATCCGGCACTGGAAATCTACCACCGCCAGCGCATCCGCATCGCCTTCACGCGCCAATCTCGTGATCGCTTCCGGCTCTGGGGTCTTCACGCCCCAACGCTCCGGAAATAGCCACGCCGCAATCCGTGAAAAACCCTTCCCGGAACAAAAAGCCTCCGCGCTCCCCACCCGCCCGAATGCCTCCGGCCCCTCCTCCAGAAGTTGCCAGTGCCCGATCTCCGGATGAACCCCCGCCGCAACCTCCATCGGCTTCCTCCCCTCCACGATTCCCGCTCCAAATCCCGTCCCACAGGTCAGGTAGACCAGTCGTGCTCCCTCCGGAGCATTCCCGTAAACCGCCTCCGCCAGGGCGCACGCCGCCGCATCGTGCATCACCCGGACCGGCATCTCCAGTGCACCTTCCAACGCTTCCTCTAACCGCACCTCCTCCCACCCCGGCAGGTTCGGCGGCCCCAACACCGTTCCCGTCCCTGTGTCAAGAGGGCCTCCGATCGCCACCCCCGCTCCCCGGTAGAACGCACCTCCCCGCATTTCCCGGGATAATTCAACAATCCTTCGAACAGCACCCTCCGGGTCCGAGGTTTCCTCCGTGGCCCAGGACTTCCAGTCTCGTATTTTACCCACAGCGGTGGCCGATACCAATGAACAAGTCGTCCCCCCAATGTTGATTCCAAAAAATAAGTCCGTCGACGAGATCATCCTGGAACTTCTTTCACGAATTCCCCCTGCTTGCAATCAACCCGTAGGGCCGATTGCTCGCCCGCCCTGAGTCTATCGAAGGGCCAAGCGCGCCTCCCCTACCCGCAACTCGCAACCCGCAACCCGACCCCGTAGGGCCGCTTGCTCGTCAAGCGTGCCTCCCCTCTACCCGCAACCCAACCGCTTTCGCCCGCGAAAACATTTCGACTCCGAGGCCTTCGACGGAAATCCTTTCTCCCGTATGCGTCAGTTTCATAACTATCTCCAGGAGCGGCGGGACGCCTTCCAAAGCCTCGAATCCCTTTCCGAATCCATCGACGAAGCCGCTCACTTCCTCGTCCACGTCCTCCAGCGGGGAGGAAAAATCCTCGCCTGTGGAAACGGCGGAAGTGCCGCCGAGGCCCAGCACCTGACCACGGAGCTGATCGGTCGTTTCAAAGCGAACCGCCCTTCCCTCCCAGCCGTCAGCCTCAATGCCGATGGCTCCGCCCTCACTTGTATCGCGAATGACTTCGGCGCCGATGTTGTCTTCTCACGCCAGATCGAAGGGCTGGCACGGCCCGAGGACGCCCTCGTCGTCTTTTCCTCTTCCGGGAATTCCTCCAATATCCTCCACGCCCTCCAGTCTGCACGCTCGCGAAACCTCGACGCCCTCGCCCTTCTCGGGAAAGACGGCGGCTCCTGCAAGGGGCTCGCTAAACGAGAGATTATTGTCCCTTCCGCGGAAACCGCCGTCGTTCAGGAAATCCATCTCCTCCTCCTCCACTACTTCTGCGAATTTATCGAGGTCGCCTTCGCCTGATTGCCCCCTTCCGCATTTTTTCACTTTGGGCTTTCCACCAAACACCTTTCCTTGTTCCATATTTGGAATGCTGAAAACTCAGTGAAAGGTTAATAGACGTGCTGAAGTCCTTCCATGACCGTTAATGCCCCACCCACGCTGGCCGATCAATGCGCCCAGAAAATCAGTTTACTCATCCGCCAGGGAAAGTATTCCAGCGGCGAGCGTCTTAGTGAAATCCGCCTCAGTGAGGAACTGGATATGGGCCGCGCACCTGTCCGGGCCGCCCTCGATAAACTCGCCCAGGGGGGCCTCGTCATCCGCATCCCCCGCGCCGGCACCTTCGTTGCCAGGGTTACCATGGAAGAATACCGGGATCTCATGGAAATCCGCGAATCCCTCGAAGCGCTCGCCGCCCGGCATGCCGCCAGACGGATCAGCCCGCCGCAGATTATTGAATTGCGGAGAATGGCCCAGAATTACGAAGAAGAGCGCAGACAGGCCGATCCCCACTTCAACCACGGTAAGCTGATTGAACTGGACCGCATCTTTCACCTGCGCCTTGCCGAGCATTCCCGCAATCGCGAGGCCTACCACATTCTCCGGGATCAAAATATTCTCGAGCGGTCCTTCCTCAACGAATTGCACCTGGGACGCATCTTCTGGGAGGAGTATCCTCACGATTACCCGACCCATCTCGATATTGTAGAAGCCATCGCCCGGCATAACCCGGAGGAAGCCGAGGGAAAAATTCGCGCCCATATCGCTGCCGCCCGTGAAGCCCAGGTCCGCGCTCTTTTCTAGCCCGGCCTGCCTCCTTGCCGTCGCCTTGCCCCTGCCTTGCCTGGCTCCCGCTTTTTGTTCGCTTTTCAGGATAATTTTCGACTTTCTCCGGCTGAAAGTCTCCCAATGAAGCCGATCGAAAGTTCCATTCGTCCCTTTCAAACCATTCCGACCCTCTTTTTGAATGAGGAACCGGTTGCTCCCCTGCTTTACGGCCTGACGGACTCCCCCGGGTCCCGTTGGACCTGGGAGGAAGTTCCCAGCCGAAATATCCGGCTTTTCGCCGAACGCGGAGTCCGCCTTTTCCAATTCGACCTCTGGCTCGAGCAAATGATGCAGCCGGATGGATCGCTGGATATCACCCTCGCCCGAAAGCAGGTCCGGGGGGTCCTCGACGCCGCCCCCGGTTGTCCCTCAATGATCCGGCTTCACCTCACCGCCCCGCCGGAATGGTGCCGCTCCCACCCCGGTGAATGCGTCGCCTACGCGAACGCCGAGCCCAAGCCTGAAAACCCGTTCGGCCTCATCCGCCCCCTTGCCAACGACCTCGACCATCCGACGCGGGCCAGCCTCTTCTCTTCCACCTGGCGGGATGAAGCCACGCGATACCTTGAGCAATTCTGTCGACAGCTCGCCGCTACCCCGGAAGGCGATGCCGTCTTTTCTATTCAGATTGCGGATGGCACCTACGGGGAATGGCACCAATACGGTTTTCTGAATTACGAGCCCGACGTCGGCCCCGCCGCCCGCGCCGCCTTTATCGCTTTCCTTCAACTTCGCTATGGCGACATCGAAAGCCTCAACCGCGCATGGAAGGTTTCGCTGGCGGAATTTTCAGAGGTTTCCATCCCCGGCCTCGATGCCCGAATGGGCACCGGCCCGGATCGCTTGCTCGACCCCGCGACCCAGCAACACGTGATTGACTTCCACACCTTCACCCAGGAAGGCATGGCCGACCTCCTTCTCCATTGGGCCGATTGCGCCAAAGCTTCCTGGCCCCGCCCGATCGTCATCGCCGCTTTCTTTGGGTATTTCTTCAGCGCCTTCGGGCGCATGGCCCAATGCGGCCATCTCGCCTTCGAAAAGCTTCTCGCCTCCGACGCCGTCGATTGCCTTTGCGCGCCGCAGTCCTACCGCCTCGAAGCGCGCCAGATCGGCGGCACCGGCCAACCCCGCGGTATGGTCGGTCCCGTCATCCGTGTCGGAAAGCTCTGGCTCGACGAAATGGATGAAGCCACTTCCCTCGGAGGCAATCCCTGGTTCCCCGAGTCCCGAACCAACCTCGAGCAGGATGTCGCCATCGTCCGGAGGAATGTCCTCCACCCCTTCACCCGCGGTGGAGGCCTCTGGTTCTACGACTTCGGACCCAACACCGCCACCGCCGACTTCCCCACCTACGGCGTTCGCGGCGCATGGGATGACCCCACCCTCGCCGCGGAGATCGAAGGGCTCTCCGAGCTCGTCCGGGAGCGGCTTTCCCACGAATCCGCCCGGCCTGCCGATGTCCTCGTTGTTCACGACCCCATGTCCATGACCCGTATCTCGGCCGCCCCCATCCCCAAATCCGAGATGAAGAAGGGCTACATTTACGGCGAGGGCGACCCTGTCACCCTCTACGGGATCGATGCCCTCTCCGAATCCCTTCACCATTCGGGTCTCATCCACGAGGAAGCCCTTCTCGCCGAGCTGCCCACCCTCGACCTCAGCCCATACCGCCTCGTTATTTTTGCCACCACCCTCGTTATCCGCGAACCCCTCCGGAAAGCGATTTCCGCGCGCCTTGAGGAATCCTCCGCCCTCACCCTCTTCTGTGGCTACTGCGGTTGCTCGGACGGCCAATCCCTCGACCTCCGCCTCGCTTCGGAGTTCACCGGCTTTCCCCTTCACAAGATCGACTCCGGTTCCCGCCTCGAGGTCAATGCCTTCGAATTCCGAGGATCCCTTCAACTCCAACACGGCTATCCCCGGATTGCCCTTCAGGAATCGGCCCAAACCATCCTTGCAACCTGGGAGAACGCCGCCCCCGCCGCCGCCCTCGATTCGGATAGAAGGGCCGCCTACTTCGCCGTCCCCCCCGCCGATCCCGACCTGCTTCGCGCCATCGGTATAGAGGCCGGTTGCCATGTCTGGAATGACCACAACGACGCCACCCTTGTCGGCCGCGGCCTTCTCGTCATCCATACCCGCACCGGAGGCCCCCGCTCCCTCCTACTCCCCAACGGAAAGTACCTCTCCGCAGAACTTGCCCCCGAATCCACCTCCGTCTTCGACGCCACTTCCGGGAACCCCCTCCTCTAATCCCCCTCTCCCTCTGCATCCCCATCTCCCTCTCCCCTCTCGAGCGCAGCGAAGACCACGCCATAGTGCAACGAAGGCGGGCCCCTCCCGATAGAGCCTTCAACTCCTCCCAGCCCTCACCACGCCGACTCCATTCCCTCAACTTCCTCCCCAAAAAAACATGACCCACCCAAATGCGATACTCGGCGATGGCACCATCATCGAGGAGGGTGCCACCCTCGGCCACCCCTACGGAAACGATTCCGGTGTCACCCGGCTCGGAAAACAGTCCATTGTCCGAAAGGGCACCCTCCTCTACACCGATGTCGAGTTCGGTGATTATTTCCAGACCGGCCATAACGCCGTCGTCCGCGCAGAAGTCAAGGGTGGGGACCATTGCTGCGTTTTTCACAATGTCGTCCTTGAGGGCCGCATCACCCTTGGTCACGGGGTCCGCCTCATGGCCGGCGTCTACTTGCCCACCACCACCACCCTCGGCAACGACGTCTTCGTCGGACCCGGCACCACCTTTCTCAACGACCGCCTCGCCTCAAGGTATGCCGAGATGCCCGACGTCCAGGGTGCCACCGTCGAAGATGACGTCGTGATCGGGGGGGGCGTTACCGTCCTCCCCGGGATCCGAATCGGCCGAAGAAGCTTTATCGCCGCGGGCGCCCTCGTCACCAAAGATATCCCCCCCGAGTCCCTTGTCGTTGGCCACCCCGGAAAAATTCAAGAACTCCCCGAGGAATTGCGTCTCCCCAACTGCCGGGATCTTACCCGTGCCAAGTGGGACCTTTTTCACCCCGGTCGCCCGCCGGTCTGACCCTTCGTGACCGTTTCGCAAAACCCCACCTTTGCATCGACAAATCCGGGTCTCCGCTAAAGAAATTCCTCATGGATACCCCGACTGTCAGCCTCTCCCTTACCGTAAAAAACACCGCCGAAGCCCTCGACTTCTACACCCGAGCCTTCGGTGCCGTCGAACACTACCGCATGCCCGCCCCTGACGGCGGGATCTTTCATGCCGAATTCAGCATCGGCAACACCCGTATCTATATCTCTGATGAATCCCCACAGTGGCACGCCGCGGCCATGCCCGAAGGGAGTATGGCATCCTGCCTCTTTGCCATCGCCACCGAGGACGCCGACGCCGGATTTAAGCAGGCGCTCGATGCCGGCGCGAAGCCCCTCCTCCAGCCCACCAGCTTTTTCTGGGGCATGCGCACTGCCAATGTCCTTGATCCTTACGGATACCGCTGGTCCTTCGGCCAGTTCCTCGAAGAAATCTCCCCGGAAGAAATGGCACGCCGCGCCAAAGTCGCCATGGAAACCGGCAATATGACGATCTAGGGATCCAAAAGTTCGCTCCCGCGGAGCCACAAGGCACAATGGGTTCATTCGTGGCCACCTCTCCTCTCCTCAGAACTGTAACCTATGTCCTGAACCAAAAGTGTTACCCATGTCCTGATCGCTCCCGCTCCCTGCCTCCCGCCTCCTGCCTCCTGCCCCCCGACCCCTGTCTCCCGACCCCT
>CAYQKH010000103.1:0-11350 GCA_964417945.1 uncultured Opitutales bacterium
GGATCCGTCCTTCGCAAACTCCAGGCGTGGGACGGCACCCCGCCCGAGGCTCCCCTCGATTGCTCCGATTCCTTCGGCTCCGTCGAGGACGCCCTCGCCGAGGCCGATCGCGCCCTTCCCCTCATGCGGGAAGCACTTGATCTCGTGGAACACTGCCTCCGCGCCGAACAGAACCGCCCCGAGGCTCCAACCGTCGCCCCCGAGGCCGTCAACCCCATCATTGCCCAGAATTTTGAAGCCCGCAGCGACCTCTACGCCAAACGTCTCAGCGAGTATCGCCGCCACTTCGCCTACGGCCTCTATTCCATGGAGCTTCTCGCCGCCTTCCTCGGCTACCACCACGCCCTCGCCCGCGGCGACCGGGAAGACTCCGAAAACCAGTGGCAACGAATCGAGTCCGCCGCCGACAAGCTTGAACGCCTTTGGATCCCTCTCTCCTACGTCTACCCGGGTCCCGATCTCCGGGTCTACGATGCTCTTACCCGCACCCAGCTGCGCGTCCTCCTTCGCAACGCCCGCCGTTTCCGTAACCGCCCGGCAGCCCCCTCTCAAGCCTAGCGACGTCCACGCCGTCCCCATCACGCCGTCGCCCCAGCCTTATCGAGGGGCAGTGGCGGTAGGACAACGAAGGCGGACCCGCCCTCATCCCCCCGCTCAAGCCCGGTCCCAGGGAAACCGGTGCTCCACCGGCTCGTATTCCCATATCCGAGTCTCTTCAAAGACCTTTCCCGGATTCAGGATCCACTGCGGATCCAGGGCCGCCTTCACTTTCCGCATCGCGTTCAGTTCCGCATCCGAAAACTGTAGCTTCAGGAACGGGGTCTTCGCCAGCCCGATCCCGTGTTCGCCGCTGATCGCTCCACCCAGCGAGACGACCTTGCGCATCAGCTTTCCCGCTGTCTCGAAGGCCCGCTTCCGCTCTTCCGCGTCCGCCTGATGGTAGAGGATGTTCACGTGGAGGTTTCCGTCCGCCGCGTGTCCAAATGTCGCGATCGGCAGCTTCGATTGTTTCTCCAGTCGCTGCACAAAACGCATCAGCTCCAGTTGCCGGTCCAGCGGAACAACGATGTCCTCATTTAATTTACTGTCCGCGAGGCGATACATTGCCGGGCTGCAGGAGCGTCGCGTTTCCCACAGCGCCTCCGCCTCTGCCCCCGTGCGCGCTTCTCTGCTTCGCAATCCGCGGGCCCGCGCCCAACCTTTTACCTTCGCTTGCATCGACTCGACCTCCCCTTTCGACCCGTCCAATTCCAGGAGGACCACCGCCACGTCTTTCAAGCCGGGAAAAACCGGACCGCCCTTGAAGGCCTCCGCCCCCCGGACTGCGTTTCGGTCCATGAACTCGCATATCGCCGGCACCACCCGCATCGCTAGCAGCGCGGATACCGCCTCCAATGCTTCCTCCTCATCCCGGAAGGCAACCTCCAGTGTCCAACGCCGATCCGGGCGCGGAACCAGCTTCAAAGTCGCCGAAGTCACCACCCCGAGGAGCCCCTCACTCCCGATCCACAGGTCTCGCATGTTAAATCCCGCCGCAAACTTCCGCGTCCTCCGTCCCCACTCCACCGGTTCGCCCGTCGGAAGATACCCGCGCAAGGCCATCACGTAGTCCCGGGTCACTCCGTACTTCGCTCCACGCAGCCCACCCGCGTTGCACGCGATATTCCCACCGATCGTGCTGTACTTCTTCGAAGAGGGATCCGGCGGGTAAAACCAGCCGACGGCCTCTGCCCGCTCCTGCAGGACCGCCGTCACGACTCCCGCCTGAGCGCGTGCGATTCCCAGCTCCGAGTCCACCGATACCCGGGTCAACGCACCCAGGTCCAGCACCCCCCCGCCGCGCTGGGGCGTTGCCCCCGCCGTCCGCGAAGTCGCTGCCCCGCGGGGCACCACCGGCACCCCGTGCCGATTCGCCAGCTCCAGAACCGTCCCGACATCCCCTTCCTTCCGCGCCCGCACCACCGCATCCGGCAGGAAGGACACTTTCAAACTGTCGAAGGAATAACCGTATCGTGTTTCCTCATCCAGGGATACCCGCCCCGGCAGCGCAGCTGTCAACACCTCCTCTGATTCTCTGTTGTGCCCAGCCATTGACCAAAAAATAGTCTTTCTTGCCCGGTCATCAAATTGAATTTAAAAAGATCCATCACTGGAGACCTCGTGGCCGAAAATACTCTAGAAGTGGAAGTTGCCGTTCTCGGCGGCGGTTTTGCAGGCGTTTACTGCGCCAAAGCTCTTACCCGCCGGCTCGGCCGGAAGCGGGCCGCGAACAGCGCCATTATCTCCGAGGAGAACTACATGGTTTTCCAGCCCATGCTCCCCGATGTCGCCGGTGCCGAACTCAGTCCTCGCCACGTCGTCAGCCCCATTCGCACCCTCTGCCGGAGCATGCAGGTCTACCGCGGGAAGGTGAAATTCATCGACTACCCGAACCGCTCCCTCCTCCTTTCTGCCGGTTCCTTTTCCCCGGATATCTCCGTTCGCTTCGACCAGCTCGTCCTCGCCCTCGGGGCCACCATCGATTTGAGCCGAGTTCCCGGCATGCCCGAACACGCCTTCCTCATGCGTAATGTCGGGGATGCCATGAAGCTTCGCGCCACCGTCCTCTCCCGCTTCGAGGAAGCCAACCTCACCGCCGATCCCAAGCTTCGCCGCCGCATGCTCTCTTTCGTCATCGTCGGCGGAGGATACTCCGGCGTCGAGACCGCCGGCCAGCTCCTCGATCTCTTCCATGCCATGCACCGATTCTACCGCAAGATCGGGCCCGACGACTACCAGATCACCCTCGTCCACAGCCGGGACCACCTCCTCCCCACCCTCAGTCGCAGCCTCGGAAAATACGCCGAGAAAAAACTGCGCAAGCGCGGCCTCCGCCTCTTCCTCGGGGCCCGCGTGAAAACCGTTACCGCAAACTTCGTCTCTCTCGATACCGGCGAACGGATCGAGTCCTCCACCGTCATCTCCACCGTCGGCAACGCCCCCCATCCCCTCGTCGTCGACCTCTGCAACCGCCTCGAGCTGCCCTCCGACAACGGGCGTATCCAAACTCTGGACACCATGCAGGTCGCTGGGCATGACGGCCTCTGGGCCGCCGGGGATTGTGCCGTCGTCCCCTTTCCAGGTGGCGGGACCTGCCCGCCCACCGCCCAGTTCGCAATGCGCCAGGGAACTCTCCTCGGGGAGAACATCGGCGACTCTCTCAAGGGGGCCGGGCCGCTCTCCGCTTTCAACTTTCGCGGGCTCGGGGAACTCGCCTCAATCGGCCATCGCTGCGCCGTCGCCAATATCCTCGGGGTTCATTTCTCCGGCTTCATCGCCTGGTGGATGTGGAGGACCATTTACCTGATGAAGTTGCCCGGCCTTGACCGCCGCCTTCGCGTCGTCATGGACTGGACCCTCGACCTCTTCTTTCCACGGGACCTCAACCTCCTCAGCCCCCGCTACACCCAGGCCTTGAAGGATGTTTATCTCACCGAGGGGGACGTGCTCTTCCACGCCGGCGAACCCGCCTTTTCCTTTTACGTCCTTAAATCCGGCAGCATCGAAATCATCGACGGGGAACGCCGCGTCAAGGTCATCCGTCCTGGCGAGTTCTTTGGCGAACGGGCCCTCCTCGGCGACGAAACCTGGCGCTACAGCGCGGTCGCGCGAGAGGCCAGCAACCTCATCTCCCTTGCCAGCGCCGAGTTCAAGGCCGTCGTCACCGGCTCCGACTCCCTCCACAAGCTCCTTTCCCACACCGCCACTACCTACCGCACCCGGGAGGACCTCGAGTCCCTGAAGAAGCAGGTTCCGCAGTGGCTCCTCGAGAAACCCGTCTTCACCCTCATGGAAACGGAGGTCAAGACCCTCGGCCCTGCCACACGAGTCGCCGATGCCCTCTCCCTCATGAAGTCCAGCAGCCACACCCTCTACCCCGTCGTCGATCCCGGATCCGGGCGGTTCCTCGGCGTCTTTAACCGCGGGGATCTCTACGACTTCCTTATGAATCACCAGATCGGTCCGGACTCCCTTCTCGATTCGGTCCCCCTCGGGCACTGCCCCCAGATCGCTCCCGAGGCACCCGTCGCAGAGGCGCTTGAGCTGATGGTGCGCTCCGGCCGCACCAAACTCGCCGTCACCGACCGGGAAGCCCTCAAGGGCATCCTCAGCATCATGGACGTCCTCGAAAACATGGGCTACCTCGAGCGAAGGAATACCGCCGCCCCTTTCCCCACCCAGAATTCCTGACCGATGGCAGCGACAAAACCGGAATCCGCCAACGCAAGGAAGTCCACCCTCGGACCCCGCATCTTCACCTTTCTCTTCGGGCTTCCGTTTTTCGGGCTCGGCATTGTCTTTCTCTGGATCGGGGGCCTCCAACCGATCGTCAAAGTCGTCCAGAGTCGCTCCTGGGAATCCGTCCCCTGCACCATCCTCGAGAGCCGAGTCGATTCCCATTATGACAGCGACGGCACCACCTACAGCATCGAGGTCTCCTTCCGCTACGAGTGGAACGGTCAAACCTATACCGGCGACCGCTACAACCTCATGCGGATGAACAGCTCCGGCCGAAAGGGAAAAAAGGAGGTAGTGAGGCGATACCCAGTCGGCCTCCAGACCGCCTGCTATGTGAATCCCCGCCGACCCTCCGAGGCCGTCATCGTCCGGAAGGCGGGCTGGCTTCCGGTCTTCGTCATCCCCTTCTCCTCGATCTTCGTCGTTGTCGGGGGCGCTTTCCTCTTCAGTACCTTCACCCGCGAGCCCCTCCTCGGGAATACCCGGAAAGGCCGCGGCTTTTCCCACCTCAAACCCCGGAAACGGCCTGATCGGTCCCGCGCCAAGTCACCCCTCCAGTTCCATTCCCGCTACGACTTCCCCGAGGAGGATTCCAACCCCGTCGTCCTCAAGCCCGAAGTCGGCCGCCTCGCCCAGACCATCGGGGTCCTTTTCGTCGCCCTCTTCTGGAACGGCATCGTCTCCATTTTTCTCTATCAGGTTTTCAAAAGCTTCGGGGAGGGCAACCCCCAGTGGTTTCTCGCCGTCTTTCTCATCCCCTTTGTCCTCGTCGGCATCGGGGCCCTTTTTGTTGTTTTTTACAGCTTCCTCGCCCTCTTCAATCCGAGGGTCGAGATCACCCTCACCCCCGGCACCCCCCGGATGGGCGAGCCCTTCTTCCTCGAGTGGCGGATCGAGGGTAACACCCGGCGACTCAAGCACCTCTCCATCCTTCTCGAAGCCGAGGAGGTGGCCACCTACCGCCGCGGGACCGATTCCGTCACCGTCCGCAATATCTTTGAGCAGGTCGAACTCGCCTCCCAGGACATCTCCACTGTGACCGATTTCTCCGGGTCGACCGATCTCGCCATCCCCATGGAATCCACGCACTCCTTCAAAAGCGCAAACAACCAGATCCTCTGGACCATCAAAGTCCACGGGCGCATCCGCCGTTGGCCCGACATCAACGCCATCTTCCCCGTCCAGGTTCTTCCCGCCCACCCCGTCCGCAGCTGATCTCCATGTCCAAACCAAACGATACTTTCATTATCGATGGCGTTGAGCAGTCCTACCGCCCCGGGGAGACCATCCGCGGCGAAGTCCTCTGGGATCTTGCCGAAGACTACAATGAAATCGTCCTCTCCCTCGGCTGGTGGACCTCCGGAACCGGCACCGTCGATGAGTCCGTCGTCGATTCCCTCTCCTGGAAAAACCCCGCCCGGATCGGCAAGGAACCCTTCTCCTTCAACCTGCCCCCCGGCCCCTTCTCCTTTTCCGGGAAGTTGATCTCTCTTCAGTGGGGGCTGGAATTTCGCTCCGAGAAATCCCGGGACCGCGGCTTGCACACCTTCACCCTCAGCCCGACCGGGCAAGAGCTCGACTTCAGCGAGCGCACCTATGAAAGCAAGACGAAATCCTTTTCGTTCCGACCGCGTTGAGGCCTTTCGTTACCGGCTTCCCGAGGACGATTGGGAAGCCCTTCAGCGCCGGTTCGAAGCCCTTGGGCGCAGGGCCGCCGTCGTCGGCCCTCACGGCACCGGCAAAACCGTTTTCGCCGAGGACTTTCAAGTCCGCCTCGAAGCCAGGGGGTCTCCCACTGCTCTACTCCGCTTTCACGACCGCTTTACCCCGGAGGACCGCGAACGCCTCGAAGATTGCTGCACCACGCTGGCCCCTTCCGCCGTTCTCATCCTCGACGGCGGGGAACTCCTACCCCCGCGGGCCTGGCGCAAGCTCCTCGCCCGCCTCCCATCTGCCACCGGCATCCTCGCCACCCTCCATCGGGCCCGCCGCCTTCCCCTTCTCCACCAGACCCGCCCCCAGCTGGAAATCGCCCGTGAACTGGTCCGTTCCCTCCTCGGAAGGCCCCTGGATCCCAGGGAGTCCGCCGCCCTCGAGGAACGTTTCCAAAGGTCCGGAGGAAACATTCGCGAAGTCGTTCGGTCTTTTTATTTGGAATTTGCCAGTCTCCCGTCGACCGATTCCTCTCGAAATGCCAAATGCTGAAATGCCCGCGAAATGGAAACTCCACCTCGATCCTTTCGGTTCTCGGGGGGCTCTACCTCCTGCCTATCTCTGCCCTCCTCGTCGCCGCCGGGTGCTCATCCTCCGATCGGTCCCAAGAGGGGATTGCTGAACAATTTGTCGATTCGCCGATGGAGAGCCCACGCCTTCATACCTATTCCTGGGAGGACGCCTCCTGCTTTTATGCCAGTGCCGGTGATCCCGGCCGCCCCGCCGTCATCTTCATCCATGGCTCACCCGGCTCATGGGAGAATTACCTGACGTTTTTCAATAGCCCGTCACTCCGCGAAAAGGCGCACTTGATCGCCGTGGACCGGCCCGGCTTCGGTCGCTCCTCAGCCACCGGACCCACCCCTTCTCTCGAAAACCAAGCACAAGCCCTCTCTGCGGTTCTCCCACCCCCCGACGGTCCCTCCGCCATTCTCGTTGCGCATTCCCTCGGCGGTGCCGTCGCCGTCCGCATGGCTCTCGATTTTCCCGGGCGGATCGGCGGCCTTGTCCTTGTCGCCCCTTCCATTTCACCCCCATTGGAGAAACTGCGCTGGTACAACCGGCTCGCCGCCTTCCCCGCGCTTAAATGGGCTCTCCCCCAGGCCATCCGCTACAGCAACGAGGAAATCCTTCCCCTGAAGACCGAACTCGAGGCCATGGAACCCCGCCTCCCCGAGATCGATTTCCCCGTTCTCGTCATCCACGGTATGCGCGACCGCCTCGTCCCCCCCGGCAACGCCGATTACGTCCGCGAATCCTTTACGTCCGCCTCCGTCGAGGTCCAGATGCTCCCCGAGCTCAACCACTTCATTCCCTGGACGCGCCCCGCCCTCATCGAGGAGGCCGTCCTCCGCCTCCTCGCGCGGCAACCCCGCAGCGACGCGACCCCTTCCCTTCAACCATGAACCTCCGCTGCTGCCTCCTTTCCCTCATCGCCCTTCTTCCTCTTGTCCATCTCACCGCTGACGCGACCGAGCCCGATCCCCGCTTTCATACGATTAATAAACTCCAGGATTACGGCAAACTCCGGGAAGCCGAGGCCCTCCTTATCCAGGTCGAGGCCGAGGGCACCGACTCTCCCGAGTTCTTCTACCAGAAAGGCCGCCTCTTCCTCAACCGGGGCGACCCCACCAATGCCCTCCTCTGGATCGGAAAGGCCGATTCCATGGACCCTGAAAACCCGCGCTTCCTCGCCACCCTCGGCAGCGCTTACGGCTTGATGGCTGCCGAGGCACCCCTTCTCGAAAAGCCCGTCCTCGCCAACAAGATGACCCGCTCCTACCGGCGCGCCATCGAGCTCAACCCCACCCTCGAAGAACCCTGGTTTGGCCTCATCGAATACCACCTGCAGGCCCCCCCTTTCTTCGGCGGAAGCCATAAAAAGGCCGCCCGCCTCGCCTCGGAATACCGCGCCATCCATCCCTACTTCGGCGAACTCGCCCACGCCCGTATCCATTTCCACGACGAGAACCACGACGCCGCACTCGCCCACCTCAACCGCGCCGTCGCCTTGAATCCCGACATCCGCATGGGCCAATTCATGCGCGCCGTCCTCGCCAACAACCACGGTGCCTACCCCGAGGCATGGGACGCCCTCCAATCCCTCCTCCGAAACTTCCCCGACGATTCCGCCGTCATCTACCAGGTCGGAAAATTCGCCGCCCTCTCCGGACAACATCTCAACCAGGGCCAACAGGCCCTCGAAACCTACCTCACCCTCGAGGAGCGCCCCAACGAACCCTCCCATGCCTCCGCCTGGTGGCGCCTCGGTATGATCTTCGAACACCGCAACCAACTCGATCAGGCCCGCACCGCCTACCAGAAAGCCATCCAACTCGACCCCCGTCTCGAAGACCCCGCCAACCGCCTCAACGACCTCAACCCCTGATCTCTCCCCCAATAAGAAACGCCGCGCCTCCCCCGGCGAACAACGGTGAGGTCTGACACAGCCTACCGGCAACGCACCTCTTTCCCAGAATCAAGAAACCTCACCATTTTATACCTTTACTCCTTCGCGACCTCTGCGATCTCCTCTTCATGAAACATCCGGGTTAGGGTTTGATTACTGAGTTTTTTTGGGAGAACGTCAGCGCTGAGGCCCGGCGTTGGCCGTTGACTCAAGCGATTTGTTCGATTCTTTTACAGGCACAAGTTCCGCGTCATTGAATTCGATCTTAAATAGCGTCTTAGCTTCTGTTCTGTTTTCTGTACGCACATCGATGGTATTATGGTCTTTACTATAGCGCACATAGCTACCTTGCGGCATTGGACCCGTATTGCTTTGGAACTCAAGACCTTCAGGGGCCTCCTTGAGTTTTAACAGTCGGCCGTTGGCATGAATACAGTATATAAGTGGCTTGGAATCCCTAATGTCTTTCACGCTCGTGCCTGATTGACCTGAAATCTTAAAGAACAGGCTATCGCCAATCCAGCCCATGACCCATGGTTCCCATCCTAGTTGCACAATTTTCTCCGGTGAGACGGTGGCTGCTTTCTTTATATCTCCAGTTTCAGCATCGCACAGATAGATCTTCGCTTTTTGGTCCAGGATCTGAGGTATGCCACCATTGGGGAACGTATTGATGAATCCAGATGGGTTTTGAAATCTCTCGTATCGGAGAGCTACCGCTATCGTGTGGGATTCGGGTTTAGCTCGGACATTAGAAATATATGCACGAGTTTCAGGCTGACCAAATGAGCAGGATGAGAACAAACCAACTGAGGGGATTATAAGGAGGATTGGCATCCAATGGTGAAGCTTTAGGTTACAAGATAGGTTAGGTATGTGAGCCCTTTTTTTACAAACGCTCAAGGTGACTGACGCACGGGGGTGCGTTGAGTCGACCGCCTTCTTAGCCTTATTCGAATATGGGGTCGACAAAGTCATGACGAATATCGTGAGCACTCCAGCTAAGCAATCCCCTCATCGTACGATAAAGCTACACAGTTTCACGAAAGAATTCCAAGTATGTTAGGAGGCGTAGCGTGTGTTTAATCTAACGTATGCTCTTTCCTGACACCCGTCTCAATATCATCCAAAATCTTTCGGCCGGGGTTCAGTGGGGCGTCACCTACGAGCCGACTTCTTGTAATTTCTTGATCTGACTGAGGATCATTTTCTTCGGCAGAAATGGGATGGCGGCGGACATCATTTTCTGCGTGAAGGTAAAGCCGGAAATAACCTCAAGTTTTCCCTCGAGAAGTCCGCGGTAGCCCTCTTCTGCGACCGCTCTTGCGCTGGTTGCCATTGAAAAGGACTTGGTATCTTGCACGTTGGCGGTTGCGGCAAATTCGGTGGCGGTGGGTCCGGGCATCAAGTTGGTGACGGTGACTTTTGTGCCTTCGAGTTCGCCGGCGAGACCGTAGCTCAACGCAGTCACGAAATGCTTAGTGGCGAAGTAGACGGATTGAAGCGGCCCTCCCGGCGGCAGGCTGGCAGTGGACGACACGTTCAAAATCCCACCGCGTCCGCGTTTCACAAAATCCGGCAGGAAGAGACGACAGAGTTCGCTGAGGGCGATCACATTCAACTGAATCATCGACAAATCCTCGGCCCATTCCCGCTCCCAGAAAAGACCGTGTCCGCCAAATCCAGCATTATTTATGAGAAATTTTATTTCGATCCCCTGTTCTTCTACGGCCGAATGAATTTCCCGGGGTGCCTGTGGCTGGGTGAGGTCTTTGGCCATGACCAAGGCTTTTATCGAATGATTTTTTTCCAGCTCCGATTTGAGTTCGATCAACTTGTCCTCCCGGCGCGCCACTAGCACCAGATCCCCGCCGCATTTGGCGTGAATCTGCGCCAACTCTTTCCCTATCCCGCTCGAAGCCCCGGTGATCAGTGCGACATTTTTCATGCAGTCAAGGTTGCACCGGCGATGCAATTGTCAATAACAAGAAGTGGCCGCATATCAGCTTGGTAACAGGGATCCGGAATATTTCTTCGGCTCACGTCAAAGGTGATTCACGGCTAGGTCGTGGTCTAGCACCTGATTTTTCTCTGTACCCTTCTGTGTAAAGCTGATTCAAGATAGGGATGGAAAACGAACATCCCGGGAAATGCCTCAAATGCGGCCATCTGCACATCATCAAAGCGGGGAAAGAACCCAATGGCAAGCAGCGTTGGCGCTGTCGGAGCTGCAAGCGGTGCTTTGTGGTTGCACATCAAAGTTACGACGACACCTTCCGCGAACAGGTGCTCCACGCCATACGCGAGGGAATGAGCCAACGGGCAGCATGCCGCGTTTTCGGCGTCGCACGCATGACCGTCTCCGCGTGGTTAAAAAAAAGCAGCTAGCCTGCCTCCACTGGTCGAAACACTTATGGAAGCTAGTGGATGCGATACTCTGGAACTTGATGAACTCTGGACTTTTGCGGGTTCCAAGGCCAATGACCTGTGGTTGTGGATCGCGCTCTGTCGCCGCACCAGGCAGGTCGTTTCCTGGACCCTCGGGCCGCGTGATTGGTGGAGATGCCGTGAACTTCGAGATGGAATCCCGGATGCCTACGCCAGATGTCCGACCTTCAGCGACTTCTGGCACACGTACGATCAGGCATTCCCCAACAACCATTCCGTCGGCAAAGAAACCGGCGAGACGGCACATGTGGAACGTCTCAATGGCACCATCAGGCATTGCCTTAAACGGCTTACGCGTAAAACCATCGCTTTCTCCAAATCCAAGAGAAATCTTGAGGCTTCCCTTTCGGTTTTCTTCCATTTTTACAATTTACACCAGATCAGGGTTTAGCCCACTACCGAGTTGCGCTGAATCATTCAAGTTCTGGGCGGGTCAGCCGTTGCTTTCGATGCTTTTGTTCGGATAAGTTAAATTTCTTTTCGAATCTGATCTGTCCATCG
>CAYQKH010000104.1:0-11270 GCA_964417945.1 uncultured Opitutales bacterium
GGGATTTCATCGAGAACTACCCCGACCGCTACCAGAAGCAACTGGGACCGATCCGCCCGGAATGGGAATCCACCTTCAATAAATTCCTTCGCTGTGGGGACCTATCCCAAGGCTTCCTCAGGGTGCGCTGTCAACAGTGCGACCACGAATACTTCCTCCCCTTCACCTGTAAACAGCGCGGAGTCTGCCCGACCTGCCACCAGCGGCGCACCCTCGAAAAAGGAAAATCGATCGCGCAGGAGGTCTGCCTTTCCGTGCCGCACCGGCATTGGGTATTAACCATTCCCAAGGTCATCCGCAATGTCTTCAGAAAGCACCCCAAGCGGCTGACCATCCTCTGTCGGATGGTTGCGGAGGTATTGTCCGAGTGCATGCGCCACGCCACGGGTTTGCCGGATGGAAAAGTAGGAATCGTCCTGGGTATCCACACCTTTGGCGATTATCTCGCCTACCATCCGCACATCCATTGCCTGGTTACCTCCGGGTGTTTCGATCCGGAAGGCAATTTTCACCTGGCTTCTAAAATTTCCCTGAAACCCTTCCGCGAAGCCTTCCGGCATGGAATGCTGGACGCCCTCGTGGAAAACAAGTGGATGTCGCCCCGCAAACGACAGAAATTGCTCGGGTGGAGAAACAGCGGATTCAACATCGACCCCGGCGAAACCGTTCTGGGTGCCACCGACTGCAAAGCCCGTCAGCGTCTCGCAGAGTATTTACTCCGCGCTCCCTTCTCCATCCAGAAAATGTCCTGGAACGCTAAGGCCAAAACGGTCCTCTACCGCTCCTCCCGCAGTTGGAAAACGAAACGGAATTTTGAGCTGTTCTCCGGTCCAGATTTCATCGCCGCCCTCTCCGAACACATTCCGCCCAAAGGCTTCCAGACGCTCCGCTACTACGGACTCTACAGCAACAAGTCCCGTGGCCTGCGTAAACGGGCCCAGGCACGTGAAGCTCCCATGATCTTGAGAAAGGCTCCGGCATACCCGTCCCGGACCTCCTGGCGGGACCTTATCCTCCGCATCTGGGGTTACGACCCGCTCCGGTGCCCCTGTTGTGGGGGGCCCATGCGCGTAATTTCAAGTTGCCAAAGCCAACCGCGCGCTCGAGAAATCCTCGAACCTCTGGGCCTGTGGGAACCCATCCAATTCATCAGCGTGCGGGCACCCCGTGCCCCTCCGCCCATCGTGCGGTGGATGGTCAGCGCCGAGGATGGCAGCTTGGTTCGTATTGATCTGGACCAAGATTCCCGCCGAATGCCCAGCTATCCGCCCGTCCCCTGGCCCAAGGAACGCTTCCCCAGAACATTACCGGAGGACGAATCCTCCCCCAGATTCCAGAAAACCAGCCCCCAGCCAGTGGAAATTCCCCTCGATGACGGGTTGACCCTCGTCCTCGAAAACCCAGACCCCTGGGCAAACGACACCGAGCCAGTCTTCTGGACAGACTAAGTTGGGACCGGCTGTACGGGTATGCTGAACCGTGGGCGGTAAACCGCTGTGCAGTTCGGGAAGCAGGGTCGGAGGGCACATTGGCGTTGACCGGACCCCGCCAAAAACTAGATTCCAACAAAAATCACCGCCATTCTCCCCTGCTGTTGCCTCCTCCCCCTACAACCCCCACCTCGGCAGCTAACGCCGCTGAAAAGCAAATTCCTATCAGTAATTCCTATCAGTCCGATGGAACACGGGTCGACGTCACGGCCGGAGGGATTCCGGTCAAAAGCCTGATCGTTCGGAGAAATCCCTAAAATCGGAAAGGACCAAGTGAACAACGGATCATTACTGGTCGAAGTTAAACGTGATCAAGAATCGTTCATGACTCAATCGGTCATGACCGCAGCAGGAATAGAGTTTGAATGGGAAAATCTTTTTGAAGATCCCATCGGAATCCAATCTGCCGGAGAGGAACCGGAAACCGTCTGGAGGTTAGCCACTCCGCGGTCGACGGAGCCTGACTTGCATCCCTGGGACCTGGCCCATACCGCCAAAAGGAGCGAGTTCTTTGATTCGCATCGGCAGTTACTCTATATGGAACCGGACATCGACCATCCGGCCGTCCCGGATTTCCCCGACCTCGAAGCATTTTTTACCCAGGCGGCGGGTCAGGACATTGAGCCGGGCAAGCCACCGAAGGATTCCTGGCCCTGGAAGAAAGGCTTTGCCTGGCACCTTGAAAATGACTGCTCTCAATTGAAATCAGCGCGTGTTCTGGTTGGAGATCCACAGGCTGCCCGCGTTCGTATCGCCATTCTGGATTCCGGATACGATCCTGATCACGTGACATTGCCTGCTTACCTGGCTCAACATCTCGAAGCCAACTTTGTTGAGAATAATAATTCGGCACGCCATCCCCGGGCCAGCCACGGAACCGGCACCCTCGGAATTCTGGCAGGAAATAAAGTCAGTATCGCCAGCGTTTCGGAGTCTGCCGCCGAGTTCATTGACGCAGGTTGGGACGATTATCTCGGCGGGGCGCCCTTTGCTGAAATTGTGCCCGTGCGCATTCAAAACAGTGTGGTCCACTTAAAAACCTCGACCATGGCAAAAGGCATTGCCTACACCCTGGCCCCACGGGGCAGTTCGGGAAACCGGTGTGACGTCGTTTCCATATCCATGGGAGGACTCCCATCGAAGGCATGGGCCCGCGCGGTCAATGATGCCTACGACGGCGGGGTAATCATCGTGGCTGCTGCCGGGAACCATTTTGGAAAACTAACACCCAGTAAACTGGTATGGCCGGCCCGATTTCGTCGGGTCATCGCCGCTTGCGGGGCGACTGCCAATAAAACCCCTTACTACAAACGCTGGAACCTTACCGGCATGCAGGGAAACTTTGGTCCGACCGCCTTAATGGACACAGCGATGGCAGCCTACACCCCCAATATTCCGTGGGCGCGGATCGGAACCGGCAATCGGGTTGATTTGGATGGGGCTGGAACATCCTCCGCAACTCCTCAGATCGCCGCTGCAGCCGCTCTCTGGTTGCAACACTACACAGATCATCCCCGGATGCCGCAGGGTGCTGCACGGGTGGAAGCAGTTCGAAAAGCTCTCTTTGAAGGAGCGGATGATTCGCAGGCCGGGAACCGGAAATATTTCGGCAGAGGAATATTGCGGGCGCGGGCCAGTCTGGATATCGAGCCGGATTCTCAGCCCTTCCTCCAGCCTGAAGATCGGGTCAGTTTCCCGCTTTTTCGACTTTTAACCGGGATCGCACAGCGCGATCCCGTGGAGCGGGAAATGCTGGAAGTGGAAGCAGCGCAGCTCACGCACCGTCACCCCGAACTGGAAGTTTTGCTCGGCGACGAAGAAGCAGTGGAGGATTTGGATCGCCGTGAGGTCCGTGAACTGGTGGGTGCCATGGCGGAGCATCCCGATAGCTCTCATGCCTTGCGCACCGTCATGGAAGAGGAATGGAAAAATTGGAAATAAAAGGAGAAGAAGTCGATGGCTCATCAATTGCAGGATACGGAAAGGGCTCTGATCATGGGGCTGGAAATGGTTACCGATGGGCTACCCGCCAATCCTCCGGATTCATTTTCCAAGGAGTCCCTGGTGGAAGTATCACAGGAAGTCCGAAAGAAAGCACAACCCTGGGTGCTTGGTGAAGGTATTCAGGGAATCGGGGTGGCCCGACGGATGACAGCGGGAAATTTTGTTGATGCCATGGCCCTGAAGGTCTACGTGGCCAAAAAACAACCTGTCAAGAACCTGAATGATCCGGTTCCGAAGAAGATCCGCGTCCCTGAAATTGGAATGCTGGAAACAGATGTGGAAGAAATCGGTCCTGTCTCGAAAGAAATTTTCACGGAAAAGGTCCGCCCGGCTATGCCGGGGTGCGGCCTAGGCCATCCCGACATCACCGTGGGCACATTCGGGGCACTGGTGCGCAAAACCGATGACCCGAATTCCCTCTATATCCTGAGCAATGCCCATGTGCTGGCCCCCCTCGATCCGGGGCAGTTGGGTGACCCCATCATCCAGCCGGGAACCACTGATGGAGGACGGTCACCGGCAGATCGGATTGCAACCTTCTATCAATACGTGCCGTTTAATTTTTCGAGAACGAAGTTCGACAACAAGGTCGATGCCGCTCTGGCCAAAGTGGTTAATTCCTCACGGGTTACCGATCTGATACGGATCCTGAATGTCCAGCCGAAGCAAATCAATTCCGACATCCGCCGTGAAATGCGGGTTCAGAAAGTCGGACGGACAACTGACCATACCATCGGCATTGTCCGCGATGTTCATTTCCGGACGGCCTTAAGCTATCAACGACCCAATCCTCCCCACCGGAAGGGTCGGGTGGGTTTCAGGGATCTGGTTCTTTGTTCCCGGTTCACCTCCGGTGGCGATAGCGGGGCCCTGGTGCTCGATGAAAAAAACCGGGCCGTCGGCCTTCATTTCGCCGGTTCGACATCTTCCAGTGTCTTTAATAAAATCTCTAATGTCTTTGGTCTGTTGAACATTGAGTTGGCATAATCTACAATGATTCATGGCGCACGAAAAAGCATGCCAGCAGGCTTTGGAGAAACTGTCTCATCTGTTACGAAACGAACAATCCGTGGTAGGGCTGGGTATCCAACCCGTGCCGCCTGAGTCGAAAGCTGCAGACTCGTTGGGTGTGGCGGTTTACGTGCTTCCCAATCATCAAAAAACAATCCAATTGCCTGATTGCGTTGAAGTTCAGATCGACGGGGAAATGGTATCGGTGAGGACGCGAGTGATCGAGGAAGGTCCGATGAAGCTAGAGTGAGACATCCGTTTTCCAAAATACTGTCATTTGATGGCTTTTTGGGGAGGGGCTCCACGTAATTGTTACCTAACTGTCAACTAGCTGTCTAGGAAGGTGTTGATTCTTAGGTGGTATGAAAATGTTATCGCAACTGATGTTCGCTGTTCTCGTAACCGCTATGGTGGTTCAGGCAGACGACGAAAAAATGACCCTGGATGACAAGCGGTTTCTTGAATCCCTGAAAACCGAGAAGTTACCGGAAATCGAAAAAGCAGTGGCCGAAGCTGCCGGGGCTAAAATGAAAATCGAAGTGGATTGGAACTCCTTCGACACCCGGGACAGTCTGAATATGCTTGAATATACCTTGAAGGATATCCCCAAAGGATTGGAAGAGATTGCGCGCGATGAGATCACAACCCCCACCTCGGCGGCTAACGCCGCTGAAAAGCAAATTCCTATCAGTAATTGTAAATAGATCCTCGACCTCTGCTGCTGAAGCGACTGAAAATTAATTTCATATTGTCCTACCAAACTTTCTCCCTTCCTAATTGATCCCGAACCATCCGGGATTACCCGCCTTCAATTCTTCTCTCAGCCAGTTGATCTACCGTGAACCGGTTTTTTGCAACGTATCCTTTTGGGTTTCTTAATTATCCAGTTTTACGGTTTCAAGTATTGGTATGGTTAATCGGGGTGCTATTCAGTTCTCCTGGATACGGGGACGTCGAGGCCGTCTCCAGCACCATAGGCCTTGGTGGAGGGCAATCAACCAGCGCGAATTACTCCATTCAGGCAACAATTGGAGGCGTGGCGCCGGGTTTTTCGAGTTCAACAAATTACCTCAATAAAGCCGGCTTCCAGGGGCAGCAGTACACCATTGAATCTCTTCAGATCAGCGGCACGCCGGATCCGGCGATTGAAGCCAGCGACCTTCAGCTTATTGCTACCGGTGTCGCCGATGATCAAACAGAAATCCATATTGATCCTTCCCAGGTGAGCTGGGCGGCGGTCGACGGCCCCATTACTCTTATTGACTCTAATGGCCTGTCGAGCCTCGGAAATGTCTTCGAAGATTCGGCTGTGCAATACCAGGGCGATTACGCAGGCTTAACCGCCAGCCTAACCCTCACGGTCCTCAACGTCGGAACCGATGATTTTGGTCTCTATGCCAGCGATGGCCTTGCGGACTCCTGGCAGGTTCAATTCTTTGGCCTTAGCAATCCCGACGCTGCACCTACCAGCGATCCCGATAGAGACCTGCAATCCAACGCAGAAGAGGAATTGGCTGGTTTCGATCCGACCGACCCCAGGAGCTTCTTCCTTGTCACGATTACGGACTTCTCAATGACCAATGCCGCTTTCAGCATCAACCGGGTGCTCCCCGGAAACGATTATGTTCTAGAGTGGAAGCTCGACATCAGTGATGCCGAGGAAGATTGGAAACCGGTCACAACGTTGACACCCGGTAGCCCCGAGGACGATGCCGCGATCCAGGATACTACCAATACCGGCCCTACACGCTTCTACCGCGTGGTTGTATCGAAAACAGTTGATTGAGTTACATGGTTATGGAGAGGATTTATGCTTGAGCAATCTTCCTTCGGCGGCTGATCAGGCTCTCCACCGATGCAAGGTCCTCGCGATCTGTTTCCACGTTGACAAAGCTCCACTAGGTTATTAGCCCTACGGACGTCTCTGCAGACCGATTCCGCCTCAACGCTCTACCCACTATGAATGTCTCTCGACTCCTCGCACTACCCCTGACCGCCATCATTGTGACGCTAGGTACCATCACCTCGGCTCAGGCGGTCCCCACCGAGATCCCCTACCAGCTGCGGATCGTTGAGAACAACGTGAACTACGATGGGACCGGCTACTTTCGCTTCTCCCTTCTCGACGAGAACAGCACCGTGCTCTGGCACATGGATGGCACTCTGACCACCGATCCCAACCCAGCCGGCAGTATTTCGCTGACTGTCGACCAAGGCCTGGCCACCGTGATACTGGGCGACAGCGCGATTACCAACATGACGGTCCTTGACACCACGACGATCGGTGGCGCCAACGAGCTCTACCTTCGGGTCTGGTTCAGCGACGATGATGTGACCTATGAGCAACTCACACCCGACCAGAGGATCTACCCGGCGACCTTCGCTAAGGTCGCCGATATAGCCACCGTTGCCGGAACCGTTCTCGAGGATGCGATCGACTCGGACAGCATCGCTGATGGCACCATCACAGGCTCGGACATCACCGCCAACCCGACCCTGAGCAACAACCTCACCATCGGCGGCTCCAGCGAGGCGGACGACGACTTCCTCGCCTTCGATGACGGGACCCAACGCCTCACCTGGGACGACAGTATGAACCGTTTTCAGCTCACCCAGGGACTCGACGTCAACGGCCAGTTGGGTGTCCTCAACGGGGCGATCGTCTTAGAGAACAACCAGTCCTTAGCCGCAATACCTTCCAGCGGCTTGGGATTCACCGAACTCCTGAAGCTGACCACCTCAGACCAGACCCAGATTTCAGCCAGGTCGGACAAGGCTATTTATTTTAAGATCGGTGTTCCGATTGTGGGAACCTTTGATTCCGATGGACATTTCGGGATTGGCACACTCAACCCGGATTACCCCCTCGAAGTCTCCGGCGACGCCTTCATTTCGGGCCGATTCCTCGATTCTTCCGAGGATGCTGGAAACTCTGGACAGGTTCTCGCTTCCACCGGCACCGGAACCAATTGGGCGTCCCTGGCAGACAATGATCCCACTAATGAATTGCAGGATTGGTCGACTCTGCCCGGGATCCCATCGGATTTTGCCGACGGCGTCGATCAGGTCGACGATGCCGACGCGAATCCAGTCAACGAACTACAATCGATCCTCTTTGATGGCACCAATCTCAGCCTGAGCAGTGATTCCTCCATCGTAAGCATTACATCACTGATCGGGGCCTTTCCGAACGGCAGCTTAGCCAGCCTCGATGATCCAAGCGGGCAAGTCACCAATTCGGTTAACGTGAGTAATGGAGGACTCGTCAGTGTGGGAACCGGCAATCCGTTGTCAGGATTTAACCCGGAGATCATTCTTAGGGATACCGACGATACGGGTCTTGGCGGTCCCCGCGCCGTGGACGTGCAAGGTTCATACGCCTACCTCGTCGACAGCACTTTGGGACTGGTCATTTATGACGTTTCGGATCCTGGCAACCTCACCCTGCGAGATTCCGACAATACCGGCCTCACGGTTCCCCAATCTGTCACAGTCCAGGGCGATTACGCTTATGTGGTGGATTCCTCCTCTACCCAATTGCTCATTTTCGACGTTTCCGATCCGGACAACATCACCCCGAAAGACACCGAGGGGACGGGACTCTCTTTCCCGGTCTCGGTCGATGTGGAGGGAAACTACGCCTACGTCGTCGACCTGGTTTCCAATGAGCTTTCCATTTTTGATGTTTCCGACCCTGACCTGATTGTGCCGAAGGACAGCCAGACGGTCGGCACCGGCCTCCAATCGGTTTCTGTCCAGGGCACGTTCGCCTACGTCGTAGGCGGAACGACCGGGCTTTCCATTTTCGATGTTTCAGATCCGGACAATATCGTAGCTAAGGACACAGATAATACCGGCCTGACCAATCCCCGCTCGATCGGGGTCGAGGGGGATTTCGCCTATGTTGTCGACTCAACCAACGGGGTGTTGTCGATCTTCGATGTTTCCGACCCCGACCTGATCGTAGCTAAGGACTCCGAGGCCTCCGGTTTGTCCTCTCCCAAATCCGTAGTGGTGCGCAATAACGTGGCCTACGTCGTCGATACCAGCACCCCGGCTCTGGCGGTTTTCGACGTGTCCGATCCCGACCTGATCGTCCCCAAAGACTCCGAGAGCAGTGGACTGTCCGGTCCGCAAGGACTCGCCGTGCAAGGTGCCTTCGTCTTCATTGCCGATCTTTCCAACGATTCCATCACCAGCTTCGAGGTGGCCCCTTCATTGACCGTCGAAGGGTCCATGCGGGTGAGCGGCGGCCTCTACGATTCCGGTTCGAGTATCGGCACCTCCGGCCAGGTCCTCTCCACCACCGGCACCGGAACTTCCTGGGTCAACCTGCTCGATAATGATCCCACGAACGAACTTCAATCCATTACGTTTGACGGCACGAATCTTAGTTTATCTGACGACTCCGCTACCGTAAGCATCACAACATTGGCAGATGCCATTCCCGGCGGCACCTTCTCCGGCTTAAATGATCCTACCGGTACTTTTACAGATGTCCTGAATGTCGCAGATTCGAACATAGTAGCCATTGGAACCAATGACCCCTTTAGCGATCTCGACCCAAATATTGATCTTATTGGTTCGAGGAGCAACAACCTCTCCAACCCAACCGATTTCGTCATCCAGGGAACCAAAGCCTACATCGTAGATTCAGGAATCGGATCGATTTTCATATATGACATCAGTGACCCGAATAACATTATTGTTCAAGATATCGAAAGTGCTTCGCTCACTGGTCCGCAATCTATAGCCGTACAAGGTAACTACGCCTATGTCCTTGATGCTGGTCTTGACGTTCTGGCCATCTTCGACATCTCCGACCCCACGAACATTGTTCCAATGGATACAGACAGTACTGGGATAAGTATTCCATCGTCCATCGCGGTCTCGGGGAATTACGCCTATGTCGTTGATTTGGATAGCGATGCTTTGAGCATTTTTGATATTTCCAACCCCTCAAATATCGTCCCGCTTGATTCAGAAACCGGTAGCCTTTTTAATCCCGAAGACGTTATTGTGTCTGGAGATTATGCTTATGTTATCGATATTGAAAAACTAGCGATCTTCGATGTCTCAGACCCATCAAACATAGTTGCGAAAGACACATCGATTGACGCAGGAGTTATATCTTCAGGTCGTTCCTTAACGAAACAGGGTGATATTGTTTTTACGGCCCACTTTGCCAGTGATTCTTACTCTTCGTTTAACGTTTCAGACCCTGACAACATCACCGTAATTATAAATCAGTTTTCACTTAACAAGCAAAACCCGAGATCATTCTTTTCAGATGAGAATTTCGTCTACTTCGTAAGTGAAGAAGACCGGGAAATCGTCATTTATGAATATCTGCCTGAGGGCTTTCTGTCTCGAGAGGTGACATACAATTACGGAACTCTCGGCCCCAGTCTCATCGCTTCTCAAGGACGCTTTATCTATGTTGTCAGTGAGGAAGCCGATTTATTCAGCATTTTTGAGATTGCCCCTGCCTTAATGATTGAAGGCTCCATGAGATTAACCGGCAGCTTTTATGATTCGAAATCGAACATCGGATCAAATGGACAAATACTCTCCTCCAGAGATGGTGGAACCGAATGGATAGACCTTCCTAGCTATGACCTCTCCCTTTCGGGGGACACACTATCCATTAGTGGAGGAGGCACGAGCGCTGATCTTTCGCAGTATTTCATGGGAGATGGATCAGAGAGTTTCTCCGGGAATCTGATCGTAACCGGCGATGTTGGCATTGGGGAAACCAATCCCATCACCACGACCCATATCAAAAATGTCGATACCGGCTTCACGGGAGGGATTGCCGCCGACCTTCTGGTCGAGGATGCAGATGCCGCCCTCGCCCTCCTCAGTAACAATGGTGGATCCACAGGCTCTTTTATATCCATGCTGGAGGTCGATAGCAGCGACGGCAGCGTTCTGGATTTCTGGCAGATTATCCGGGAGACCACCACGGGAACCGGGACGAGTGACTTCTCCTTCCGGTATTTTAATGGGTCCTCCACCAACACCGTCTTCCGCCTGACTACCGCAGGCGACCTCTTCATCGATGGATCCCTCAACCCAACCAGTGATCGCAATGCCAAGGAAGCATTTGAAACCATTGATCCCCGTGAAATCCTTGATCGGGTCATCGCCCTTCCGTTGAACACCTGGCAATTCATTGACGATAAGGACGAAACCCGCCACATCGGGCCATTTGCGCAGGATTTCTATGCCGCCTTTGATGTCGGCTACGACGATAAAAGTATCTCCACGACTGATGCCGACGGTGTTGCCCTGGCTGCTATCCAGGGCCTGAACCAGAAGGTGGAGTCGGAGAATGCAATCCTCCGGCAGGAAAACGCGGAACTCCGTCGGCGCTTGGAAAAGCTTGAGTCCATGGTCAGCGAACTCGCGAACTGAAAAGCAAATTCCTATCAGTGGTGCTTCATCTATCAAATCTGGCCGATGGAACACGGGTCGACGTCACGGCCGGAGGGATTCCGGTCAAAAGCCTGATCGTTCGGAGAAATCCCTAAAATCGGAAAGGACCAAGTGAACAACGGATCATTACTGGTCGAAGTTAAACGTGATCAAGAATCGTTCATGACTCAATCGGTCATGACCGCAGCAGGAATAGAGTTTGAATGGGAAAATCTTTTTGAAGATCCCATCGGAATCCAATCTGCCGGAGAGGAACCGGAAACCGTCTGGAGGGAAACCAAAGGGGTCGGTCCAATGATTCATGATCAGTTCACGAAGGGTTGTTGG
>CAYQKH010000105.1:0-11180 GCA_964417945.1 uncultured Opitutales bacterium
GGCCGGTGAGGCCCTTGGCTTCCTCCCCGGCGATCTCGAGGAAAAAATCCTTCCTTACCTCCGGCCTCTCTACGACGCCATGTACGATATCCTCGGCAAAGAGGAAACCCACCGCCTGATGGAGCGCGGGCTCGTCGAAATCGCTCCCCTCGCCTACATGCGCGGCCGCACCCTCTCCAAGGCGTATATCGTTCTCGATGAAGCACAGAATACCACTCCGGAGCAGATGATGATGTTCCTCACCCGCCTCGGAGAGGGCGGTAAGATGATCGTCACCGGCGATATCACCCAGATCGATCTCCCACGCTCCAAACAATCCGGTCTCAAGCAGGCCGTTCGCATCCTTAGCCAGGTCGAGGAGATCAAGGTCTTTTACTTCGATGATACCGATGTCGTCAGGCACCCCCTCGTCCAGCGGATTATCAATGCTTACGAACGCTACAAAGACGCCCCGGGTCTCCAACGGGACGACTGAGCCCCCCGCCGACCTTCCCTTTTCCGCTTCCCATCTCCGGTTTTTTCTGTAGTTTTTACCATTCAGCGTATTCCTGGACCCTCTCATGGCTCAATCTCGAAAGAAACGGCCCCGCTCCGACGCACCCCGGAATCGCCATCGGCGGGATGGAGAGCCCTCGCGGACCACTGTCTTCTTTGAAAGCAGCCAGGTCGTTAAACTCCTTCTCTTCTTCGGTTTCACCGCCCTCGCCTTTTTCATCTGTTTCTTCGGTCTCGAAGACCCTGTGCCCGCCGTCGTCACCGGACAACGCGCGCAATCCCGAGTCGTCGCGGAATTCGACTACCAGTATCTCAGCGAGATCGCCACCCGGCAGAAACGCCAGGAGGCCCGCGATCAGGTCCTCCAGGTCTATCGCCTCAGCCTGCAGCCCTTCAACGAGTTCAGAACCTTTCTCACCGACCTTCAGGAACGCCTTCAGGTCCTTGCCCTCCAACTCGAAACCACCCCGCCCAATGAGCGGGCGGCCGCAGTCGCCGCCTTTTCCGAAAGCCTTCTTTCCCAACAGGGCTACGCTATTGAACCGGAAGCCATTCAAACCCTCCTCAGCCAAACCGCCCCGAGGGTTCGGGAGCGCCTTTTCGAACAGGGGCTCGATATCCTGCGCGACATCTACCAAAATGGTGTCTACCGCAGCGAGGAACCCTTCGGAGACGGCATAACCCAGCCCATGAGCCTCGTCTCCCTTGTCGATCGCCGGGAGCAGGCCGCCCAAGTCGAGGTTCAGCCCCTGCCCGAGGCCGTTTTCGAGCTCAACCAACGCCTGCGCTTTCTCGCCGAACCCGGGATCAGCCGCGCCCTTTTCCAGCTCTTCCGCTCCGGGCTTCAGTCCAACCTTGTTTTCGACCAAAAGGCGACTTCCCAGCGAAAACTGGAGGCGGAGCAAGCCGTGGAACCCGTCACTGTGCGGGTCTTCGAGGGAGACACCATCCTCGAACCCAGCGCCATCACCACAGACCTCGATCAGGAGAAACTGCTCGCGTATCGCAACGAGATCCACCGGCAGAATAAACTCAATTTCACCGCTGACAAGGACCTCGTCCAACGCATGCTCCTCACCCTTGGCATCACCTTTGCCGCCGCCCTTTATATCCACGTTCTCGGCTTCCGGATGGGCCGCCAAAACCGCCGCATCGCCCTCGTCATAATCGCCGTTCTCGCCAACCTCGGGCTCAATCGCCTCGTTCTCGAAATCGGAGAAACCGAACTCTTTTCTCAATCCCCGGAGATCCTCGCCATCCTTCCCTATATTGCGCCCACCTCCTTCTGCGCGATGGTCGTCACCCTCCTCATCGGTCCCAGCTTCGCCGTCCTTGCCGCCCTCATCGTCAGCCTTTTCTTCTCCCTTATGATGGGAGGCGCTTTCGAGACCCTCTTCACCACCTTCCTTTCCTCCCTCATCGCCATTTACTTTTGCCGCGTGGTTCGCAAGCGCAGCACCGTCGTTAAAGCCGGCTTTTTCGCCGGTTTGACCGTCGCGCTTGCTGCCACTTTCCTCGGCCTCCTCAACGAGGTCTCTTTTGACATCCTTTTAAGGCAGATCGTTTTCGCCCTCTTTGCCGGAATTGTTACCGGAATCATCGTCGTCGGCATCCTCCCCATCCCGGAGAATCTATTCCAGCTCACCACCGAAATCACCCTCCTCGAGCTCACCGATTATAACCACCCCCTCCTCCGTCGCATGCAGGTCGACGCTCCCGGTTCCTACCACCACAGCCTCATGGTCGCCAACCTCTCGGAGAATGCCGCCGCGGCCGTCGGAGCCAATCCCCTTGTCTGCCGGACTTGCGCGATCTTTCACGATATCGGCAAGCTCGTGAAGCCCGAATATTTCACCGAAAACCAGCGTGGCGGTATCAACCCCCACCTCGCCCAGAACCCCTCAATGAGCGCACTCGTCATCAAGGCGCATGTTAAAGAAGGCGTCCAGCTCGCCCGTCAGCATAAGCTGCCACGCAACATCATCGAGGTTATCCGGCAGCACCACGGCACCTCTCTGATCCAGTACTTTTACTACACCGCTCTTAAAAAGAGTAAGAACGGCTCCGGTAACACCGGGGCGCCTTTCCCCGAGGCACCCACTATTAAGGCGGAGGAAGTCGACGAAAGTACTTACCGCTACGACGGTCCCAAACCCCGTTTTAAGGAAAGTGCCATTATCCTTTTCGCCGATTCCGTCGAAGCCGCCAGCCGCTCCCTGAAAAAAGTCACCCCCGCCGCGATCGACGAACTGCTCGATCGTATCTTCCAGGACCGCCTCGAGGATCACCAATTGGACGATTGCCCCATCACCTTCCAGGAGATCGCCCAAATCAAAAAGAGTTTCTCCTTCACCCTGCTCAATATGCTTCATTCCCGCGTCGAGTACCCCCGCAAGGAAGACCTCGACAAACCGGCAGAAGCCCCTCCCGAAGCGGGCCGTGCGGGGAAGGGCTCCGAGTCGGCGAAGACGGATCAGGCCGACGCGGAGGCGTCCCCTTCCCCGAAATCCGCCCATGGCTGATCACCGGCAGATCGATTTCTACAACGGCCATCCTACCCTCGCATTCGATGAGGCCCTCGCCCGGGACTGCTTCCACGTCCTCGATCGATGGGACGCCCTCGCCATCCCTTCCGGAGATCTCTCGATTGCCTTCCTCACCGACGCCGAGCTTGCCGCCCTCCATGGGACGTTTCTCGATGATCCCAGCCCCACCGATGTCATCACTTTCCCCGGATCCCCAAACCGTGAGATTGATGCCGATGCCGGCGAAATCTGCATCTCCGTCGATACCGCCCACGCTGCCGCGCGAGAATGGGGCCATTCCCTATCCGAGGAACTGAACCTCTACCTCGTGCATGGATGGCTACACCTCGCCGGCCTATCCGACAAGACACCCGAGGCTGCCGAAAACATGCGCCGAGCCGAGCGGGCCGCCCTCGACCTCCTCAAAAAAAACACCACCCTCCCGCAATTTCACCTTTAGCCCTCTCGAAGCATCGCTCCATACCCTCCCCTCCCGGGACAGCCGAGCCCCCCTCGGCATTCCACACCTTCCTCCTTCACCAGAAAGCCCCCCTCCGCCATCCGACTTCCGTCTAAAAAATCCGCCCCTGCGACTGCCAGAGATCAGCGTTCGGCCCCATTGTCTGCTTCAGTTTATCCGTTGCCGAACTCAGCGCGTCCAGCACACCGGCATCCAACGGATTCTCCAGCGCCTTGACGTTGCGCTTTACTTGGTCCGCATTCCGCCCGCCGATCAACAGCGAGGTCACCCCCCCACGATCCAGCAGCCAACGCATCGCCACCTCCGCGGTCGGGCGCCCCACTTCCCGGGCGATCGCACGAATCCGATCCAAGGTCGATTGAGTCAGCTCCTCGAAGCCGGGTTCGCCGTGCTGGGCAAACTCTTGGATCTCCGAGGAAAAATGGCGCGTTCTCCGGCGATCTGGCGGCATGTCGCTCAATCGTAGATACCGATCCGTCAACAGCCCCTGCATGATCGGGGAATAGGCCAGAATGCTCATCCCCTGCTCGTCGGTCACTGATTTTACCTCGAATTCGATCGCACGCGATATCAGGTTGTAGGCCACCTGGTTCGAGCTTCGCTCTCCACCGGCCTCCGCGTAGCCCCGCAGCTGTTTCGGGCCGAAATTGCAGACCCCATAGGCCCGAATCTTCCCCGCCTCTTTCAAGGTCTCAAGGCCCCCCACCGTATCCTCAATCGGCACCGTTGGCCGCGGCCAGTGAAGCTGGTAAAAATCGATCCGGTCCGTGCGCAGACGCTTCAGGCTTTCTTCGCAAAGCTCCTTCAGCGTCTCCGGATCATGCCGCTGACCGGAGGCCTTTGTTGCGATAAAACATTCGTCACGACGACCTTCCGTCGCCCGGCCCACCAACTCTTCCGAATACCCCTTGGCATAGGCCGGGGCGGTATCCAGAAAAGTCAGGCCGAGGTCCAGTGCGGTGCGCAGAGCCTCCAATGAATCCGATTCATCCTGGTCGCCCCAGTTGACTCCACCGGCGATCGCCCAACAGCCGAAAGCCATCTCCGATACGTTAATTCCCGTTTGTCCCAGTGGGTTTTGCTTCATCCCCGAAATGTTCCCTCCCATCCTTCCGGAGGCAAGGCCCGATTTGGACCTTACCGTTCCAAGCCCTCAGGAAAGCGCCGCCGCCAAACGGAATACCCCAAGCCAAAAAACACCTTCCCACCTTATTACCTTCCCACCTCAACACCTTCCCACCTAATACGCATCCGGTCGGAGATCTTTCAGAAGAGGCACCCGCTCGCGAAACCGAACCGCCTCGCCCGTATCGATCTCGGCCACGACCAGCTCGGTCTTCCCCGGCTCACCCGAGGCGATCACCTTTCCATGCGGGTCGACAATTAGGCTAACGCCGTGGAACGGCGTCCCAAGAAGTGCGGAAGCCGCCACGAAAATTCCATTATCCATCGCTCGCGAACGAATCGCCAGCTCCCATTCGTCAGCCGGCCCCAGCCAGGCCGTCGACACCAATCCAATCTCCACCTCCTTTTTCGCTAGCGACCGTGCGGTTTCCGGAAACCGGCTGTCATAGCAGATCCACATCCCAATCCGGCATCCGTTCCAGGAAAAAACCGGGAACTCCCCTCCCGGCTTTGCCCAGCCTTTCTCCGTATCCCATAAATGCACCTTCCGATACCGCCCCAATTCCGTCCCATCCGGCCCGAGCAAGAGCATGCTGTTGAATCGTTCCCCCTCCGCCTCCTCCGCCATCCCCACCGCAAGGGCGATTTCCTGCTCCCCCGCGATCGCCGCAAGCACCCTGCTCATCGGCCCCGGGATCGGCTCCGCCATTGAGGCCACCGCCTCCGGTCGACCATAGCCGGTTGTCGCCAGTTCGGGAAAGACTACCACCGAGCAGCCTGCATCTTTCGCCTTCCGCGTCATTTGGTCGATCCGGGAAAGATTGGTTTTTACGTCTCCGTTTTCCGTTTCCAACTGGGCACATCCGATCTTGATTCGCATTCTTGAAATGTAGGAACCTGCCCCTCGGAGGCCATCCCTTATTTTTCCCTCCCTTGTCCCCCTTTTGCCCGATACCTTACGGACAGCCCTTTCCCGCCCACCCATCGCCGAACCTTTTCACCCGTGAGCTCCCGCACCCGATTCCTCCTCTTCGCCCTCGCGATTCTGATGGGTTGCCTGGCCGGCAACGCCTTTTTCCATGCTGCCGTCTACCAGTTTCCGGCCGAAGGCTGGCAGGGCAGTGAAGGGTATCGTGAAATCGCCCGGAACCTCCTTGAGACTGGCGTCTACAGCCAGAACGGGGCCGGCCCCACCGCCAACCGCCCGCCCCTTTACCCCCTCTTCCTTGCCGCATCGATCGCTCTCTTCGGGCCCGCCGGGGAATCCGCCGCATATGCCGCTCAGGCCCTCCTCTGGCTCGCCAACGGCCTGCTTATCGCCCACCTCCTCTGGAACCATTTCCGCAGGCCAGATGCCGCTTTCCTCGCGGTTGTTCTTTACGGTCTTCATTTTCACTTCGGCGTCGAGGCTCTCACCCTCCGCGATACCGTCCTCTTTGCCTTTCTCCTCACTGTTTACCTCACCGCCGTCTTGCATTTCGAATCCCGCTGGGGCCCGCCCATAGTCGGCGGGATCGCCGGGCTCCTCTACCTCACCCGCCCAACTGGTATCCTCTTCCTTCCCGTCTTTCTCCTCGCCTACCTTCCCCTCCAATCCGGAATCCCGCTGCCCCGCCGGTTCCGCCGAGCCGCCCTTGTCGTCGCCGTCGCCTTCGGGGTCAGCCTCCCCTGGCACTGGCATACCATCGCCGTCATGCAGGAGCCCGGCCTCCTTCCCGCAAGTACGTCCGGCGAAAACCTTTACAAAGGGCAGGTCGAGGGCTTCCTCAACATCTTCCCCTTTGTCGACCTCGATCTCCTTAACCCCCACCTCGATGAACGCACCCGCGGCATGGACGAGATCGAACGCAACCGGACCCTTAAGGAAATGGGCTGGACACGCCTACGCGAGGATCCTTCAGGCACGCTCCTTCGCGGTCTCGTAAAAACCGCCGCCCTTTATTCACCGCTCCGAACCCCCTTCGGCGACGGACAGGTCACAGTGGACGAGGACGGTGCCTCATTAAGCCATTTCCAGCTCTACACCCCCGCTTTCTGGCTAATCCCCGTCAACCTCCTCATTCTCTTCGGTGCTGCCGCCTTTTTCCTCCGGATTCGCCGCATGCCCCTGCTCGAGCGCACTTTCGCTCTCCATGCCCTTTGCATTTTTATCGGCCTCACCGCCATTCATGCCCTCACGTTTGGTGAATCACGCCACCGTCTCCCCTTCGATGGCCTCCTCATTATCGCCGCCGCCCTTACCCTTTCCCGATGGCTTCCGCTTTCTCATCATCGCCGAACGGACGAGGTGTGAGTATGAAAAGGCTTTGCAGTTTCGCCAGAACAGAGCACCCCAAGGCCTTCGGGGTCGTTTGCTCCAAAACCGCCGTAAACTTCCTTAGCGATTTGTCATTTATCCGCTTCCGGGATGAAAAATTCTGGCGGATCCACCAACCCCTTCATTTCACCTCAAGGAAGGATCTCAAACGTCCCTGAACCAATTTTATTACCCCCGAAGAAAGCCAACCGCTTGAACCGAACCGGCAGGTCCACCGCCAAATCCCCCCTCTCGAGCAGCGAACCCGGGGGGGTCGGCCCCTCCACCCGAAAGTAGCCGAGGTTCAGGAGTCGCTCCCCGAGATAGACCTCCACTGCATATTTCCCCCGCCCCAGACGCTCTCCGGAATTATCCCCGAGTGGAAGCTGCAGGACACGGCTTTCCGTCGTCGCCTCGAAAGCCACTGCTTCCTCCTCCTCCCAAAGCCCGGTGCGGCTTTGCCCCTCCACCCGGCTCAAAACAATACGCAGCTCCATTCCGTGCTCACGCACCCGGAAATTGGGATTCATCACCGTAAACTCCACTTGCAGCCTCGCTCCCGACTCCGCAGAAAAAACCCTTCCATATGACGGCCGGATCGCACCCTTGCCGCCTTCTTCCGCCTCAAACAAGCGTAAGTCCCTCGCTGCGTATTCCAGGGAGACCGGGCGGTCGTCCTCCATCGTGAAAAAGGTCTCGCCGAGGAGAAAAGGCCCGGACTTGATTTTGATCCGGTGCCGCCCTGGAGACCAGCTGCTGTTTTCCGTATCTTCCCAACCCCATCCCGAGACCGCACGGATTTTTGCCCACTCCTTCGGGGCTTCCCAATCGATTGTCGCCGCCCCAAGGAAATTCCCTCTCGGCCCGTAATACTCCAGGTCGATCGTGTAATCCAGCGGAGCTTTCCCAAAGCGGTGGTTGATCAGGTTGACTTCCGTCCAGATGCTCCGGCTCTTGCTCAGTGGAAAGGTCTCACGGTATTGCCGACTCGATGGCGCCTGGCGCCCCCCCTCAAATGTGCGGGGCTGCTGGAGGCTGAATTCCGGGTCCGGAGCAAGGGTGGCTGAACCGGGGTCCCGCTCTACCGAGAAAAACTCCGTCCGGAAAAGAGTGTAACCCGGTTGGTAATCATTCGTGGGCTCATCCGGATCGTAATAATAGGCCTCCACCCGGTGAATTCCAGCTTTCCAGGATCCCGGGGCGGTCCACCCCCATCCTGCATAAAGGTAGGCGGCCTCCCACCCACTGGGTAAGGTATACTCTACCTCCGCCTCTCCTAAAAAATTATTCTCCGGGTCATAATAGAGAAACCGGAATTCCACCGGGTTGGCGCCTTTTCCAGAGCGTAAATTGTCCACCTCGAGCCGCGTCCACACCGTTCGGGTTTGGCCCATCTTGAAAATCCGTTCGAGCTTCGGATCGTCCGGGCGCACGTTCCCCCCCTCGAAGAAGTCGAGCGATACGTAGGCCACCGTGGGATCCGCCTTCACAGAAAACAGCGGAAGGAACCACAGGATGCTCAGTCGGATGATCCCCACCCAGACCGCGTATTTTCTTCTCGCTACGAACATACCCTCTTAGCATGGGCCTTCCTCTTTGCCACTGGCAATGGCTTTTCGCTCCCTCCGCCCGGTTCCCTCACCAGGCGTAGTGCTGCGGGGCCGACTCAAATCCCGGCCAGATCACGTCGATCTTCCGCAGCGTTTCCGCGTCCAGTTCGATTTCCACTGCCGCAATTGCATCCGTCAACTGCTCCATCGTGCGAGGGCCAATGATCGGAGCCGCCACCGCCGGCCGCGTCAATAGCCAGGCCAACGCCACCTGCGCGGGCGCATGACCCAGCTCTCGACAAAGTTCCCCCCATTGCCTCAGCTCGTCCTCATGCTGCTTGAAGCGCTCCACCTCGTTTCCCGCCGCACGGCGTCCCACCTTCCCTTCCGGCTTGCCCGCGAGGATCCCTCGATTTAACGGACTCCACGGGATTACCCCGATCCCGAAGCGCTCACAGGCCGGCAACACTTCCAGCTCGAGGTAGCGGTTCGCCAGATTGTAAATGCTCTGCTCGCTGACCAGGCCAAGGTTGCCCCGGGCCCGCGCCGTCATGCAGCTCTCCGCAAGGTCCCAACCCGCGAAGTTGCTCGATCCCACGTAGACCACTTTTCCCTGCGCCTGCAAGGTCTCGAAAGCCTCCCAGTATTCCTCATGCGGGCAATTCCGATCGATGTGGTGCATCTGATAAAGGTCGATCCGGTCGGTTTGCAGCCGTCGCAAACTCGCTTCGCAATGCGCGATGATTTTATATTTCGATAAATTCCGCCCTCCTTTATTCGGCTCCGGGATCGTCAATGCCTCGTCCATTGGTCCGAATACTTTCGTCGCGAGGACAATCGCCTCACGGCGACCGCCGCCCTGCGCCATCCAGCGCCCGACGATCGATTCCGTCGTCCCGCGACCCACCGATCCACCATACACATCCGCCGTATCAAAGAAAAAGACCCCCACTTCCAAGGCCTTCTCCATGATCGCGAAGGCGTCCTCCTCGCTCGTTTGTGGACCAAAATTCATTGTGCCTAGGCAGAGGGGCGAGACCAGCAGACCGGAGCGGCCGAGATTTTTAGCTTCCATCCCCCAAGCGGTATCCTCCCCCTCCCCCTTTCGCAAGAACCCATTTTTTCCACATTGATTTTGTCCCCCTCCTTCCCTTCATAATCCCGCTATGAGAGTACTCATTTACAATCTGATCCACCTTACCGGGGTTTTCGCCGTCCTCCTTTCCTACGGCCTCCTCATCGGCCGCAGCCTCCTCCCTCAGGACGATAAGCGCCTCCGGAAATGGGGCGCCATTATCAGCGGTGTCGGCCTTTTCCTTATCCTCCTCGGTGGTTTTGGGCTCATCGCCCGTCTTTACGATAACCAGTGGTACCTCTGGACCTGGATCAAGCTTACTGTCTGGGTCCTCCTCGGCGGCATGATCACCCTCATCAACCGCGCCCCCTCCTTGAATAAAGTCTGGTTTTTTTTCATTCTCGCCCTCGGCGTTGTCGCCCTCTGGGCCGTCTACTTTAAACCCGGTCTATAACCTCCATCCCCCTCCCCCTCCCCCTCCAATTGCCATCCCCGGATCGCGCCATCCCCGTTGGTTACTCCGTCCCACCTACGACTTAAATTGTGTCAATTTGTCTCACTTTAGCCCGGGCTTTAAATTCTTAAACCCTTCTTTTTCAACAGCTTATTTACTACAACTTCCCCGGCATGGTCCCTGCATTAGGAGAATCAGTAATCAACCTAAACCCAAACCTGAGCAATCTACCATGAGCTTAATTAAATACGATACCTTCTTCAATGACCCATTCAGTGAAATGGATCGGCTCTTCAGCGAGTTTCTCGGAGACCGCTCCCGTTTCACTTCCAGGAACCAGTTTCCTGTCGATGTCTACTCGGACGAACACGATCTCAACGTCGTCGCGGAACTTCCGGGATTCTCGAAAGAGGACATCTCGATTGATCTGCACAACGCCGTCCTGAGTATCAAAGCCTCCCGCCAGCGGATGGAAAACGGACAGGAGCATGTCTACCATTACTCCCGGTCCCTCACCGTGGGCGACGACATCAACACCTCCAAGGTGACTGCCGGATATGAGGACGGAATTCTTACCGTCACCCTTCCCAAACGGGAAGAACGGAAACCCAAGTCCATCAAAATCGCTTAACTCCCAACCACTGATCCAAAATGTCTACCGAATTAAACAAAACCGAATCCAACACCCAACTCGCGGAAACCCGCCCCACCCGCAAATTGCGGCCGACCTATGAGGTTTCCGACCGCAAGGACGCTTACGAGGTCTATGTGACCATGCCCGGCGTCAACCGCGAAGGGCTCTCCGTTACCCTCGACAACGATGAACTCCTCATCACCGGAGACAAAAAGCGCATCAACCCTGCTGGCTGGACCCGCGTCCACCAGGAAATCCTTGAAGGCGACTACGAGCTGCGCCTGCAACTCAATGTCGCCATCAACGAAGACAAGATCGCTGCCAAAATCGAGGACGGTCTCCTCAGGGTAACCCTCCCCGTTGCCGAGGAAGCAAAACCCCGAACCATCACCGTCAGCTGATCGAATCCAAGTAAAGCGATCCCCATCTTAAAAAACGCCCGGGAGCCCCACCTCCCGGGCGTTTTTTACACCCCACGGACCGCCAGGGTCACCATACCCTATTCCCCCCCTCTCCATCCTCATCTCCCTCTCCATCCTCATCCC
>CAYQKH010000106.1:0-8767 GCA_964417945.1 uncultured Opitutales bacterium
TATCATGGGCATTACGGCATGCACGCAAATCCTAGGGCCGACCCCTTTGGAATTCTCGACGCCCTGCGCAAGCGCGAGCACGGCTTTCTTGGCGACATCTTCATCATCGACCGGAAGCGCAAGTTGTTGGGTGCGATCACTCCGGGCGACCTGCTGCGCAGCGACCCACACGCCACCGTGCAAAGCATGGTCACCCCAGTGAAAGAGGCCCTCTCGCCCTTTGCCGGCGCGAAAGTCCTTCTTGAAAGCGCTGCACTGGACGTGCGCGGCGTCCTGCCGGTGGTGACAAACGCCGACATCTACCTGGGTGGACTTTTGCACAGCGTTGTCGTCTTCCACTCCCGGAACGCCGGGACTTCTCCCCTCGAGGCAGGGCGCGGCGATGCCGCCAGCGAATTGGGCCAGCTTATCAAACTTGGTGTGGGAGCGATGGCCTCTTTTGTCGAAAGCAAGGCCGCGGATCGCCCCGCCGCGCGGCAGCCGCACGACGAACGTTCGAACCGGAAGCATGATGACACCTAGCCAGAATCCCACCCAGTTGCTGGCTCTGGAATTCGCCCGAAAACAGCCGAGAAGAGCTGCTGAAGCCCTCGAGGCACTCGGGACCGAGGAGAGAATGAGAGCGTTCGCCGCCTTTCCTCCAGCCATTGCCCGGGAGGTGGCCGATCGGATGTCGATTCTGAGCCTCTGCAACCTCGTAGAAGCCTCGACCGATGAACTGGCTGTTCGACTGCTCGGGTCCATCGAAGTCTACCGGACCGCCATGGTCCTCGCGCGACTTGAGACCGCGCACCGGGACCGAATCGCGGCAAATCTCGCTCCCGCCGCCTCGCGCGAAATTAAAGATATCTTGTCCTATCCATCCAAGTCGTCGGGCTCGATCATGGACACGCAAGTTCTCGCCTTTACGCCGAAAACCAGCATGGAAACGGCTTTAAAGGCGATCCGTGACAGTGGCAAAAAGAATCTCTCCAATGTCTACGTTGTCGACGATACCGGCGTATTGATCGGCCAGGCGAGGCTGCAGGACATCGCCCTGAGCCCACCAGATAGGCCCCTTGCGGACGTGCAACTCCCGCAGACCTACGCCGTAAAGGCGATCGAGCCTTTCGAGGAGGCGGTCACGCTCTTCGAAGAAAAACGCGTCCCCACCATTCCTGTAGTCGACTTTGAAAACAAGCTTCTCGGAGCCATTCGCCAGGATGCCCTCATCGAAGCTTCGCAGCGCGAGGCCATGGACGATATCGGCTCCCTGGTTGGGGCCAGCCCTGACGAGAGTGCACGCTCTTCCGCCTGGGTCGCCGTCAAAAAGAGACTCGCCTGGTTGAATATCAACCTGGTTACGGCGTTTCTCGCGGCCGCGGTGGTCGGCATTTTCGAGAGCACGATTGCCCAGTTCACCGCCTTGGCAGTGTTGCTTCCGGTGGTGGCGGGGCAATCGGGTAACACCGGCGCTCAGGCCCTGGCCGTTACGATACGCGGCCTGACGCTGAAAGAGGTGCGGACCCGTGATTGGAACAAGCTGGTGCGCAAAGAGCTGGTTGCCGGCTTGCTGAACGGCATCGCCATCTCGTTGGTCACCGGCCTCGGCGTGTATGTCTGGAGCGGATCGCTCGGCTTGGTCGCGATCATCGTCATGGCCATGGTTATTTCCATGATGATTGCGGGCATGGCCGGAGGAGCGATTCCCATCATCCTCAAAGTCTTCAAGCAGGACCCGGCGGCGGCATCCTCCATTCTCCTGACTACGGTGACCGACGTTTTCGGATTCCTGAGCTTCCTCGGACTTGCCACGGTTTTTTCCTCCTGGCTCGCATGAAGCAGAAGAGGAAATTTATAAAAAACTTGTCCTTGGTTTGAGGAGATAATCACTCAAGAATACAAGTGGAAACCCTTAAAACATTTTGCTTCAATTATTGCTTTTTATTAGCATGTTTGCTTTTCTTCCCTTCTCTATTGTGCGGTGAATCCCTTTTTAAACAAGTCAAGTTTGAGGCCAAAGACCAACGATTCTTTTACTGCGATATTGTATTGCGAATAGAAGATTCAGCTGAGGACGAAGTGGTTGAAAGATTGTTTAAAAATCATCTTCAGCGGTTCCCCGAGTTTTTTGACAACTTACGTGATTTAAATGCAATTGACGAGTTCAACCAGTATTTCCAAATTTTCTACCGAGACCTGGAACTTAATGGCATTGAATCTACAGCCTTTACCGTTCAGATGTATAACTTTTCAATCCCGGCTTCTTATCGTGAAGTCCTCTTATTGAGGCAATCAATAGCGGAGGCGAATCGAGACCGGGTGAAAAAACAAATTGTGGATACTTCTTTGAAGTTGGGGTTAGACGAAGAGGACAGGCTAGTCTTCGTTGACGAACAAATTTCTCTTATGGAGGAACGGATGGGGCATGGGGAAAAGGATGCTTCTACTCTGAATCTTTTAGACTTCAACGAACACTTCAGGATCGTTTTCGTGTTCAATAAAATCTAGATTGGAAAACTCTGTAGGGGAACTTAAATGTGTAGCCTTGAATTGCATCGCCTTTTGAATATGAGAAAATTCTTCACTACTAAAATTTTTTGAAGAATTTAATTATTATTTAGAGCTTTACTCTGTCGACTCCGCTGTTACCTCCGTTCTTTTAACCCGTTTTTCATTCGGGGAAGTCTTTCTCCGGCGGGTTCAGTATCTATACGAAAGAAGATCAGAAGCGGTCAGGTCCGCCCGCAATTTTATTATCCATCGTGCGAAGGTTCAGGGTCTGGAGGGGGAGGCTAAAAAACAATTTATCGATAATAACATGAAAGCGATTTATTTAGAGGACGACATTCCTCCCCCTGGCTATTTTAAATTGGATATTTCGATGATCAATGAGGACACAATCCTGGTGTTCAACCTGTTGCCGAGTGATCCTTAAACTTCTTTTATTGCTTTTCCTTTGACTTGCTCTGGCACTGGGAGTTGGAAAATTTATTTTGCATCAGTCGCTGATTGAATCTGTTGTTCTCCCCGCCGCAGTGAACGTTTTTTTATGAGGATGCGGTCCGGAGGGACCTTGACGTGTAAGGGGGAGTGGCGGTGGCAGAACTTTTTTTTCAAGATCCCGCGCCATGTGAAGTTCTGCCCGGTTCCGAAGTGTCGGTTGGAGGAGTTCTAACCGGGGCACGGCTTGTGGGTCGACGGGTAAACCGTCTCCTACAGGGGAGAGCGGGGAAGAGGCTTTAAAAGGGGTCATTCCATCACCTTTGCGATTGACGCGTCGTGGGATTATTTGAATGGAGTTGGAGATGTTGCTCGCAGCGTTATTGAAAAAGAAGACCCGTGCGACTGATGGCTGGATTTCGGAGTTTTTGTATAAGGGAATCCTGTACGCAGTCCTTCGATCCGTCTTGGAGTTCAAACTGTCAGAAGAAGAGCAAGAGCTTAATTTTGTGAAATTGACCACAAAGGTAATGGGATAACTTTCGCGCCATAATGGAACTCTTATTCACACTCTTGATCGGGCTGGGGATCATGTTGGCCCGGATGGCTGATGTCACCATAGGGACTTTGCGCGTCATCTCGGTCATTGATGGTCGCATGAAGGTCTCCTTTGCGCTGGGTTTCGTGGAAGTCTTAATCTGGATTTCGGTCATTTCGCTCACCCTGGAAAAAATTGAACAAACCCCGTTCCTTGTCTTCTTTTTCGCCTTGGGATTTTCCCTGGGGAATGTTCTGGGGATCGTCGTCGAGCGGCAAATTCCGCTGGGCAACCTGACCTTGCGCGTGGTGGGTGGGGAGGAGATTATTTCACTGGCACGGGACATACGCGAATTGGGGCTGCACGCCACCGTGCTGAAGGGAGAAGGTCGCGACGGCGAGTGCAATATGCTTTTTACGTTCATGCCCAAGCCCCACCTGAAGGCGGTCATGCCGCTCCTCAAACCGATTCGCGAACGGGTATTCTATACTCTCGATTATGGCGGCAGTTCGAACCAAGTCCTCATGCCAAAGACGATGCAGCCCGCCGGTACCCGACGATTTTTTAAACGAAAATAGCCACCACCGAACCATAGGTTTTGATCATTTGACCCAGGGCCGGTTGCGCTTACTAATTTGAAATAGAATTTTTTCCGTTTCGTCGCGACCCAATTGGCTTTAACCTGACTTAGGGGCTTACAAGGGGTCATTCCATCACCATTGCGATTGACGCGTCGTGGGATTATTTGAATGGAGTTGAAGATGTTGCTCGCAGCGTTATTAAAAAAAGAAGAAACGTGCGTCTGATGGCTGGAATTCGGAGGTTTTGTATAAAGGAACACCGGACGCAGTCCTTCGATCCGTCTCGGAATTCAAACCGTCAGAAGAAGAGCAAGAGCTTGGTTTTTTGAAATTGACCACAAAGGTAATGGGATAACTTTTGCACCCCGTCCTCTACTACTTCCGTTTCCAGTGATTCCATTCATCCCGTTTAACAACAAAGTTTTGCACACGGAAGGGGGTCGAACACCGGACGTCTACTTAGGGTCGACGGGTCAACCGTCTCCTACAGGGAGATCGCAGAAAAAAATGCGTCGACTACCAGACGTTTACTAAGGGTCGACGGGTCAACCGTCTCCTACAAGGAGATCGCATAAGAAAATGCGTTCGACGCAAGTTCCCTGGGGTGAGATGGCGTAGAAGCGCAGGGGGATTTGAATGGGTCTTGGTTCTGGTATTTTCCCAAATCGGGTGGCCACGTTGGCCCTTCGACGAGCAACGGGCCCTGCGGTTGGGTAGCGTTCGTAAGGGCTCCTGCTTGCAGGGGGGCGGTCGTGCTCAGCTCGGATATTTTTTGAACAGGAGGGCGTCCGCCTTCTCTTTGATACGGCGTGATCTCCGCCTTGCTCCGAGAGGGGAGGGGGAAGAGGATGGGGATGGCGAGGGTGAGGAAGTTGCGGTTTCTTTTTTTTAACTACGAAAGGCGCGAAAGACACGAAAAGTAAGGACCGACGGATCAACCGTCTCCTCAAGGGGGGATTGCGGTCTAGAGGCGGGACATTCCGGCGTTGGCTCGGCGGAAGAGGTAAATGCCGCTGGACTCATCGGTAAAGCGGACCATGGTGGCGAACTGGTCGTCGAGGAGGAGGTTGGTGCCGATTTCGAAGGACCGGATGGTTTTCCCTTCGAGGGGGAGGCGGTTATCGTAAAGACGGTGAAGGGTGTCGGATGCGAACTCGTAGAGAAAGATGCCCTGGTAGGCGCCGTTTTCCGCACTGGCGATAAAGGCGACCTGCCCGGGCAGGACCGCGATCCATTTGACGAAGTGGGTGAAGGGGCCGTCGAAGAGTTCGGGGATTTCGGTATGGGTATCGACGACGACTTGGACGGTGTCGTTTTGAAGGGTGTGGATGCCGTAGCGGCCAGACCAGCCTCCGCTGAAGGCGATGAGGTCTGCGCTGACCGGGGCGCTGGCGAGGTAGCAGAATTTCTCGCCGTTGCCGAGGGGGACGTCGACGGAGCCGTCTAAATACTGGATAAGGGCCTCGGGTGAGGTGGTGGCGGGGTTCTCGAAGTCGACGCCTTCCCAGCCGTAGATCCCGCGGGAGGAGCCGGAGCCGTCGTCATCGGGGTGGGGGGCGTGGGCTTTGTAGGAGTCGTCCTCCCATGCGGCGCGGAAGACGATGCGGGCGCCATCGAGCCAGTTCTGGGGGGAGAAGCGGTAGAAGGAGCGGCCGTGGGCGAGGGGGATGGGGGTGTCAAGGGTGAGGAGGACCCGGGTCTCGTTTTTCCCGAGGTGGTGGAGGAAGAGCGCGTTGCGGCCCTGCGCAGTGTGGGCATTGAAGAGGACGAGCTCACCGGAGATGTCGGCATAGCCGACCCAGGGTGCATAGGTTGCGGAGTTGGGGTCCGGGCTGGTGAGCAGGCGGGTGCCGTTTTCCTTATCCCAGTGGGCAATGGCGTAGCGACCTCCGCCGAAATAAGCCTGGTAGACGTAGCCATCGCCATCGGTTTGGAGGCCGCGGATATAGGTCGGGGTCTGCTCAAGGGAGGGGTGGAGCGGTTTCGCAATTTCAACGATGGGGATCAGTCCGACCCCGGAGGAGGGGCTGAGGTAGGCGCCGTGCAGCTCGAGGGAATCGTTCCAGCCAAACTTGAAGGGATCGTCGGTGATGAAGGCGATGTCGCCGCTGGGCGCAACCTGGGGATAGCGGAAGTTGGTAAAGGGGATGTCGCGGTCGAGGCGCTCAACGTAGAGGGTCGTGGCGGTGTCGGCGACGACGACCTCGGCCTGGCTGTTGTCAAAGACCCAGGTGAGGTCAGCATGGCTGGTCGAAGGGATTCCAGCAACAACGGTGAATCCTGCCACCATGAAGCGGATCCAACGGGAAACGGTTATCATCATTTTGAGTATGGGAGGTAAGCAATGCGGCCTGGAGGAAGCGGGAGGCCGGGGAGAAGTTGATAAAGCAGAAAGATATAAAAAAGCAGGTCGATGAGCCAAATCCGATCTTTTATCGATAAGGGTAATTTATTTCGGGGATTCGACAAGGTTAAACAAGGGGCTGCGCGAAGGCGGAAGGAAGGATGGGAACGGGATGGGCCTTGGTTCAGGCATTGATCCAAATAGGTTGGCCGCGTTGGCCCTTCGACTTGGCTCCCGCCTACGCCGCGGCTACGGCGTGAGATGGCAGGATCTTCGACGAGCAACAGGCCCTACAAGTGGGCTTTGTTCGCAGGGGAACTGAAAGGGGGCATTCCCTTACCTTTGTGGATGGCGGGCGCACGCTTACAGGGCGCTTGTAAAAGAGCGCACCGAGGTGTCAAGAGGGTGGGAAACTCATAAAGCAACGGACGGATGCACCACCGAGGTAGGCGTGTCAAATGTTGAGAGCTGAGGTTTTGTCGCGATCTCTGTTAAGGGTGATTTTAGAAACACCGCAAAGGACATTCGAGGAAAACTCCTCAGCTAGAGTGGCGCACAGGCGGAGGATCAAAACTAGAACTAAGAGGGGTCGAGGCAATCCATGATAAAGGTCTGATAATTCCCGAAGGACTTGATCTCGACCTCGAATTCTTCGAGGGGGAGTCCGTGGGGGAGGTCGGGGACGGACTTATCGATAAGGAGTTTATGTCCTGGGGCCTTGCCGCAGAGGCGGGCGGCGAGGTTGATGGGGCGGCCGATAAAGTCGGTGCCGACCTGGACCTTCATTTTACTGGCTTGGCCGAAAGCGAGGCTGGCGCCGATGAGGTCGGGTGCGCCGTGGGTAAAATGAGGGTTGGTGCGGACGGCCTTCCACTGGCGGTTGATATTGAGGATGCCATTGATAACGGACGGGACGGCAATGTGACGCTCGTCGGGGGCGGTTCTCCAGATGCTGAGGATACCGTCACCGGCGAACTTGGTGATATCGGCGGGGAAGCGGGAAAAGCTTTTTACGGCGACCTGATAGAAGGCGGACATGAGGGCGCACATGTAGGGGGATTCGATGTGTGCCTGTTCGCTGAAGGCGGTGAAGCCGCGCATATCCATATCGGCGACGAGGACTTCGCAGGGTTCCCCGTATTCGAAATGGAGCTCATTCGGGTTCTCGGTGGAGTAATGTTCGGAAAGATGGTTTTCGAACTCGAAGAGGGCGACGCGGCCGAGGGCGTTGCTTTGGAGCTCGAGGCCGCTGGGTCGGCCCTCGTACTCGATGGGGCGGTATTGGAGCTTGGTGGAGCCGGTGGGGGTGCGGGTATTCTGGGAGCGCTCGACGAAGTTGGCGGTCATCCGCCTGATGGGATCGCGGGCGTTCTCGATGAGCTGGTTGACACGTTGGATGTCGGTCTCGCGTGAGGCGATGGTGCTGCGTTCGCCGAGGATGGTGTAATTGGCCTGCTGGATTTCGGGGCGCTGCTTTTTCAGAAATTCGCAAAGGTCGGCAAAGTCTTCAAAGCTGAGACCTTCGATATCGTAATGGTTCTTTTTGAAGGGGCTGGCCATGGCAGGCAGGAGTATGGAGGGTTGGGGAAACGGATTGCAAGCGAGGGGTATGGGATAATTGAGGCCGGTTCGCCCGGGCTTTTTGCATTGCCCTAACGTTTATGGGTACCAGAATTTTGGAATCTTTAACAAGCGGGCTTATGAGGTGCGACATTCGGCAGATACGGGTTATTGGACTTCTAATAATGATGTTTTTTCTGGGCGGGTGTGAAACCACACCACTGCCGAGCCCGTTTGACCTGACGGTCAACCTGGGTGAAGAACTGGAGGGGGCCTCAATGCAGGTGGATTTGATCGGGATTCCGGAGGAGGCGCTCCCGCTCTACCGGACAAAGTCGGTTTCGGCCTACTTCGAGCCTGGGGACACGCTGCGGGAAACGGCGACCAAGCACTCGCTCAGCTTTGGTCGGGACAGCACGCCGACGCAGCTGTTTCCCGCGACAGATCCGATCTGGTCGCAGTGGATTGAGGGCGCGGGAGCCGACTACCTGATCATCCTGGCGGACCTACCCGGGTTGAAAGAAGACCGGATCGGGAACGCGGATGCCCGCCGGCTGATCCTTCCATTGCACAAGGCGGACTGGGAAGCGATGCCGGAGTGGGTCACGGTGGAGATCTCCGGGGAAACGATCACTCCCGTTCCGGCGCCGCTTGAGACCTATTAATGCGAGAGCTGGGAGCATTTGAGACCGGCAGTCCGCTTCACTACAACCCGCGGACGACGGTTTACCGGGCGTGGAAAAAAGGGGAGCGTTCCGACAACGGGACGATCCTCAAGGTCTACGAGAACCCCGACTTCGAGGGGGAGGGCCCGGATCCGCT
>CAYQKH010000106.1:8777-10955 GCA_964417945.1 uncultured Opitutales bacterium
CGCCATCCGTACCCTGGGACCGCTCGCCGCCCTGGATCTGATGCTGACCGGACGCAATCTCGCCGGCCGCCAGGCCAAGTCGCGCGGGCTGGTCGATCGGGTCGAGGGGGAGGGCCCGGATCCGCTTCTGGAGGAATTCCTCGCCGGTCTGCAATTCGAGCGTGAGCTGCAGAACAAACTACCGGAGTTGTGTAACCCGAGCTTCGGGGCAGGCCGGGAGGAGGGTGTCGCCTGGCACGCGGCGGCTTACCAGCGTTTTTCCCTGGAGCGGCTGCTGGAGGGAAAGGTCCACCCAGGGGCGGTGGAAATCCATGAGTTGCTCACGACCTTGCTGGGCCACCTGAAGCGGATCAAGGAGGCGACCGGGCGGGTGCACGGGAACCTGAAACCGAGCAATATCTACCTTGAGGGGGAGGGCCCTCTGACCCAGTGCGCGATGCGGTTCGGCGATTTTGCGGGTTTGCGCGACCCCACGGAGAAGGGAGCGATGGAGCGACGGGATCTCTCGGCGGTGGGTCGGCTCCTCTACCAGATGGTAAGCGGGCAGGAGGCGCGTTCGACGGTAGTTTCGGACCAGGGCGACTGGGCGATATTCGGGAAGAAGGCGTCGCTCTGGACGGCGTTTTGCGAAGACCTGCTGAAGGCGGATACGGGGCAGTCCGTGCTGACGGTGGACCAGATTCTGGAGCAACTGCCAACTCTGAAGCCGGTTCAGCCGAAGCCGTGGGGGGTGGTCGGGGCGGTTGCGGGAGCGGCTGCGATCATGGGGCTGGTGATGGCTCATTTCCTGGTCCCCGGGGGGCTTTTGAGCTTTTTTCAACCACCCCCGCCGATCTCGGACGAAACCCGGATGCAATGGCAAAGCCTCGTGCAGGAGTATGAGGCGTGGGGGGAGGCGGTGAACGAAAGCCTGTCGGAGGCGGTGGAAGCGGGGACCGGGAGGGCCTGGCACGCGGACCCCTATCTTTTTAACCAGGTTCTGGAATTTTACGAAGCAAACGTGTTGGAGGCGGATGTAAAAATGGATCCGTGGGAAGTTTTGGACCGCCGGGTCCCGTGGCAGACCCTGGATAAGACGGTTCCGGAAATCTTAGGGCGGGAAAAATATGTCCTTCGGACGGAACAGTCCCTGCAATTTATGGAGTTCCTGCGGGTTCGGCTTGAGAGCTGGCCCGCGCTGGAGCAGTTGGAGACGCTGGCGGCAACCTACAGAGAGCGTAGATGGGAGGCGCCCGCAGCCCAGGTATCCGGCCTGCGGGAAAGTTTTGCAGTGGACGCGGGCACCCCGAAGCGAGTCGACCAGATTCTCGAGAACATCCGAGTCGCGACGCAGATCAATCGCGTTTGGGAAACCGCGCAGGTGGAAACTGAACCGTTGCTCGTGGAGGGCAGGCGCGGGGAGGGAGCGAATTCCCGGACCGATCCTTTGCTGGAGAACCTCGATGATTTCCTGCTCTCGCAGGGAAGGGGGGCAGAGGATCTTGAAGCGATTCTGGAGGGGATCCAGTCCTCGGCGCGGGCGATTCGTCAGATCCGGGAGGTGGTGGAGTCGGAGGCCTACCGGGAACAAACGGAGGTCGCGCTTTTCCGGGAAGAATCCTTTCTTGCGGATTGGCAGCCGGATGCGGATCCGGCCCGTCTCACCCAGTGGCAAAACGAAGTGTTGCAATATCGGACGCTCAAGCCGGACGCCATCCCCCTGCGTCCGACACAGTGGGAGGAGGGGTATGCCACAATTCGCGGGTTGCTTGAGAAAATCCTGGATCTGGACGAGCTGGTGCGGCGAACGGGAGAGGTTTCACCTTTAACGCCCGAGGTCTTTCAGGGGTTTCAATCCCGGCTTGCGGAATTGGAGGCGACGGGGCGGGAAGCGTTAAACCTGCCCCGGGTGGTGAAATACGAGACTCCGATGGATCAGCTCAACCGGCGCATTTTCCAGGGGTTAGACGCGTTGGAGGCAATGTTGCGCGATTTTATTTTTCAGCTGCGGCCCGATCCGGATGAGTGGTTGAAGGATGTGAACAGCCGGACGGTGGCGGGTTCGGCGGTCCTCGAGGCCTTCTGGTCGCCCAACCCCTAAGCCCCGGCCGAGCTGAAGATAGGCTTCGGCGCCTTCCTCTGGCTGCTGGTGATCGGCTACTTCCTCTGCGCCGGCCGCGAGGACCTGCCCTGGAGCCG
>CAYQKH010000107.1:0-10853 GCA_964417945.1 uncultured Opitutales bacterium
GTAACGGGACTCCTCAGCTGGCACACTATGCCTCGAGCAAGTCGGCGCTTGTCGGATATACGCGGGGTCTCGCACGGGATCTCGGGAAGTATGGAATTCGCGCCAACGGCATCCACCTTGGAGCCGTCCGGACGGAGGGTGAATTGCGACTCTTTCCCGACCAGGAAGCGGTGCTGAGGGACTTGAATGCGAAGCAATCGTTGCCTGGGCGGCTGACCCCGGAGAGCGTGGAACCGGTTTTCGCCTTTTTGGCCTCGGAGGTGAGCGGCGATGTGACCGGGCAGTTCCTGACGGTGGATCGCGGATGGGTCTTTGAGTAAAGGAGGCGGATCAGAAGGGGGAGTTTGAGCCGCGAATCAGGCTTCGTAGCCGTAAAGTTGGATGCGTGCCTTGTCGGCTTCGTCGAGGACTTTTTCCTTTTCGAGGATAATGACCTTTCCGGCCTCGAGGGCGGCCGCCTTGATTTGGTTGTCCGCCATGATCTCGAGGGTGCGCATGCCGAAAACGGGAACATCAAAGCGGTAGTCCTGATTGACCTTGACGGTCTTGACGAGGATAGCGGGCTTAGCGTGGAAGCCGCCTGCGCGCTTGAGCATGGGATCAGTCCCCTCGAAGGCTTCGACGGCGAGGACGGTGCCCTTACAAACGACACAGGCCTGCCCGACATCGAGTTCGGCCATCGCCTTGGCGATACGGACGCCATGTCGGATGTCTTCCTCCTCGACGGCGAGCTTGCCGGAGGTCATGAGGCCGGGTTCGGCAAGCTGGTCGTCGAAAAAAGCGCGGGCATCGACCATCCGGGCACCGGCATTTTCGATCTCGGTGGCGAGGGCGCTGAAAATGGTCTCGGCGTTCCGCTCTTTTAGCCCGGCGAGAATCTGGATGGCCTTGAGGTCGGGGTGAAGCCCTTTGAAGAGTTTTCGCGGGGTGATTTGACCGGCCATGACGGCGTAGCCTGCCTCAAGCTTCCGGAGGGCCTTGAGGGAGCGTCCGACCTGTCCGACTTTGACGCGGGCGCGATGCTCCTCCGGGAAGCTCTCGTAAAGCTCGGGAAGGGTTTCGCCCTCGAAGGCGATAATCCTGCAGGGAATCCCCTTGGCCCGCATGGCCTCGATCATCAGCTTTGGATAAATCGCGCGGCCCGCGATAACCGCAATGGGTTTGCTGGTGTCGAAATCCGGCGGGAGAAAGCGGGAGGGCATGGGCTACGGCGGGATGAAGGAATTTGGGTGGGAAGGTGGGAAGGTTTTGAGGTGGGAAGGTTTTATGGTGGGAAAGTTTTAAAGTATTAAAGTATTAAGGTATTAAGGTGGGGAGGTATTAAGGTGAGAAGGGGGTGGGTTAGGAGACGACGAGGTTGACGATTTTGCCGGGGACGTAGATTTCGCGCCGGAGGGTTTTGCCATCAAGGTGCACTTTTACCTTTGGGTCTTCCCTGGCCTGGGCGATGATCGCTTCCTTGGAGGCGGATACTTCGATATCGGCTTGCCCTCGGACCTTACCATTGACTTGAAAGACGATGCGCATGGTGTTCTCGGCCATTTTATCGGGGTCGGCGACGGGCCATCCTGCGCTGGCGATGCCGGCGGGTTGCCCAAAGCGCTCCCATAATTCCTCAGCGAGGTGCGGGGCGAGGGGGGCGAGGAGGCGGAGAAAGATTCGGCCGGTCTCGGTGGAGAGGTGCTTCTCACCAGAGAAGGCGTTGAGAAGAATCATAAGTTGGGAGATGCAGGTATTGAACTCCAGGTTCTCCATGCCCCGGGTCAGTTTATCGATAGACTGGTGGAGGAGGGTTTGAAAGGCTTTGCTCTCCTCGGCGTCGTCGGCGAAACGGTCCGAGGGGGAACCGTCGGCCTGAATGTATTCCCGCCAGACCTTCTGTAGGAAGCGGGAAATGCCTTCTATGTTCTGCGCGCTCCATGGCTTCTTTTTTTCAAGGGGCCCCATGAACATGAGATACATCCGGAGGGCGTCGGCACCGTGGGAATCGATGAGGGTGTCGGGACTGACGATGTTGCCCCGGCTTTTTGACATTTTTTCGCCGTCCTCGCCGAGAATGATGCCATGGTGGAAGAGCTTCTGGAACGGCTCGGAATGGGTGAGATAACCGAGATCGAAGAGGACCTGGTGCCAGAACCGAGCATAGAGGAGGTGCAAGACGGCGTGCTCGGCCCCGCCCATATAGAGATCGGGGACGCCCCAGTAGCGTTCCCGTTCCGGGCTGACAAAGGTTTGCTCGTTATGGGGATCGAGAAAGCGAAGGTAGTACCAGCAGGAGCCCGCCCATTGGGGCATAGTGTTGGTTTCGCGGCGGCCTTCAATCCAGTTTTCCCCGCCCGGATGCCCTGCGCTGCGCGGTCGTGTTTCCCCGGATTCAAGGTCAATCCAGACCTCGACCCAGTCCTTCACGTTGGCGAGGGGGCTTTCGGCTTCCCCGGAAGGTGCGTAGGAGTCGGTCTCGGGAAGGGTGATGGGGAGGGCCTCATGTGGAAGCCCGACGGCGCAGTGTTCGACGCCGTCTCCGTCAAAGTAAGTAACAGGGGTGGTCGGTTGGCAGGCGGCGAGGGGCCCGTCCAGGCTGGCAATCCGGTCATAGGCCTCGCGGGCGATCCAGACAACGGGGATGGGCTCCCCCCAATAGCGCTGGCGGGAAAAGAGCCAGTCGCGGAGCTTGAAGTTAACGGCGGCGCGGCCCTTTCCGGACGATTCGAGGTCGGAGATAATCCTTGCCTTGCCCTCCTCGGTGGAGAGGCCGGTATAGCTGCCGGAGTGGACCATGAAGCCTGGACCGGTATAAGGGAGACCATCCAACCCGCCGTTGGTGGATTCCCGCTCCTTCTCGATGACGCGTTGAATGGGAATCTGGAATTTCCGGGCGAACTCGAAGTCCCGTTCGTCGTGTGCGGGAACGGCCATGATCGCGCCGGTGCCGTAGGACATGAGAACGTAGTCGGCGACCCAGACGGGAATCTTGCACTGGTTGACAGGGTTGATCGCGTAGGCACCCGAGAAGACCCCGGTTTTCTCCTTTGCGAGCTCGGTTCGATCGAGATCGCTTTTGGAAGCGGCCTCGGCCTGGTATTGTTCAACGAGCGGTTTTTGTTCCTCGGAAACAATGCGTTGAAGGAGAGGGTGTTCGGGTGCGAGGACCATGTAGGTCGCCCCGAAGAGCGTGTCCGGGCGTGTCGTGTAAACGACGATGGATTCTTCTCCCCGCTCGAGGGGGAAGTGAACTTCGGCACCTTCGCTTCGCCCGATCCAGTTGGCCTGCTGGGTTTTCGTGGACTCGGGCCAATCGAGAGCCTTCAGGCCCTCGAGCAGGCGGTCGGCATAGCGGGTGATCCGCAGAACCCACTGGCGGAGGTTGCGACGGACGACGGGGTGCCCGCCGACCTCGCTGAGGCCGTCCACAACCTCTTCGTTGGCAAGGACGGTGCCCAGTTCGGGACACCAGTTAACGGCCCGTTCGTCGACATAGGCGAGGTCATTGCGGAAGAGCTGAAGGAAGATCCACTGGGTCCACTTGAAGTAGGCGGGGTCCGTCGTGTTCACCTCGCGGGAAAAGTCGAGGGCGAGTCCGAGCCGTTTCAGCTGGCGGCGGAAGTTATCGATATTGGTCTGGGTGGTTTTAGCCGGGTGGGTGCCGGTTTTTATGGCATATTGTTCGGCGGGCAGACCGAATGCGTCCCAGCCCATGGGGTGGAGAACGTTATACCCCCGGGCGGTCTTGAAGCGGCCGAGGATATCGGTGGCGGCATAGTTTTCGGTGTGACCGAGGTGAAGACCGGCACCGGAGGGGTAGGGAAACATGTCGAGCAGGTAGAATTTCTGCCGCTCCGGGTCTTCCGCGACCTGGAAGGTCAGGTTTTCTTCCCACCAAGCTTGCCAATGCGGCTCAATGGAAGAAAAGTCGTAATCTCTGCAAGTGGTAGCCATGGGCTGATTCTCGGGTGATGGGTGTCGAGGCGGAACTGCCTGTAAAAAAAAGTTTTTAGATTGGTGAAAATGAAAGGACCGTCAATGTCGCATCAAGGCCTTCCGGGGCGATCGTTCGCAAGGATTCCGGGGATCGCCCTGCTTCTCCTATGGATGATGATCCCGCAGGCCTCTGGCAACCCGGAAGGCAATGGAAACGGATTGGCCTTCCAGAACCTCCTGGATAGCGTGGTGCGAATCGACGTCTGGGAAACGGTCTATTCCGACGGCTCGAAGCGCACGGCGCGCGGAGTCGGTTCGGGGGTTATCCTGACGGCAGAAGGACATGTGTTGACGAACGCCCACGTGGTGAGCCCGAAAGCGGAGCGCATCCGGGTGACGTTGGCGAACCTAGAGCGGGTGGAGGCCACGCTGGTGGGCTGGGACCACTGGACGGACCTCGCGGTTATCCAACTGGACCTCGGCATGATCGAAGAGCGCGGCTTGACGTTTGCCCGGGCAGCATTCGGGGATTCGGAGGGATTATTCCCCGGGCAGACCGTCTATGCGGTGGGCACGCCAAACGGCCTCACCCGGACCGTGACCCGTGGGATCATTTCGAACCCCCGGCGCTATTTCGAGGGCACGTTGGGCTTCGGGGGTTATGAAACCGGGCATTTCAGCAACTGGCTGCAAACGGACGCGGCGATCAATCCAGGTAACAGCGGGGGCCCGCTGGTGACGGAGACGGGTGCGGTGATCGGGGTGAACACACGGGGCTATATGGGCGCAAACAACCTTGGTTTTGCGGTTCCGCAGGCGATCGCGGAACCGGTAATGGAGGGCTTGATCTCGGAAGGTTCGATCACCCGAAGTTATGTGGGGATCAAGCCGGGTCCGCTGCAGGACCTGGAGTCCTTTTTCAACCTCGAGGTCAACCAGGGGATGCTGATCAACAGTGTGGATGTCGGATCACCCGCCAATGAGGCCGGGTTGCGGGCCGGGGATATTGTTCTGGAAATCAATGGAGAGGCGGTGGATGGCCGCTTTCCCGAGCAACTCCCCCCGATCCGCCGGCGGATTGCGGAAACCCCGGTCGGAGATCCTGTCTCGTTTCTCGTGAAGCGAGGGGAGTCCATCTATGACCTGGTGGTGGAGACGGAGGAGTTGGAGAGCCGGGTAGGGGAGGAATTTGCCTTCGAAGATTGGGGAATGAGTGTGCGTGAGGTTTCCAAGGCGATCGCACGGGAGCGGCGGCTGGATAAAGAAAGCGGGGTATTGGTGATCGGGACGCAACCGGCTTTTCCCGCGGAACGCGCGGAGCTTCGAGCCGGAGATATCATCCTGCGGGTAAACAACCAAACCTTGAACGATCTTGAAGATCTCCGCACGATCTATGAATCCTACCTGAATGCCCCCAACAAGGTCCTGCTGGAGGTATCCCGCAACCACCGAATCTCGCTCAACGTCTTGAAGCCCGAATAATTGATGCGTTTCCCACTATTGCCCACCCTCACTCTCCTATCGCTCCTTGCCGGTCCGGCCCTGCAGACCGTCGCCTCGGAGAACCCCTTATCGGAACTCTTCGCGGAGCGTTTTCGCTCGGTGGCGGCGGTGGAATACTTCATCCAATTTGAAACGGAGCGCGAGCCCAGGGAGGGGATCGGGGTGGTCCTTGACGGGGACGGTCTGATCGTGCTGAACGAGGGAGTGGTTCCGGGATGGGTTCCGCCGGAGCAATTCCGGGATTTCCGGGTCTTCGTCCCGGGCGAAGACAACGACGGCTACCCGGCGACCTATCTTGGGCAGGACCACCTGACGGGATGGCATTATGTCCGTGCGGACGAGGTGGTGCGCGAAGCCCTTGTGCCGATCACAACGTTTCCGCAGGCGGAGTTGGACCTTGGAGAGTCGCTTTGGGGAATTCATCTGCTAAGCGGGGATTACAATTATGAACCGGCGCTCCTGCGCAGCTACGTCGGCCTGATCCGGGACATGCCGGACGAAATGGGCTTTACCGCCGAAGACATCGCAGTGCCCGGATCCGTGGTTTTCAACTTCGAGGGCGACTTCGTGGGGTGGGCGAGTTCGGGAATCCCCGAGGATAAAATCCTCTACATGGGCCGTGAGACCTTCAACGTCGCCCTGCAAAGCGTCCGGGGAACAACGGTATTTCTGACGGCGGAACCGTTTTTCGAGCTGGCGGGACGGGTGCCGGTCGAGGCGACAGGGGATCCCCGCCCCTGGATTGGAATCGCGGGAATGGAGCCATTGGATAAGGATGTATCGGAGATCCTCGGCTTGGAGGACCAGGGGGCGATCGTCATCAGCGACATCCTCGAAGGTGGACCGGCGGAAGCGGCCGGATTGGAAGGGCGGGATATCGTGACCGCGGTGGACGGGAAAGAGTTGCCGAAATATCTTCCCCGTTCCCTTATCCTTCGAAGCTTTGAGCGCCAGTTGCGGATGAAGTCTCCCGGTGATACGGTGGACTTCACCGTTTTGCGAAATGGAGGGGAAGACCCTCTTGAGATCTCGATTGAAATGGTTGCCGCGCCCACAACCCTCCGTGAGGCGAAACGCGAATATTTTGAACCTCTTGGCCTGACAATTCGGGAGTTCACGGTTTTCGACGGGATCAGTCGGCGGATCCTCAGCCTGGATTTCGATGGGGTGATCGCTCAATTTGTGAAGCAGAACAGTCCTGAATCCTCGGCGGGCTTGCAACCGGGCGACTGGATTCAGGAGATTGACGGCACACCGGTGACCTCCTTCGAAGCGGCGCGGGCGCTTCTCTCCGCGATTGTGGAAGATGAAAACCGTGAGGAGTATGTCTTGCTGATCAACCGAAACAACGAGACGCAGGTCCTGCGGATCAAGAGGAATTGATGATGTTTACGGGACTGGTCGAAGAAACCGGAAAGGTGCAGTCTTTCGAGAAAGGCGAGAAGGCCTGGCGGCTCGTGCTGCGGGCCGAACGGGTATTTGAGGGGATCGAGTTGGGAGACAGTCTCGCGGTCAACGGTTGTTGCCTGACGGTGGCGGCGCTGGATCGGGAGGAAAGAACCCTCGAGTTTGACCTGTTGGAGGAGACGGTTCGGCTGACTTCCTTCAGGATTTTGGAGCCGGGCCTGCGGGTTAACCTGGAGCGGAGCCTTCTCCCGACGACGCGGATGGGCGGGCATTTCGTATCCGGGCACATCGATGGAACGGGGACGGTGGAGGTCCTCGAGGGCCGCGGATCCGATGTGTATCTGAAAATTCGATACCCGGAGGAGTTCACCTCCTACGTGGTTTACAAGGGGAGCATCGCGATCGACGGAATTTCCCTGACGGTGGCGGAGGCGGAGGGGGATTCGGTGGCGGTCTGGTTGATCCCCCACACCCTCGAAGTGACCCAACTCGGAGAGCGCCAGGTGGGGGACCCGGTGAACCTGGAGTTCGACCTTTTGGCGAAGTACGTGGAAAAGCAATTGCAGGGGAGGAAATTCTAGATGCCGACCCGCGAGCAGTTGAAGGCGTTGGTAGACGAGTTGAAGCACCTCAAGGAGGAGGGGGTGGATACGCTTTATCTCAGTGAGGCGAGCCTGGAAATCCTCGAGCGTTGGAAAGGAAGAGGAGGACGGAGGGAGACCCCTTCACTGGAGGCAGGGCTTGAGCGGAAAACGGATTCTCATCTCTCCCTGAAAGAAGAAGCTCCGGTGGTCAAGCCGAGGAAGTCGGTCGTCCCGGATGTGGAGTCGAAGCGCCGGTTGCCCCCGCCGCCTGAAGTGGTTCTGCCGGAAGGGGAGAAAGCGGCACGCTGGGAGGCCCTGCGCGATCAGGTCCTGAACTGTCCGACCTGCAATGCGGCGGTGAAGCCGGGGGAAAAGGTGGTCTTTGGAGTCGGTAACGTGGATGCAGAGGTCTTCTTCTGTGGTGAAGCTCCCGGAGCGGATGAAGAGTTGCAGGGCGAGCCCTTCGTGGGCCCGGCGGGCCAGTTATTGACGAAGATTATCCAAACGATGGGACTCAGCCGGGAAGAAGTGTATATCGGCAACATCATGAACTGGCGGCCGGACAACGGAAAATCTTTCGGGAATCGGCCACCCACCGCGGAAGAGATGGCGTTTTGTTTGCCGTATTTGAAAGCCCAGGTGGCGATCGTCGAGCCGAAGGTAATCGTGGCGCTTGGAGCCACGGCGGTACGCGGGCTTCAGGGTCTTTCCCAAAACCCACGGATGGGGGATTTGCGGGGGAAATGGTCGGACTACGAAGGCACGCCCCTGATGGTTACCTATCACCCGTCCTACCTGCTGCGCAACCAGTCCCTGAAGCGCAAGCGGGAGGTCTGGGAGGACATGCTTCTGGTGATGGAAAAGCTGGAAATGCCGATCAGTGAGAAACAACGGGGGTATTTCTTAAAATAGGAGGCGGGAACCGGTTCGGGTTTTGGGTTTTGTTTTCAGGAGAATGGGCTCATGGTAAAGGGATGAAAAGCCGGATCTTTTTTCTCGGGGCGGCGGGGACGGTCACCGGTTCCCGTCATTTACTGGAAACGGAGGAGGGTCGGCTCCTTGTGGATTGCGGTCTTTTCCAGGGCCGGAAGGAGCACCGCCTGTTGAACTGGGAGCCGTTTCCGGAGCCGGTCCGCAGCCTTGATGCGATCGCCTTAACGCATGCGCACATCGACCACATCGGCTACCTTCCCCGCCTCGTAAAGGAGGGGTTCCGTGGTGTGGTCTACTGCACACGGGCAACCGCGGAATTCGCGGAAATTCTTTTACGGGATACGGGGCACCTGCAGGAAGAAGAGGCGCGCTGGGCGAACAAAAAAGGCTACAGTCGGCACAAGCCGGCGCTGCCCCTCTATACGGTGCAAGATGCGGAGCGCGTGCTTCCGCTCTTGAAGCCGGTTTCCTACGGAGAGCGCTTTTTCCCGTTGCCGGGAGTGACCGCGCGCTACGGGGATGCGGGGCATATCCTCGGGTCGGCTTTCCTCGAGATCTGGCGCGACCGCGGGGAGGAGCGCCGAAAAATCCTTTTTGGTGGAGACCTGGGCCGTCCCACGGATCCGATGCTGCGGTCTCCCTCCCAGCCCTACAATGTGAATTACCTGATTCAGGAATCGACTTACGGGGACCGCCTGCACTCACCAAGTGCGGTGGCGGGTGACCTTAAGCGGGTGATCAAGGAATCCCTGGATCGCGGAGGCCCGCTGCTGGTGCCCGCCTTTTCGGTAGGCCGGACACAGGAGTTGCTCTACCTGATCCGGGAACTGGAGGATTCGGGTGCGATTCCCGAATTGCCGGTCACTGTGGACTCCCCGATGGCGATTAAGGCCCTCGGGGTGCACCGCAATCATATTCCGGACCTGAACCTGACCTGCCGGAAGCAGTTCATCGAAGGGGTGGAGATTTTCAAACCGCGGCGTTTAGAGCTTTGCAGCACGGTGCAACAATCGAAGGAGTTGGTGGCCCAGGGGGAACGGCCGCGGATTGTCATCGCAGGCAGTGGAATGGCGACGGGTGGCCGGATTCTGCACCACTTCCGGCATCATTTGCCAAACCCGAAGACGACGGTGCTATTCGTGGGCTACCAGGCGGTCGGAACCCGTGGGCGAACCCTCGTCGAGGGCAAGGATACCCTCCGGATGTTCGGACAAGATATCCAGGTGCGGGCGGCGGTGGAGAGCGTGGACGGCTTTTCCGGTCATGCCGACCAGCATGAAATCCTGGCCTGGTTGCTGGCCTTCAACAAGCCGGTGGAGCGGGTCTTCCTTGTGCACGGGGAGCCGGAGTCGGCGGAGGTCCTCGGGAGGCGGATCGGGGAGGAGTTCGGTTGGCCGGCCGTGGTTCCCCGGATGGGGCAGTCCTTCGATCTCGATTTCTGAGGGCTCTGTATCCCGAAAATAGGTTTTTTCAGCACCCGACGGACTACCGGTCCTTGAGGAAACTGGCTTGCTCGGCGTGCCGATGGGCCTCCTCAAGGATGGAAGCATCCGTCCCCAGTTCCGCCTCCATGAGGGCATATTCCCGGGCGAGGTTCGTGTGGATCAGGTAGGGGTTATCGGTATTCAGGCAGAACGGGATGGATTCCCGCGCGCAAAGACGGATGACTTCGGCGATTTCCTGCAGGTCTCCTACCGAACGGGTCACGAGGTTCACGGAGGGACAGATTTCGAGACAGACCTGCTGCTCACGCAGCTGCTGAACAATCCGTTCTCTCTGAGTGCCGGTGGCGTTCCGCAGCTCAATGCCGTGCCCGATCCGGTCCGGGCGCAGGGAATCGATCGCTTTCAACATCAGTTCGGGTCCGGTAGCGGTGGTCTCTCCGACGTGCCAGGTAATACCAAAGCCGGCGCTTCGAGCTTTTTCCACCATTCTGGAGGTTTCCTTGAGCCAGTCCGGGTTTGCTTCATTGCGCCGCGATTCCGGGCCGGCAAGGTCGATGCCGACGAGGCCGTAAGCCCCCTGCATTTCGCGGCGCCGTCCGAAGCGAAGGGCGGTGTCGATAATCTGCCAGTTTTCCTCAATCGAAAGCTCCCGGCCCATGGAGAAGATGATGCCCGTCCGAACGTCATAGTGCATGCTGGCCCGCTGGAGACCCTGGATCGTCGCCAGAACAATCGCATCGATACTGTGAAGTCCTCCCCGAATCCGCTTGATCGGATTAAAACGGATCTCCACAGCGTCAATTTTCGCACGCCGGTAGGCCTTTGCGACCATCTGGTAAACGGCGGTGCTGGCGGCCCCGGGTGAGGATTGGATGAATTCGCTGGCGTGGAAATATCGCCCCACGAAATCGTCGAGGCTCTGGATCTCTCCCGGCTTTACGGAAAGGTAGGACTGCAGCTCATCGAACGAGCCGAATTCTGTCCGCAGACCGCTGTCGCAGAGAATTTCCCAGAGAACGGCGGCGGGTACCGCACCGCCGAGGTGCGTGTGGAGGTCGATCAT
>CAYQKH010000108.1:0-10585 GCA_964417945.1 uncultured Opitutales bacterium
GTAGACCTGCATCAGGTGCACCAAGGCATCGGCGCAGTCGTCCACGTGCAGGAATTCCCGCCGGGGCGTGCCCGTCCCCCAGATCACCACCTCCTCCGCATTCCCCTCCCGCGCTTCGTGAAAACGCCGGATCAACGCCGGCAACACATGGCTGTGCTCCGGGTGGTAGTTGTCGCCGGGACCGTAGAGGTTGGTCGGCATCGCCGAGTGAAAACAGGACCCATGCTGCTGCCGGAAAAACTGGCATAACTTCAAGCCCGCGATCTTCGCGATCGCGTAGGCCTCGTTCGTCGTCTCCAGCGGACCCGTCAAAAGCGAGTCTTCCGGGATCGGTTGCGGGGCCATCCGGGGATAGATGCACGTGCTGCCAAGGTAGACCAGCCGCCGGCATCCGCTCCGCCACGCCGCCTCGATCACGTTCGCCGAGAGAATCAGGTTCTCATACAGAAATTCTGCGGGGTAGGTCTTGTTCGCGAAGATCCCTCCCACTCGCGCCGCCGCCAGGAAGACCACCTCGGGATGCTCCTCCTCGAAGAACTCCCGGACCGCCGCCTGGTTCTGTAAATCCAGCTCCTCCCGCGTCCGCACCAAAACCCGCTCTCCGAGCCCCCGCCCTTCCAGCGCCCGGACCAACGCCGAGCCCACCATTCCCCGGTGCCCCGCCACGTAGACCCTCTCATCCGTGCTCAGAAAACCCATGATACCCGCTTCCTCAGTCTTCCGCACGCTTCCGGGCATCCGCCTCGATCGCCTCACCCAGCGCCTTCAACTTTTTCGCGGCCTTGGCCTTCACCCCCGCCAAGTCCTCCGGTTCCTCCACCTCCTCCTGCGCGAAAAGGTAGAACTTGATTTTCGGCTCTGTTCCGCTCCCACGCACCGCATAGCGATAACCGTCCGCGAATTCCAAAACGAAGAAATCCTGCTTCAGGATCAACTTCCCGTCCGCATCCCGTATGTCTTCCTTTCCGAAATCCAGAAAACGCTTCACCTCCTGCCCGTTCAGGATGTCCGGCGGGTGGTTCCGGTAAGAATCCAGAATATTCCGGATCTTCTGCGATCCCGCCGCACCCTCGTAGTAAAGATTGATCAGGCCCTCCGAAAAGTATCCATACTCTAAATACAAAGTGTCGAGAAAATCCGGCAGCGTCATCTCTTGCGTCTTCAGGTAGGCCACCAGCTCACAGATCATCAGGACCGCCGCGTTGGCGTCCTTGTCGCGCACCCGATCGTTCCCGAGGTAGCCGTAGGACTCTTCCCCACCGAAAACTGTAAAGGTGCTGTATTCCAGCGCGAGTTCGGCCCGGGTCCAGAGCGCGGTGCGATCGTAGTCGATGGCCAGCCCCTCCTCCGTCATCAGATTTTCCTCCATCTCCTCCTCGTAGTCCTGGAGCTTTTCCCCGATGAACTTGAACCCGGTCAGGGTATCGATCACCTTCAGCCCGTGCCCCTCCGCGATCGCCGCCTGCAGCGGCGTCGTCACAAAGGTCTTGATCAGGGCCGCATTGGGAGAACCCTCCTCGGGCAGAATCCCGCCCTCCTTCAAACTCTGGATTCGGTATTCGGCTAGCACCGACCCGATCTGGTTGCCGGTCAGGAGGACCAGTTTGCCTTCGCCATCCCGCACCGCCAGGCCCATCCGGTCGCCGTCGGGATCGGTCCCGATCACGATGTCCGCCCCCGTCGCTTCCGCTTTTTCCATCCCGAGCTGCAGCGCTTCCGCATTCTCCGGATTGGGAGACTTCACGGTCGGAAAGGAACCGTCCTCCGCGGATTGCGACTCCACCTCGATCACCTCCAATCCCAATCGTTGTAGGGCCGGAACCGACTGGATCGCACCCGTGCCGTGAATCGGGGTAAACACCACCTTCGGCTTCGCCTCGGCGAAGACTTCCCGGTCCAAAACATTCTCCAGGAGCGCCTCCTCATAGGCCGCATCCACCGATTCGGGAAGGGTCACCACCGGCTTCAGGTCGATCTCAAGATGGGCCGAAAGGTCCGAAAACGAAAGGCTTTCTACCGCTTGGACGATCCCTTCCGCTTGGGGGGAAACCACCTGGCCGCCGTCCTCGAAATAGGCCTTGAACCCATTGTCATGCGGCGGGTTGTGGCTAGCCGTGATCACCACTCCCGCATGCGCCTTGCAGTAACGGACAGTAAAACTCAATTGCGGGGTGGAACGCGGCCCCGAAAAGAGGAACGCCTGGCCGCCAGCGCGGCACCAGGTGGAAGCCGCCAGCTCGCAGAAATGACGCGAAAAGTGGCGGACGTCGTGCGCAATCACCAGCTGTGGGGTTTCAAACCGCTCCGCTTCCCGTAAAAACTCTTCCGTATAACGGAACAGCCCCAGCGTGGCCCGGACCACGTTGAAATCATTCAGGTTGTTCGACCCCACCGCCGCGTGCCGAGGAGGCGCTCCCTCTGCCGCCCCACCGCGTTCGGTCGGCGCCACCACCTCCCCGATCGTCCGGCCCCGAATGCCCCCGGTCCCGAACTTCAGGCTCTGGTAAAAGCGGTTGTTCAGCTCCGTCCACTCCTCGTTTTCGATTAGCTCTCCGATACTGTCGGAAGCCCAATCCGGTAAAAAATCACCGGTGATCCAGGCCTCTAAATTATCTACCGTCGAGGGCAAAAGGTCTCCCCGTTCACCCGCTTCTTCTATCACATCACTCCGACTCATAAGGCGAGAAGCTAGGTCCTTCCCCCTGCCAGTGCAAGCGCCGAGCGCACGCCCTTTCACGGGATCTCCTCTGTCGGGTTGAAAACCAAGCTGGCGGTCGCCAATCTCCTCCCCATGGCCAGCCCACCTCCGAATGTCCTCTTCATCCTTGCCGACGACATGGGCCCCTGGGCCCTTGGATGCGCGGGCAACCCCGAGATCCGCACCCCACATCTCGACGCCCTCGCCGCCGACGGCCTTCGCTACGAGCAGTTCTTCTGCGCCAGCCCTGTCTGCTCACCCGCACGTGCCACCCTTCTCACCGGAAACATGCCCTCCCAACACGGTGTCCATGACTGGATTGCCGGTGGAAATACCCACACTTCCTGGGAATATGCGAGCGGGGGGAAGACGATTCGTTATCTTGCCGCCCAAACGGGTTACCCCGAAGTCCTATCTGGAGCCGGTTACGCCACCGCCCTCGTCGGAAAATGGCACCTCGGCGATGCCCATCTTCCGCAGATGGGATTTAATCACTGGGAGGTCCACGCGAAAGGCGGCGGTCCTTACTATAACGCACCCATGGTCGAAGGGGATTCCATCGTTCCCGCTCCGGGATACCTGACCCAGCACCTCACCGAGCGAGCCCTCGCATGGCTGGAACAACAATCCCATAACACAGACCCCTTCTACCTTGCCCTTCATTACACTGCGCCCCATTCCCCATGGGGCCGGGAACAACACCCCCCTGAGTTTTTTGACCCCTACTTCGACCATTGCCCGTTTTCTTCAATTCCGGGAATTTCCGACCCCCCTCAATGGGTCCGCGGCGTCAACATTCCCGTCCCCGATGAACAGACGCGGCGAACCTGCCTCAGCGGCTACTTCGCCGCCGTTTCCGCCATGGACGAACAGATCGGACGCCTCCTCCGCTGGCTCGATTCCCGCGGCCTGCGCAAGCGGACCCTCGTGATTTTTACCAGCGATAACGGGATGTGCATGGGCCAGCACGGCGTCTTCGGCAAAGGCAATGCCACCTCTCCGGTCAACTTCTTCGAGGAATCCGTCAAGGTGCCTTTCATCGTTTCGCACCCCGGGTCGATTCCCGCCGGCGGAACCTGTTCCTCCCTCCGCAGCCAATACGATGTTCTCCCCACGCTCCTGGATTACCTCGGCCTCGCCACCGCACAAAGCCGGTTCCCCAAATGCCCGGGCCGCAGCTTCGCACATGAGTTGCGTTCCCCAAAACCCGAGTCCCGCGACGAACCGGTCTACGTTTTTGATGAATACGGCCCCGCCCGCATGGTCCGCACCCGGCGATGGAAATGGATCCGGCGCTACCTGGACGGCACTAATGAACTTTATGACCTCCAGGCCGATCCCACGGAATCCCGAAACCTCGCCGCGCTTCACGAATACGCCGATATCCGCCGGTGCCTCGACCAACAGCTCGAGGCCTTTTTCAATGCCCTCGACCTCCTTCCCGAACGGGATGGCCGAAACCAGAACGCCCGCGGCTTCGGTCAGGTCGGGCTCAGCGGGGAAGCCCGGTCCTTTCTCGAAGAACATCCCGAAAAGTGACCTCGCAAAAAATCCCAAAGGCCCGCGACCGACGGCTGCCGAGCCCCCGCTACTTCGCGGTCTCGTGGAATCGCTGCTCCCGGATCACCGTGATCTTGATCGTACCCGGAAAATTCAGCTCCTCCTCCACCTTCTGGCGCAGCGTCAATGCCAGGCGGCGAGCCCCTTCGTCGTCCACCTTTGACGGACTGACAATGACACGGATTTCCCGGCCCGCCTGGATCGCGTAGGCCTCCTCCACCCCCTCTATCGAACTCGCCGCTGCTTCCAGATTTTTCACCCGCCGGATATAGCTCTCCATCGAATCCGTCCGCGCTCCCGGCCGCATCGCCGAGAGTGAATCCGCCACCTTCAGGAGCGGTGCGTAGAGGCTTTCATCCGGCATTTCTTCGTGGTGGGCCGCCACCGCGTTCACCACCCGCTCATCCTCGCCGTATTTCCGTAGCACCTCGGCCGCCATCATCGCGTGGCTGCCATCAAATTCCTGTCCCAAGCTTTTCCCCATGTCGTGGAATAATCCCGCACGCTTCGCCAGCGTCTGATCCAGACCCACCTCCGCCGCCAGCAGAGAGCTGATTGAGGCCACCTCGATCGAATGGTCCAGCGTGTTCTGGTTGTTCGACAATCGATAGTGCATCTTCCCGACCAACTCCAGAACCTCTTCCGAAACCCCCTTCAGCCGCAACTGCCGCAACGCCTTCTCCCCCCATTCCAGTATCGTCTTCTGGACGTCCCTCTCGCTCTGACTCACCGCGTCCTCAATCGTGCTCGGGTTAATCCGGCCGTCTTTCATCAACGCCTCCAGCGCCATTCGGGCCACTTCCCGCCGCACCGGTTCGAACGAGGAAACCAAAACGCTGTCCGGCGTCTCGTCGATCAAAAGCGTCGTGCCGGTCACCGCTTCAAAGGACCGGATATTTCGCCCCTCCCTGCCGATGATCCTCCCCTTCATGTCCTCGCTCTTCAGCTTTACCAAGGTCGCGCTCGTTTCGTTCGTCGGCTGGCTCGCGATTCGCTGCATCACCGAAAGCAAAACCTGCTTGCCCTGCTCCTCCAGCTCCTCCTCCGTCTTTCCCAACAGCTCCGTCCGCATGTCCTGGATCTCCCCCTCGCAATTCCGTTTCGCCTCCTCCAGCGCCGCCAATCGGGCCTCCTCCTCCGTCCAGTTCTGCATCGCCCGCAGCTTTTCGCCGTAACGCCTCGCATTTGCCTCCGCCTCCGCCCGGATCTTCTCTAACTCCGCCCGTTCCTCCTCCAGCGATTTCATCCCCGCCTTCAATTCCGCTTCCTGCTCGCGAACCGCCCCTTCCTCCTGCCGGAGCATCTGCTCTTTTCCCATTAAGTCCAATTCCGCCCCCCGTTTTTCTTGCTCCAGCCGTAACCGCTCACGCGCGCCTTCCTCCTCTGTCAATCGCCGGGCCTCCCCGATCGCCGCCTCCATTGTTTTTTCCTTCCGCCGTAGTAGCCTTACAATAAGAAAGGCGCAAAGCAGTCCGCAGCCAGCGGCACCTGCCAGAAAAGCCAAAATGTGCAGCCCGATGATAGGCATCAGTCGTCAGATCGTTCCCGTCACAAAGAGTCCAGTATTTAATCGTAGTGACATAAATTATTGAAAATCAAGCGCGATTCTCAAAAGCTCTACCGGTTCGTTTGATTTGCCGTCTGCTCCACTCATCCGTAACAGGGCCTCCCTTTCCGCATTCCCCGACGCGCTCGCCCCTTTGAAAACCACCGTCTTCAACCAAAGCTATCAACGCTTCTTCCGACAGGAATCCAAGCACCGCTTCGATTGGATCAACCCGCTCTGCATGCTCCTTCTCGCCACCTGCGGCGTCTTCTTTATTTTTTCCGCCCAGCTCTACAATGCCGGAACCCTCTGGCAAAAGCAGATCTTCTGGCTTCTCCTCGGCGGAGGACTTTATGCCGGGATCTCCCTCATCAATTACAAAATATTCATGGATAAAGCCTTGTGGATCTACCTCGCGGGCCTTGTCCTCCTCCTCCTCGTCCTTTCCCCGCTCGGAGTCACCATCTACGGTGCCAAACGCTGGATCAACCTCGGCTTCATGAACTTCCAGCCCACCGAGGCCGCCAAAATCGCCACCCTCATCATCGTTTCGAGCGTCCTTGCCCGGCACCCCCTCGGCGACCTCAAGGATTCCCTCGTCGCCCTCGGGATCGTCGCTGTCGTATTCTGCCTCCCAATTGTATTGATTTTTTTACAACCCGACCTAGGGTCGACCTTGGTATTCCCTCCCATGGTTTTCGCTCTCCTCTACGTCTCAAACCTCTCCAAGCGCTTTTTCGCTACCGCCGCCCTCGCGTTTACGGTTGCGGTCACCGTTATCGGGTTTGATGTCTATTCCTATTATTCCTATATGGATAAGCAGGGACTGGACTTGCGAGAAGACGCGGGCGCCTACCAGGATCGTTCATGGATTCCCCTCCATGATTACCAGCGGAACCGCATCCTCGGATTTGTCGCCCCCGGTCTTGTAGATCCCCGCGGTACCGGAATCGCTTGGAATGGAAACCAGGCCAACATCGCCGTGGCCACCGGAGGTTTGTTTGGAAAAGGATTCACCCAGGGTACCCAGGCACAACTGGGCTACCTCCCACAAAGTGTTGCACATAATGATTTTATTTTCGCTGTAATTGCAGAAGAAACAGGATTTATTGGAAGTGTTTTGGTGATCTGTTGCTTTACCGTTCTTATCGGAAACGGACTACGGATCGCCGGAAAAGCCCGTGACCCATTCGGGATGCTGCTGGCTGTCGGCGTCAGCGTTATTTTTCTGATTCATGTCTTTATCAATATTGGCATGACAGTTGGAATAACCCCGATAACGGGCTTGCCCCTTCCATTCTTAAGCTATGGAGGTTCCTTCGTTTTAAGTTGCTGTATTCTTCAAGGTCTCGTTCAAAGCGTTTATCGCTACCGAAAGGATTTTTCATGATCCGAGCCTTGAAGTCAGTTCCCGGCAACGGTCCGTCAAAACGCATGGAGCCCCCTCAAAGAATGAGGTATCATGCAAGAAAAAGAAGTTACTACTTCAACCCCAACTAACGGAACCGAACCCCTCGACCCGGTCGTCGAGGACGAACTTGCCGCGCCGCCCGAGGAACTCCCCTCCCGGTCGGTGGATAAAAACGCCCTTAAGCAGGATGCCGATCAACGCTCCCGTAAAGGTCCCATTATCGCACGCATCCAACGCGCCATGTCCCGAGATCAAAAAGAATACAAGGAAATCGTTATTAATAGTGAGCCCCTCGAAAAACGGGCCGCCCTCCTCACTGACGGAGTTCTGGAAAAATTCGAAATCGAGCGCACCGGTGAAGACCGCATGGTCGGCGCCATCTTCAAGGGCAAGATCCAGAACCTTGAGCCCGGACTCAAGGCCGCCTTTGTCGATATCGGCCAGCCGAAAAATGCCTTCCTCCACTACTGGGATATCAACCCCGCCGCCGGCGAGGACAAGTCCATTGAGGTCGTCCGCGAAAACCGCTCCGCCGCCCAGAAGGAGCAGCTCGGGAGAAAAGTCTCCCTCAAGGAGATCCCAAAATACTACCCCATCGGCACCGAGATCATTGTTCAGATCACCAAGGCCCAAATCGGCAGCAAGGGTCCTCGCACCACCACCAATATCGCCCTCCCCGGTCGCTTCCTCGTTCTCATGCCCTTCAGCGGACAATGCGGAATCAGCCGGAAAATTGAAAATAAGGACGAGCGGATCCGCCTTAAGCGCATCCTCACCAGCTTGACAATTCCCGAGGGGATGGGCGTCATCATCCGCACCGCCGGCGAAGGCAAGAAAACCCGCTGGTTCATTCGCGACCTCTACATCCTCCTCAAAAAGTGGGACATCATCCGCGAGCGGATCGAAGCCAATAAAGATCCCTGCTGCGTCTATCAGGAGCCCGACCTCGTCGAGCGCACGGTCCGCGACTTCCTCACCGAGGAAATTGACCGCGTCATGATCGACAACGCCTCCGACTACGAGCGGATGCTCCAGGTCGTCGAGCAGATCTCACCCAAGTCCAAGAGCAAGATCTTCCACTTCAATGAAGATATCCCCATCTTCGAGCGCTACAATATCGAGCGCCAGATCGAGCAGACCTTCATGCGGCGCGTCCCCCTCCCCAGCGGCGGCGAGATCGTTATCGAAGAAACCGAGGCCCTCATCTCCTGCGATGTTAATACCGGCGCCCACAAGGTCGCGGGCAAGGACGGCAAAGACTTTATTCTCCAGGCCAATCTCGAGGCCGTCACCGAGGTCGCCCGCCAGTGTCGCCTCCGTAACATCGGCGGCCTCATTATCATCGACCTCATCGACATGAAAAACAAGAAGGACCGCAACAAGGTCCTTCACCGCATGCGCGATGAGATGACAAAGGACAAGGCGAAGAATCATGTCCTCCCCATTTCCCAGCTCGGCATCATGCAGATGACCCGCCAGCGGCACAGCGAGTCCACCGCCTCCGGTATGTACTCAAGCTGCCCCTACTGCCGGGGCCGCGGCATCGTCAAGAGCGCCCGGACCATGTCCGTCGAGATCCAGCGCCGCGTCGTTTCCGTCCTCCGTCACGAGCAGAGCCGGGTCGGGCGCGATGGCGTCCGCGGTATGCAACTGCGCGTCCTCCTCCACCCGCTCAACCTCGAACGACTCCGTCACGAGGACGAAAGCCTTCTCCTCGAGATCGAGGATAACTTCGATATCCACCTTAGCTTCCGCGCCGACCCCGCCTATCACGTCGAGAATTTTAAGGTCCTCGATGCCAAAACCGGCCGCGAGCTCAAATAGCGCAGGCCAACCAGTCGACCGACCTAAACCGTCGCCGGACTCCTCCTTGCCATTTCACCCGGGGAAGGGCTTGTCCACAAAAGAAACCGATGCGGGCGAATTGAATCTCCTGTCGCCCCCCTTTTCGCCCTTAGCAAGGATCGCCCCCCACCCGCTCTTCCTCCCGTCTCCCATTTTTATCGATTTCTACGGGGGATTTCCGTTAAAGGAATCTGATTCTCATCCCATCGTGAGTGAAAAATCCAAGGTCTCGCTGAAAAGCTGGCTCATCGCCAAGTTGATCCGCCTCTGCCTCCATTTCCTCGGCTGGACCTGGACCGTCCGCTGGGTCGAGGGCGAGGAGCGTTTCCGGAAGAATTGCGGGGCGCACCAGCCCTTAATCCTTTGCACCTGGCATAACCGTATGTTTTTTTACGGATGGTTTCTGGAAAAGGTCTATAAGAATCACGATTGGTCCTTCGCCGTCATGAGTAGCCGCTCCCGCGATGGCGATATCGGCGCCGAATTGGCCCGCATGGGTGGCGGAAAAGCCGCCCGCGGATCTTCCGGCCAGGGGGGTGCCAGCAGCCTGAAGCAGTTAATCCGCTTTATCCGCAACGAGCGCACCTCCGTTATTCTCCTCAACGACGCCTCCCGCGGGCCGATCTATCAGGCCAAGAAAGGCGCCGTTATCCTCTCGAAAATTACCGGTGCCCCCCTCGTTCCCACCATGTGGTCGACCTCCAATGAATGGGTCTTTCATAAAGCCTGGGATAAATTTAAAATTCCTAAACCTTTCGCTACGATTTATCTTTTTTATGGAGACCCCATCACCATCCCTCGTCGCCAATCCGAGGAAGAGGACGAGCAGCAGCGTCTCCGCCTTGAAAGACGCCTTAATCACATCCGACGGCGTTGCGATGCAGAGGCCGGGGTCGTTTCGGACCCCGCCGATTAGCATTTGACCCCTCCTAACTTCCAGACTTGCGTGAATTTTTAGCCATGACGGACCCTGAACCAGTTGATTGGAGAAAAAAACTCCAGGGACACCCTCCCGCCACTGCCCTTGCCTGCGAGCGCTACCTCGCCTCCAACAACTCGGCCGATCTCGACTTCCTGATCATCGAAATCCTGCGTTACTTTCACCCGGAGCCCGCTTCCCTCCGCGCCTCCGCCTTCGCCCCGGATAAACACCTCAACCAGGATCTCGGCCTCGATTCCGTCGCCCTCGTCGAAGCCGTTTTTCTCCTCGAAGATCTCTTTGAAATCTCTATCCCCAACGAAGAGCTCGACCCCATCCAGACCTTCGGGGACCTCCAGAATTATCTTCGCATCAAACTCGCGGACTCCGGAACTTTACCGGGGCACCCATGAACCGTTTCCCCTGTATTACCGGGCTGGGATTCATCACCAGTATCGGCCATCGATCGGATCAAGTCCTCGAAAACCTCCGGGAAGGCCATTCCGGCTTGGGCCCCTTCCCGCACACCTGGTCGGACCAGAGCCCGATCCGCGTCGCCGGGACCCTCGACGGGTTCGATACCTCCGCCGAGGACCCCGCCCTTTG